>DATJMR010000294.1:0-9703 GCA_035508595.1 Dyella sp.
CATGACGCGATTCCAACTGCGCGAAAGCGGATCGGATTGCCCGTTGGATTGGTGATCCACGCCGATACTCAGCAATCGGCCATCCCAACCGAACACGTGGTAGTTGGTATTGAAGACCAGCATCGCCTCGGGTTCGTAGTCTGTTTCGCGGAACGGACGCGAGTGATTGGCGTTGTAAACCTGCCAGTAAGAATCTTGCGTATAGCCGACCCACAGATCGCCGACATCGCCGAACACGCCTTGCCAAATCTTCGTTTTCAGGCTGATCTGAAACTTGCTTTCGACGTCCTGCATGCCTTGCGGCGTGTCTACGGCGTTCGCGGGGTTTGGACTGTAGGGAAGGTTGTTTTGATGGGTCGTGGCGAACACCGGCATCACGTAGATCGGTTTGTAGCCGCGAATGTTGAACGTACCTAGCTTGGTTTCCGGCGAGAGTTCCCAGCGACTGTCCAGCAATGAAAATGGCGCATGTGTCGTGCCAGATGCGGCGGCAACTTCGTTGTCGTGTTTAAACACCTGGGGCGCCGGGGTTGCGCTTGGCTCGGCACGCTTTTGCGCTGCCGGGGCTTGATCTCGCCCGGTTGCCCGGTCGTAGCACGTCAATCGTTGAGCGTCGTTATCGATGCCGGCGCACGCTTGAATAGTGGCGGGATTGATATTTTGCGCATAAAGCGGCAAAACCGTAAAACTGATGCCTGCGCCGATTAGCAGATTGCGGGGCAAAGGTTTCATAGAGGCATCCTCGGCTGCCGTGCTTGGCGCTGTCGTGGCAAGTCTAGCCATTCGGACGCAAAGATAAAAAATGCCGGCCATCCGAAAGATGGCCGGCCGAGGATGCCTGTCACCGGGCGTCTGGCTGTTCGCTCAGTTCAAGTTCTTCAACCAATGTTCGTACTGGGCTTTGGAAATGCGTGTTCCGTTGGCGCCGGCAACAAACAGGAAGTCGTTTGCCAACGGCGGGTAGGCGTTAGCCTGATCCTTGGTGATGAATTTCGTGCCGCCTGAAAGTTGTTCGAACGAAGGCGGCGACGCGGTGGTCGGGCCTTGTCCCATGGTGGAGTTGATCGTGACTTGCCCTTGAGCCGTACTGTAGGTCGCACTCTTTCCACCTCCGGATGACAACGATGCGCTCGACATGTCTTGCGTCGACGGCGTGGACTGCATCGGCTGTGCGGGCTGTGCGGGCTGCGCGGGCGTTGCAGGTTGAGCTGGCGTTGCGGGCTGTGCCGGCATCATGGGCTGACTTTGCGTTTGTGCCAGTGCAGAACCCGCGACGAACAGACCGATTCCGAGAAAGGAAATAAGCGTAGGGATGCGATAGATCATGATGGTCGCTCCATGCAAGTAACTCTTGGATGCGGGCCGCGGTCGTACGGTTTACGTCGTCGCAGACGAGCGACCCATCGCGCTTGGCACGCTATTGATCTACCAAGCTTGATTGGCAAGTTAACAACCTGCCCATAAATACCAGCACAATAATGACGTATCCATTTTGTGAAGGCGTTGCAGCGTTGAACGAACTTTCATCCGCGACCAAGGTCGTAACACTTGCACAGGCGCGTGCACTGCAATTGGCCGCACAGGGATTGTTGCAAAGTCCTCGGCGTCGTGCGCGCCGCGACGACCTGCTCGCGGCGATTGAACGTATGCGCCTGTTGCAGATCGACAGCATCCATGTCGTGGCGCGCAGTCCTTACCTGGTGCTGCATGCGCGTCTTGGGGACTATCCACAAGCATGGTTGGAAGAGGCGCTAGAGCTCGGACATATTGCCGAAAGTTGGGCGCACGAGGCATGTTTCGTGGCCGCCGCGGATATCGGCGTGCATCGCGCATGGCGCGCTCAGATCGAAAGCAATCATTGGGCGGATCGTCATGCGGCGCGTGCGCGAGACGCCAATCTCAAGGAAATGGACGCGTTGCTTGAACGTGTTCGCGCCAGCGGCCCCGTGCGCGCCTCCGATTTCGAACGCAAGGAGCGTGGCGTTTCAGGCTGGTGGGAATGGAAGCCGGAGAAGCGTTGGCTTGAAGCGTGGTTTGCGTCCGGCGAACTGATGGTGACGCGACGCGAACGCTTTCAGCGCGTGTACGATCTTGCAGAGCGTGTGCTTGCCAAACTCGATCCGCCATTCGATGCGTCGGCGTCCGCGCGGTCCTCCAAAGAGCTTCGGCAGCATTTCATTCTCGATAGCGTGCGTGCGCTAGGTATCACGCCGTCGCGGTGGATCGCCGATTACTTTCGATTGAAGCCGACCGTAGACGAACGCGAACTTGCGCCCTTGCTGGCCTCGGGGGCGTTGATATGCGTGCAGGTAGCGGGCTGGGACAACGCCGCTTATGTGCACCGCGACCACGCCGAACTCCTGGAAAAAGCGCGCGAAGGCCGCCTGCGCGCCACGCACACGACTTTGCTTTCGCCATTCGATCCGCTGGTCTGGGACCGCGCACGCGCGCGCGCCATGTTCGACTTCGATTACACGATCGAATGCTACCTGCCGGCAGCCAAGCGCCGCTATGGCTACTACGTCTTACCGATTTTGCACCGAGGACGATTGGTCGGGAGACTCGACGCCAAAGCGCATCGAGCGGAAGGCGTGTTCGAAATCAAAGCCCTGTTCTTTGAAGAAGGCGCCACGCCCGACGAACGCATGATCGCCGAATTGGCGCAGGCCATCGCCGCGACGGCATCGTGGCACGGTACCCCCAAGGTTCGGCTTGGGCGATGCCGGCCCGCGCACGTAGCGGCTGCGTTGCGAGCCCGCTGGCGCACGCTTAGTGCGGCGTGACCGGCTTTGCTGTGCTTTGAGGCGTGCAGGAACGGCCTTGCAGGGCGTCGCCCAGTTGCTGGGTGAGCCCCGCGCAACGATGGGCAAGATATGGGCGCACGCCTGGGTCGTTGGCCTCCTGCAGCAAGGTATCCCGCATGGCCTGATAGTGGGTTTGTAGCGAATCGCGATCGTAAATACCGGCGGCCTCGTGGCATGCCAGGTAGCTGTTCAGGTACGCATCGCAAGCGGGAATACCGGTGGATACAGGGGGTTTTGCGGTCGTGCTTGGAGCGGGGGCAGGCTTGCGCACCGCATGGCTGCAGGCGGTTAAGAGCAATACGGCGGTGATAGCGATAACGCTTTTTACGTCAGTCATTCGAAAGAAAGCTGTCGCGTTATCTAGTTTCATGGCGCATCGCCGGCTGATTTACGGCGCCTAAGCATACTGCGTCGGCAAAATGGTCAAAAACTGCTTCCTGAACGCCCATTCGCCTTAGATCGGTATTTGCAGGTATGATGCGCGCACTGTGTTTGCCGGGGTCACCAGAGTCACGTGACCCGATGCAGCCGATTACGATCTGCCTCATCGCTCACCCCTAGGGTTTTCCTTAGCACACCAGTAAGCCGGCCCCGCTTGCGGCGGTCGAGTCTCTTTTTTGAAATACCTAGTTTTGGAGTGAGTTACATGTCTGATCGTCAGATCGGTACCGTCAAGTGGTTCAACGATGCCAAGGGTTTCGGCTTTATCAGCCGCGACAACGGCCCGGATGTTTTCGTGCATTTCCGCGCGATCCAGGGCAATGGCTTCAAGAGCCTGCAGGAAGGCCAGAAAGTGAGCTTCAAGGTTGTGCAGGGCCAGAAGGGTCTGCAGGCCGACGAAGTGGTTCCGGCCTAATTACTGCTGTAGATCGATTTAAAAAAGCCGGGCTCAATGCCCGGCTTTTTTTGTTTTGCGAATGACGGGCCGCTACCAAATGTGATGCCGCGCGTGAATTTCCGATCACATATCGCTTCACGGAAATCACTATGCTGTGCCCACTGCGCCTGCTCGTGCAAATGCGTGTTCGCAAATGACTTTGTGCGTAACGCTAACTGGATATCGGCATGCTCAGTAGCTGCCGGCTCGGGTGAGTCCGCGGTTTCCAAGTCAGCGTCAGAGGGGTAGGGTGCGTCATGGCGGAAGAGCGTGCAACGGGCACAGTCAAATGGTTCAACGACGCCAAGGGCTACGGATTTATCAGTAGCGACAAAGGCGGCGATTTGTTTGTGCATTTCAAATCCATCCAGGGCAACGGTTTCCGTTCGCTCAAGGAAGGTCAGAAAGTCACCTTTTTAGTGAAGCAAGGTCCGAAAGGCTTGCAGGCCGAAGAAGTGCTTGCGGTTTAATTGGAGTAATTGGATCGATTGAAAAAAGCCAGGTTTAGCCCCTGGCTTTTTCGCATTTACGGCTCCGAATCATTTGATTTTCGTGTGTGAATTTTTCATCACATTTCAATTCACAAAAATCATTATGCTGTATTTACTGTGTCTGCTTGGTTAGGCGCGCGGTCCGCCCTGCGGCCCCTGTCCGCAACGCTCCCCCCATCTCGGCATACCCAGTAAGCCGTCGGCTCGGGTGAGTCGACTGGTCTCAAGAGTCAAACGCTTTGCAGATGGAGTGAGTTATGTCGGATGAACGTGTAACTGGCACAGTCAAATGGTTCAACGACGCCAAGGGGTTCGGTTTCATCAGTCGCACCGACGGCCCTGACGTGTTCGTGCACTTCCGCGCAATTACGGGGCAAGGTTTCAAGAGCCTCAAGGAAGGCGACAAGGTCACCTTCAAGGTCGTTCAAGGCCAAAAGGGATTGCAAGCGGACGAAGTTGCCAAGGCTTGATGTTGCAAATAAATCGAATGACGAAAAGGCCGGCGCAAGCCGGCCTTTTCGTTTTCCCGCGATTGGATAAGCTCTGTCGATGTCTGCATCCATTCAACCTGTTTCAAACATCCCCGCTTCCACCCGCGTCGTGTCGGTCACGACGCTAGACGGTGCGCATAGCGAATTGATCTGCACGCAGCCGGCGAGCGATCCGAAACGAGTGATGTATTGGCTACCGGCCATGGGCGTGCCAGCAAAGCACTATGTACCTTTGGCCGAGGCGTTGGCCGCGCATGGTGTCGCCACGGTGTTGCACGAATGGCGCGGTGTCGGTTCGAGCGATTGGCGCGCAGGGAGGCGACGTAACTGGGGGTATCGCCAATTGCTGGAAACCGATATCGACGCAGGTGTAGTGGAGGCCAGAACGCGTTGGCCACACGCGGAGTTTTGGATGGGCGGGCATAGCCTTGGCGGTCAGCTCTCGTGTCTTTACGGGAGTCTTCATCACAGCGATGTGGCCGGGCTTGCGCTGGTGGCAAGCGGCTCGCCGTATTGGCGGCGATTTGCGCATGGTTCGCTGATTTTTGCGGCCTATGCACTTGCCGCGCCGGTATCGCGTTTGTTTGGCTATTTGCCTGGGCGACGCATTGGTTTCGGCGGCAACGAAGCGCGTGGCGTGATTGCAGATTGGTCGCGCAGTGGACGCTCAGGGCGTTATGCAGCCGAAGGAATGTCCGTGGACTTCGAGCGTCAATTGGCGCTGCTGCAGCGGCCCGTGCTGGCGTTGCGCCTGCGCGACGACTGGCTGGCGCCTTTGTCTTCGTTGGAGTGGCTGCTCGACAAAATGCCTCATGCACCGCGTCGGGTAGATGTTGTGACGCCTGACCAGCTGGCTGGGCAAGCAGCGGATCATTTCACCTGGATGAAAGTACCCGATGCGATCGCCGCGTGCCTGGCGGCATGGATGGATACAAAGTTCGACAGTCATACTTGATCACAATCCGATTGCCGCCATGTGTCTGGTTTCGCTTTCCGCAAGACGGTGCTGATCCATGAAGCTCTTCGATCCTTACGTTCAACGAAGCCAAACGCTACGCAATCGCATCGTGATATCGCCCATGTGCCAATACTCGGCCAAAGACGGCCTACCCAACCCGTGGCACGCGGTGCATTTGGGAAGCCGTGCCGTCGGCGGGGCTGGCGCCGTTATCGCAGAAGCGACGGCCGTGTCGCCGGAAGGGCGCATTTCCGCACAAGACACCGGTATCTGGAACGATGCACAAATGGAAGCGTGGCGACCCATCGCTGCCTTCATCGCCGAGCATGGCGCGGTTCCCGGCGTGCAGCTTGCGCACGCCGGGCGCAAGGCCAGCGTGTGGCGTCCGTGGGAAGGCGGCGGTTCGTTGCCGGCCGATCAAGGGGCATGGCAGACCGTCGCGCCGTCCGCGGTCGCATTCGACCACGATTGGCATGTGCCGCAAGCGCTGGATATCGATGGCATTGGCAAAGTCGTCGCGGACTTTCGCGCCGCCGCGATTCGCGCAAAAGAAGCGGGCTTCAAGCTGATCGAACTCCACGGCGCGCACGGTTATCTGCTGCATCAGTTCATGTCGCCCTTGAGCAATCATCGTCACGACGACTACGGCGGCAGCTTCGAGAACCGCACGCGGCTCGTACGCGAAGTCATCGCCGCCGTGCGCGAGGTATGGCCTGAAAACTTGCCCTTGTGGCTACGTATTTCCGCAACGGATTGGGCCGATCACGGCTGGAACATCGACGAAAGCGTGCGCCTGGCCAGCCAGCTCGGCGAACTTGGCGTGGATCTGGTGGATGTTTCCAGCGGTGGCCTGGTTCCGCATGTAAAAATTCCGCTCGGTCCCGGCTATCAGGTCCCGTTTGCGGCGCGTATTCGGCAGGAGGCCGGCATGGCTACCGGCGCGGTGGGCTTGATTACCGAGCCTGCGCAGGCGGATGGCATCATTGCGGGCGGCGCGGCCGATCTGGTGTTGATTGCGCGCGCCAGTTTGCGCGATCCGTATTTCCCTCGTCGCGCCGCACAAGAGTTGGGTGCAACGATCACGGCGCCGGAGCAATATCAACGAGCCTGGTGATAGGAATCCGAACGTGTCATCTCAACCGTCTTTGATCGAAAACAGCCGTATGCACGATCTCGGCGACGGCTTCGTCGTGCGGCGTATGCTGCCTGTGCTTACGGCTCGGCACATTGGCCCATTCGTGTTCTACGACCACATGGGGCCGGCCGAATTTGCACCAGGAAAAGGACTGGATGTGCGTCCGCATCCGCATATCGGCTTGGCGACGGTGACATGGTTGTTCGAGGGCAGCATTCGTCATCGCGACAGTGTCGGCAGCGTCGCGGATATCACACCGGGCGCCGTGAATTGGATGACGGCGGGGCGTGGCATCGCCCACTCGGAACGCACGCCGCCGGATGCGCGCCGCCGTGGACAGCGCATGCATGGCATCCAAGTGTGGGTCGCGTTGCCCAAGACCGACGAAGAGGTTGAGCCCCAGTTCCACCATCACGAGGCCGCAAGCTTGCCGCGTGTCCACAGGCCGGGCGCGGAGCTGGTGCTTATCGCGGGCACCGCGTACGGCAGTGTGTCACCGGTAAAGGTTTTTGCGCCGATGTTCTTTATCGAGGCGCATCTGGATGCGGGCGCAGAGATGGCCTTGCCGGAAGAACACGCCGAGCGGGGCGTGCATGTGATCGAGGGCGCAGCGAGTTGGGGCGATCTGACGTTGAGTGCCACCCAGATGGCCGTTCAGACCGGTGCCGCCGCCCCGGTCGTGCGTGCGAAAGAAGCGAGTCGCTTGATGCTTTTTGGCGGCGCACCGTTAGACGGCGAGCGTCATCTTTGGTGGAACTTCGTTTCCAGTTCGCGCGAACGTATTGAGCAAGCGAAGGCCGATTGGCAGGCTCAGCGTTTCGGCAAGGTCATCGGCGACGAGGAAGAATTCATTCCGCTGCCGACGTGATGTTTGACCGCGTGCAACGATATCGCTCCCGAAGTAGGCTGGAAACGTCAGCGCCGGAGATCCGTCATGTCCGCTTTCGCCAGTTTTCGCGATTTCTACCCGTACTACCTCAACGAGCATCGCGATCGCCGTTGCCGTCGCTTGCATTTCGTCGGCAGTTCGCTGGTGTTGTTGATCGTGGTGTTTGCGCTCGGGTCGGGCAGGCTGGCGTGGCTGTGGCTGGCGCCGGTGGCGGGTTATGGTTTTGCATGGATGGGCCATTTCGCATTCGAGAAGAACAGGCCGGCAACCTTTCGTCATCCGCTCTACAGTCTGATGGGCGATTGGGTGATGTATTGGCAAGTGCTGCGCGGCAAAGTAAAAATTTGATGATGTAGGGTTGACGTAAGCCGTTTCGATAACATCGATAAAACACTTGCGGCGCATGGCGGCCTTTTTTGTGCCATACGTCACGGCGCAATCTTTTTCGGCTGAATTTGCACCAACGTGTCATAAATGCGAGACAACCGATCGATGGGGCACGCGTTACATTTTCTGCCCTCTGCTCCAGATCGATTGCAGGATTGTCAGCGCATGAATGACTTCGTCACGCTTGCGGTACGCACGGATGCATGGCGCCGCCGTCATGCGCCCGGCAATGCCGTGGTGCCGAGCGGTGCCACCGGCTCCGGCAGCGAATCGAAGACGAACGGTACGGGGAGGTCATCGCGACGCGACATCACATGGTTATTGGCGATTGTCGTGCTAGGCCTTGTTACCCGATTGTTCCGAATCGATCATCAGCCGCTTTGGCTCGATGAGGCGTTGACGCTTCAACGCGCGCACCTGGATTTGAGCGGACTCATCGCCGACAGCTTCACCAATCGACACATGCCCACGTATTTTCTGCTGCTCCGGGCGATGTCGCCATTTTTCGGCGCGGGCGATGCGTGGCTGCGGATTCCTTCGGCGCTTTTTGGTGCCCTGACGGCAGGTATGGTGTTTGTCATCGCGCGTCGCGTCGCTAACCGCGACGCGGGTATCGTCGCCGGCTTGCTGATGGCGCTGTCGCCGCTGCAAGTGCAATACGGTCAGGAAGCACGGTCGTACACGCTGGTCACCTTGTTGATTGCGGTGGCACTGTGGGGCTTGCTGCGCCTTGCGCAGGACCCGGAACGCGCGGCGGTTGCTATACGTCGCGCCGACGCAGAGCGGTTGGGCTGGTGTGCCTACGTTTTCGGCACCATTGCCGCGTTGGATGTGCTCGGCGACGCCGTGCCATGGTTGATCGCGTCCAATCTTTCTTTGTTTCTGATCTGGCGAGGCCTTTCGTCCTCGCCGCAAACGCGCGCGACGTTCCGTTGGAATTGGATCTGGAGCGTCGTCGCCATCGTGGTGTGCACGGTGCCGTTCTACGGTGCGATCTTCGCGTTCAGCGACGGGCACATGCTGCAGAAATTCGACTGGATTCCCGAATTGAGCTGGCAGCACATGTGGGTGGTGGCGGGCAGCGTCTACCTCATGCGCATGGTGGCGGTGGTCAAGTTTGACTTGATGCACACGGCCGTGCCTTTGCTGGGATTGCTGGTGGCGTCGGCCGGCTGCGCGGGCTTGTTTCGTCTGCGCGGTCGCTTGGAGGGGCGCGTGCTGTTGTTGAGCGTGCTGGTATTGCCGCTGCTCATCCTGACGATTTCGCTGTTCAAGTCGATGCTTCTCCCGCGTTATGTGCTGTGGAGCGCCGCGCCGTTTTTTGTGGTGGTGGGGGTGGGGGCGAGCGTGTTGCCGCGCCGGATCCTTGCCATGACGGTCACGCTGTTGCTGCTGCTGGGCGTGGTGAACCTGGGGCCGGTGTATCGCATGGAGACCAAACCGCGCTGGGACATGGCAGCGGCGACGCTGGCCGCCAACGTGCGTCCTGGCGACACCGTATTCACGGCCGATCCGAACGCACCCACCATGCTTTCGGTATTGCAGCCCAAAGGCGAACTACCGATCCAATCCACCGCGCTGGTGACCTCGCAGCTCGATCAGGCTTTGGCACGGTGGAAACAGGGTGGCCGGGTATGGGCGGTAAACGGCCGCTCGGCGCTGGGGCAGCGA
>DATJMR010000295.1:0-3540 GCA_035508595.1 Dyella sp.
GTTGAAGCCGGCAAGATCGCGGGTACGGTATTGGCGCAAGAGATACTGAGCGACGCGCAGTGGCAAGGCGACTACGACGCTGCACGGATCGAATTGAGGAAAGCGTTGGGGTTGAAGTAATTCAGTTGGACGGCCTGGCCCCGCCGCCGGTTTTGCCTCTCCGTCATTCCGGCCTTCGCCGGAATGACGGTGAGGCAATAACGGATGCTTATGACCGGTTGACGATCAAGGCACCGGTTGCCTTAAAAAGAAACGCCGGTAAATCGCGTATCCCAAACCCACCGCTCCAATAAGCGTTGCCGGCACGAGCAGCACCCGCTCTTGAATATGCGCAAAGCCCAGCGCACCGAGCGTCGCACCGAGAATAAAGTTGCTAGCCACCAGCAAACAGACATGAATGCGCAGCATGTCGACGTTCAAGCCACGCAGACGCTGCCCCAGGTAAAGACCAAGATCGGTAAAAATGCCCGATAAATGCGTCGTGCGCAGCGTGGCGCCGCTGTACGTGCTTACCATCGCGTTTTGCAGACCGCAGGCGGCGGAAGCAAGATAAAGACCCCAATCGTTGGCGTTATGGATCAACGGCGCCGCGGCGAACAAAAGCAGCGATTCGATCATCAGCACGACACCGTAGCGGCTGCCCAGTTGCAGCGTTCGCTGTTCGACGATAAAACCGCTCACCACGGCGCCAAGCACAAACGACGCAATGGTGAGGCCCCAGTGCAGCATGTCCGGCCCATCGCCGTGCGCTAGCGAAATGCCCAGCAGCGTGCTGGTGCCGGTGAGATGGGTCACCGGCTGATGTCGAAAACACAGATAACCAACCGCATTGATGCAGCCGGCCGCCAACGCGAGCAAACCACCGCCGATCCATGCCCACCGCGGTAGCTGGCGAATCATGCGAACGCGCTAGTTCTTGAGCGGCTGCGTGGTGAGCTCCGGCAGATCGCCGATCACGTCCGCGCCTTTGGGCGGCGTGAAATTGAAATCCTGCGGCGGAATGTCGGGGTTGCGCTTCCAGTTCGAGAAGCGGATATCGGTGGTGGCACCGAGTTGATCCTTAAATTGCATGCGCGCCAAACCGCCGGCGTCGAAGCCGAGATCCGCATAGCTGAACTGCGGATCTTTGGCGGTGGACGTGAGCCGCAACCAGACCAGGCCATCGCGCTCGCCTTGTTCGACCACGTGGAATTCTTTGTCGAGCTGCGACAGATCGGTAAGCACGGTCAACGGGCTATGCGCTTCTTCCGTGTCCTGCCGCCGCACTGTGACTTGCTCCAGATCCGGGTCGTACAGCCACACGCGGCTGCCGTCGGCAACGATGGTTTGCTGGTATGGCGTCAACGTGTCCCAGCGAAATTGACGCGGCGCCTGCAGCACCAGGGTGCCGCTGCTGGTTTTGCCGGGGTTGCCGTTGGGGTCGGTGAGTGTCTGCGTGAAGTTGCCGGAGAGCGCGTGCAAGCCTTGCGCGAACGTATCGAGCCGCGCGCGCGCCGGGCCGGTGGCAGCATAAGCGAAGCTGCTTACGAGCAAGAGAAGAAAAGCGGCGAAGCGAAGGCGTTTCATGGATTCCCGTTCCTGGTGTATCGGATGTCCGGAGTGTGCGACGTAGAGGCTTAATGCAGCAGTGATGTCGGGCAGTCTAACCAATCGCTGGATTCGCTCCCTTCCCTACTACACGTAGGGAAGGGAGCAGAAACCCGCGGGCATCAATGTTTCGGCGGTGGCGGGGCGAGCACTTCGCGGTTGCCGTTGTGCTGAGGCGCGCTGACTACGCCTTCTTGCTCCATCTGTTCGATCAGGCGGGCCGCGCGGTTGTAGCCGATGCGCAGATGGCGCTGCACACCGGAAATCGACGCACGGCGCGTTTCGGTGACGATGCGCACGGCGCGGTCGTAGAGCTGCGCCTCGGCGTCGCCACCGCCTTCCTCGCTGTCTTGCGGAAGGCCGGAGTCGTTGATGAACTTGCCGTCGCCGGTGGCCTGCACTTCTTCCAGCACGCCTTCGATGTACTGCGGCGAGCCTTGGGCGCGGAGCCAGTTCACCACGTTGTGCACTTCGTGATCGTCCACGAACGCACCATGCACGCGATCGGGCGTGGCGGTACCCGGCGGCAGATACAGCATGTCGCCGTGACCGAGCAAGGTTTCCGCGCCGGACTGGTCGAGAATCGTGCGTGAGTCGATCTTGCTCGATACCTGGAACGCAATGCGCGTGGGGATATTGGCCTTGATCAGGCCGGTAATCACATCCACCGACGGGCGCTGCGTGGCAAGCACCAGATGCACGCCCGCGGCGCGCGCTTTCTGTGCGAGACGCGCGATGAGTTCTTCCACCTTCTTGCCGACAATCATCATCATGTCGGCGAATTCGTCGATGATCACGACGATGTAGGGCAGCGGCTCCAACGGCTCCGCGACCTGGTTGGGCATATCGGGGTTGGCGCGGAACAATGGGTCGAGCAGCGGCTGGCCGGCGTTCTCGGCATCCTTCACTTTCTTGTTGAAGCCGGCCAGATTGCGCACGCCGACGGCTGCCATCACCTTGTAGCGGCGCTCCATTTCGGCCACACACCAGCGCAGGGCGTTGGCGGCTTCTTTCATGTCGGTGACGACCGGTGCGAGCAGATGCGGAATGCCCTCGTACACCGACAGTTCCAGCATCTTCGGGTCGATCATGATCATGCGCACGTCTTTGGGGCTGGCCTTGTACAACAGGCTCAGCACCATCGCGTTCACCGCCACGGATTTGCCCGAGCCGGTGGTACCGGCCACCAGCAAGTGCGGCATCTTGGCGAGATCGGCCACCATCGCGCGGCCGCCGATGTCCTTGCCCAACGCCAGGGTAAGCGGCGATTTCTGTTGATCGTATTTGTCGGAACGTAAAATTTCCGAGAGGTAGACGATCTGTTTCTTGGCGTTGGGAATTTCCAGGCCGATGACGTTCTTGCCCGGAATCACGTCCACCACGCGCACGCTCACTACCGACAAGCCGCGCGCGATGTCTTTGTCCAGGCTCGATACCTGACTGCCGCGCACGCCGGCGGCGGGTTCCAACTCAAAGCGGGTAATGACCGGGCCGGGATAAACGCCCACTACCTTGGCTTCGATGCGGAAATCTTTGAGTTTGAGTTCGACCTGACGCGAGAGCACTTCCAGCGTTTCTTCCGAATAACCGGGGCCCTGCTCCGGCGCTTCGTCCAACAACGACAGCGGCGGCAGCTCGCCGGGCTCCGAAGCCCCCACGAACAGCGGGATTTGCGTTTCCACGCGCGCGCGTTCGCTCTTCATCACGGGCGCGACAGCGGCTTCGATACGCACCGGCTCGCGCTTGGCCTGCTTGATGGCTTCGGTTTTCTTGACGACTTCGCGTTCGGCGCGCGCCTGATGCGCGGCGATGGCTTCCGGCGCCGCGCGCAGCTTGCTGCCGAACCAGCCCGCCAGTTTGAGCACGCCCTGGCCGGTAAGGTCCATGACCTTGAACCAGGACAGGCCGGTGGCAAACGTCACCGCCACCAGGAACAGCGCCAGCAGCAGCAGC
>DATJMR010000296.1:0-4613 GCA_035508595.1 Dyella sp.
ATGAACGCTAATCTGAGAAGGACTTTGATTGCACTGGCGGTGTCCGGCTTGTTTGCCGCTCCAATGGCCTACGCGCACCATCACAGCCAACCCGACAGTGGCACCTCCGTCGCTGCCAATCAGCAATCGACCAAGTACGACAAAGTCATCAACAAGTCGGGCGTGAAGAACACCAGCACCATCGGCTCCAACGCGGGCCAGTCGGCCAGCGGCAATCTGGGCGTCAACGTCGCATCGGGCGACAACAATGAGCAGTCCAACGTCGCCGCCATCGCCAGCGAAGCCGGCACCAACAAGGCCGACGATGTCGCCCTGCTCGGCAGCGACCAGTCCAGCCACCGCAATTTCACGCTCAACGACAAGACGCAAAACCATGCCACCGTGAGCAACGGCGACTTCAACAGCGACAGCGGCAATGTCGGCGTCAACGTCGCGGCGGGCGACGGCAACCAGCAATCGAACGCGCTGTCCATGGCGACCAGCAGCTCCGACAGTACCGACCTGAGCTTTGCATTCGCCGGCGCCCGGCAGTCCGAGAGCCATGATCGCACCATCAACATCGGCGCAACCAACAACGCAGCCATCGGCACCGCGTTTAACGGTGACAGCGGCAACATCGGCGTCAACGTAGCCGCTGGCGACAACAACCAGCAGTTGAACGCGTTGTCGGCTTCAGTAGCCCCCGGAACGGCATATGCGATGGCGGTCGCCGCTGTCGATCAGCGTTCGCACGGCAACGATACGGTGAATAGTCCTTCGTACTCGTGGTGCGACACCGTCGCAACCACCAACACTGCCAGCGTAGCGGCAAATGCGCTCAGCAATGACTCCGGCAACATCGGTGTGAACGTGGCATCGGGTTCCGGCAACCTCCAGGCCAACATGCTGTCGCTGGGAGTGGCCAACAGCAAGCCGTGAGGCGGTCAGCAATGGAATAGCCGTCTTACGACGGCAATGAGGGCGGTAACCCGGCGACATGCCGCCGGGCACCATGTGGAAGCCCCCGGCCCGTCCCCTGCGGGCCGGGGGTCTTCCCTTCTCAGCATGTGGGGAGACTAGCGACGTGCGTCGTTTTTTTTCGACATCGGCAGGCGTGCTGGGGTTGCTTGTGGCCTGGCTCGGAGCACCGGTACATGCCGGCGATGTGAGCTTTGCCGGCGTGCTGCCCAATGGAGCCCAATACGCCGCGCACATCCAAAGCATGCAGGAACTGCACTTTGCCAATATCGTGCGCCAACGCACCGACTACAGTTGCGGAGCAGCAGCACTGGCAACCATCCTGCGCTATGGCTACCACCTGGATGTCAACGAAACCATCGTCATCGATGGCATGCTCGGATTATCCGATCCCGCGCTGGTGAAGCAGCGCGGCTTCTCCATGTTAGACATCAAGCACTATGTCGAAGCGCTCGGCATGCGTGGCCGCGGCTACCGTGTCGATACAGCACGTCTGCGTACCTTGCGCGTGCCGGTCATCGTACTGATGGACATACGCGGCTATCGTCATTTCGTCGTGCTCAAGCAGGTGCACGAGGACCAAGTGGAATTGGCCGATCCCATCCTGGGCAACCGCTCCATGAAACTCGACGATTTCATGAAGGCGTGGCCCTCGCACGTGGTGTTTGTGGTGATAGGCAGCGACTTCGACCGCCATACCGTTCTTCTGCAACCAGTGATCAAACCGAGCGCCCGCGATCTTTTTGCGCGCCAAGGCGGCGCCATCACCGACGCCGAGCTGCTTGATTTTGGTTTCACCCACGCGGATCTCTTTTAAGGGTTTTGCTATGGAAAAGCGCACCTTACTCTTTATAGCCCTGGCCTTGGCCCTGGCCGCCCGCAGCGGCACCACCCTTGCCGACCCCACGGACGAACACCACGCCGCCTCCGGTATCCATGAGGTGGCGGACGATGAATTGGCCGATATGCGCGGCCGTTATGTCGTAGGCGACAACACCGTGCTGTGGTTTGGCGTCCAGATGATTTCCACCTGGCAGACCAGCAATGGACAAACGCTGCAGAGCACGCTCACGCTGGGATTGGACTTCAGCAAGAACCCCAATCAGCCGCAGGTCAAATTCGTACCGACGGTCACCATTTCCACCCTCAGCAATGCGCCGTTGCCGTCCGTCTCACCGTCCAGCATCAGCCGCAGTATTCAGAGCGCAGGACTCGCCAATGTCGGTGGATTGACGCAGAGCGTGCAGATCGCCGGCGACAACAACGCTGCGGGCAACATCGCCAGCCTCAATATCCAGAACGTAGGCGCTGCCACCCTGTCATTGACAGGCGGTGACAACAACGCTGGGACAGCCGGGGCCTCGTCGAATGGGAA
Source organism: Dyella sp. (assembly GCA_035508595.1). Lineage (GTDB taxonomy): Bacteria > Pseudomonadota > Gammaproteobacteria > Xanthomonadales > Rhodanobacteraceae > Dyella_B. Next base: position 2,333 of record DATJMR010000296.1, read on the forward strand.
CAACAACGCGTCCGCTGCCAATACGACGAACACGACCAGCCTCGACGTCGCCGGTCCTTCGGTGAATGCAAGTTCGTCCACCAGCGGTCCCAATGCCGGCAGCCCCTCATCGGAGGGGGGCCGCGTGGCCGTTACGGCTAGCATCCCTTCGGTCACCACTACCGGAGTCAATGGACCAAACGGTCGCTACGCGAGCGTCGGCGGTGCCTCGGCCTCTTCCACGTATTCGAGCGATGGCGCCGCGGTCAACCTGTCCGTCAATGGACAGGGGTCTGTTTCACAATGGATCCGCCAAGGCAGCCTTGGTCAGACCATTGCGCTGACGGCCGACAACCAAGTCGCGACCAACCAGATGATCGTGAGCCTGGTGACGCAGTCCGTCAGCGGCGCCACCTCGCAACTTGCCCACAACTTGGCGCAATCGCTTAATTTGAATCGCATCAATCGCTGAGCGCGTCCTAGCCCTACGCGCTCTCCAACCTGCAGGGGGATATCGCCATGCGCAAGACCATTCTGGCCACCTCGGTGGCATGCAGTTGTCTTTGCTTGTTCGCGAATGTCGAGGCTTTCGGTCAACAAACCGCAGCGACCACCAACCCGACCGCAAGCGCACAGGACCAGGCGGATGTACAGGAGCTCGTACGTCAGCTGCAGATGCTGAAAGTGAACTACGCCCAGGAAGTACGCAGGCTGCGCACCTTGGACATGCAGGTTCAAGCCCTGCAAGCGCGGCTTGCCGGCAAGACCGCGGCCAACCCGATTCCGGCCGAGATCGCCAGCACTGCGGGCACATCGGGGGCCGCCAATACGGCCAATGCGGGTGCCGTGGAAAATAGCCAGGCCGCGTCAACCACGCAAATCGCGCAGGCGAGCACGTCCACCCAGACGCGCAGCGTGCAAGACGTACTCGAGCAGCAGCAGAACGCCTACTTCAATCGCAAATTCACGTTCGAGAACGATCTTACTTACAACCACTACGATCGCGCCGAACTGACGCTCAATGGCTTTCTTGCGCTGAACTCGATCTTTCTGGGCAACATCGCGCTCGATCGCGTGAACTCCGATTCGCTGACCTACGACATGATCGGGCGCTACGCCCTCACATCGCGCTTCAGCCTGAATCTGGACATTCCCTACGTCGGACGCAGCACCGACTATCAACAAGGGGGTGCCGGCGGCTCGGCGGCAGCGTTGGACGAACACAATTCGACCGGGAAGGGTCTTGGTGATGTCAATTTCTCGGTCAATTACAAGGTGCTGACCGAGACACCCAACCGTCCCGACACCGTGCTGACAGTCGGCGTGACAGCACCGACCGGCCGCGCGCCTTACGGCATCAAGTGGGTAAATGTCGCGGCCAACTCGCAGTACGAACAGTTTGCGGTGCCGACAAAACAGCCCACCGGGAATGGTGTGTGGCAGGCCACGCTGGGCGCGTCGTTCGTAAAGACGATGGATCCGGCGATCGTATTCGGCAATATTGGCGACATCCATTCCTTCTCACGCAGCTTCAGGGATATCGATACCGATCCCCAGGTCATCACACCGGGCAGCGTGCGTCTCGCTGATGTGTATTACTACGGCGCGGGGCTTGCCTTCGCCTTCAATGAGCGCAGCAGCTTGAGCCTCTCCTTCAGCGACCGCATCAACGGCAAGGATTCGTTACGGCAAAGCGGCGGCTCGTGGACCAAGATCATCGGCAGCCAGGCGAACGCGGCGACGTTGAACCTCGGCTTCACCTATGCGCTGAATTCGCACACGACCTTTGTGACCGTGCTCGGCATGGGCATGACACCCGATGCCCCGGATTTCACGCTCACTTTCAAAGTGCCCTACATGTTCTGAAAGAGCTTGGCGGCGGGATGAGCGCGCTCGTCCCGCCACTGCCCTCAGTGCAAGTCTTCCAGCACCAGCTGATGCTTCTTGCACAAGCGATAAATCGTCACGCGCGATACCTTCAGGCGCCGCGCGCACTCGCTGATGTTGAAGCGTGTTTCGCGCAAGCAGGCCATCACCGCGTCGCGTTCGGCCGATGTGCGCATGACCCCCAGGCTGGAATGCCCGGGCCGGGGCGCGATCACATCTTCCAGATCCAGATCGGCGACACTGATCTGTGCCCCTTCCGCCACCACGGCAGCACGCTGCACGCGGTTGAGGAGTTCGCGCACATTGCCCGGCCAGGAGAAATCGCGCAGGGCCTTGCGCGACAGCGCACTGAAAGTTCGCGCGTGGCAATCGTGCTGGCGGCGGAAGCTGTCCAGGAAGATCTGGGCAAGCTGCA
>DATJMR010000297.1:0-2954 GCA_035508595.1 Dyella sp.
ACGGTCGCCGACATGCAGCACCTTGGAAGGCTTGCATCCCTGACCATTCACGTCGACCTTACCCCCGTCGATGGCCTGTTTGGCCACGCTTCGCGTTTTATACATGCGTGCCGCCCACAGCCAGATATCGGCGCGCACTTCGGTGAGAGTGTCCTGGCTGATGTGCTTCATCATGGCATTATCGGCCCATTGCGAAGGGATGCGTGGTAGATAAGTCCACCGGCCTGCTGACGCAAGCCTGACGACTTCAAGGCACGGGGAATCGGCATGATGCTCTATTGGTTGGATCTGATCGGCGTTGCGGTCTTTGCGATCAGCGGCGTGTTTGTTGCCGCGCATTCGAACCTGGATCTGCTCGGCGGCCTGGCGCTCGCTGCACTCACCGCCATCGGCGGCGGCACGCTGCGCGATGTGTTGCTCAATCGCCATCCCATCTTCTGGGTGCGCGACGCGCGTTACCTGCTGGTGATTCTGGTGGCCGCCGCGCTGGCGATGGTCTACCTCGCGTTCTTCCCGCCGCTCGGCTATGGGTTCTTGATCGCCGATGCCTTGGGCTTGGCACTGTTTGCAATCAGCGGCGCGCAGATTGCCGAAGCCGAAGGCTTCCCGTCATTGGTGGTGATCATGATGGGCACGATGACTGGCACAGCGGGCGGCATGCTGCGCGATGTAATGAGCGCACGCGTACCGTTGATCTTTCAGCAAGACCTTTACGCGACGGCGGCGATTGCAGGCATTGTGGGGTACCTGGTTCTGCAGAAGCTCGGTGCGCCGCGCAGTGTCGCGGTAAGCGTAGGTGTCGCGATTATTCTCATGCTGCGCTGGCTGGCCGTTGTGTGGGGCGCACATTTGCCCCGGCTGCATGTGGTGACTTGAAGCCGCAAATCGTCAACCTGACGACAGCAGGACATTGCCCAAAGGAACCGTCAAAAGAGATAGCACGATGCCCGCACCTAGCAAGGTGTTGGCTAACGGCGGATCGAGTTGGTATTCATCGGCAAGAATCGCCGCGGAAATCATCGGCGCCATGGCGGCCTGCAAGACGCCGACGGTCAACACCAAACCGCTCAACCCTGCAGCACACGATTCAATCGTTGCACGAATGCCGCAGGATCCGCCAACGGCGCACCGGCCGCGATCTCTGCCTGCTCAAGCAGAAGATTGGCAAGATCCCGCGCTTTGTTCTCGTCGCCTTCCGTTTCCACGCGCTTGAGCAACGCATGCTGCGGATTGATCTCAAGTGTCGGTTTGTTTTCCGGCATGTCGTGTCCGGCTTCGCGCAGCAAGCGGGCCAAGTGCGGCGCCATCTCGTAGTCCGATAGCGCAAGGCATGACGGCGAATCGGTAAGGCGCGCGGAGACTTTGACATCGGCCACGCGATCGCCGAGAAGATCTTTGAGCTTTTTCAACAGCGGCTCGGCGGCCTTGCTCGCTTCTTCCTGCTGCCTCTTGGCCGCTTCATCCAAGGGGAATTCGCCCTTGGCGACATTGCGCAGTTTCTTGCCGCTGTATTCGTTGAGGCTGCCCAGCATCCATTCGTCGATGCGGTCGGACATCAAAAGCACCTCGATGCCTTTGGCCTTGAACGCTTCCAACTGCGGACTGCCCGCGGCGGCGGCGTGGCTGTCGGCGGTGATATACCAGATGGTGTCCTGATCAACCGGCATGCGGCCGATGTAATCGTCCAGCGCAACGCTTTGTGTGCTGCCCTCGCCCTTGGTGGAGGCAAAACGAAGCAGCTTCGCGATGCGTTCGCGGTTCGCATGATCTTCGACAATACCTTCCTTAAGCGTGTTGCCGAACGACTTGTAGAACGTCTTGAATTTTTCGGGCTCGTCTTTGGCAAGCTTTTCGATCAAGTCCAGCACGCGTTTCACGCATGCCGCCTTGATCCGCTCGAGCTGACGGTTGTGCTGCAGGATTTCGCGGCTCACGTTCAGCGGAAGATCGTCGGCATCGACTACCCCGCGCACAAAACGCAAGTAGTTGGGTAGCAGTTCTTCCGCGGCATCCATGATGAAAACGCGCTTGATGTAAAGCTTCAATCCTTTGCGCTCGTCGCGCCCGCCCATCATCAACTCGAACGGCGGCTGCGAGGGAAGGTAGAGAAGCGTCGTATAGCTTTGGTTGCCCTCGACGCGGTTATGCGTCCAGGCAAGCGCGTCGTTGAAATCGTGACCCAGCGACTTGTAAAAACTCTGGTAGTCCTCGTCGCTGATCTCGGTCTTGGGCTTGGTCCACAACGCGGAAGCTGCGTTGACCGTTTCCCGTTCGTCGGTGATTTTTTCGTCTTTTTCCACCGGCATGCGTATAGGGAATGCGACGTGATCGGAATAACGCGTAATCAGCGAACGCAGTTCCCAGCGCTTGAGGAAATCGTCTTCGTCGGCCTTCAGGTGTAACACCACCGCGGTGCCGCGCTCGGGCAGCTCGATCTGCTCCAGCGAATATTCGCCCTTGCCGTCGCTCTCCCATTTCACGCCTTCGCCCGCTGGCAGGCCCGCGCGACGGCTGAACACCGTGACTTTATCGGCCACCACAAACGCCGAATAGAAACCTACGCCGAACTGACCGATGAGGCGCGCGTCGCTCTTCTGGTCGTTGCTCATCGCCTCGAGAAAACGGCGCGTGCCGGAGCTGGCGATGGTGCCGAGATTGGCGACGACTTCATCGCGGCTCATACCAACGCCGTTGTCCCGCACGGTGATGGTGCGCTGTTCGGGGTTCCAACTCACGTCGATATGCAGCTCGGCATCGCCGGACAGCAACTCCGGCTTGGCAATGGATTCGAAACGCAGCTTGTCGCAAGCATCCGATGCATTGGAGATCAGTTCGCGCAAAAAGATCTCCTTGTGCGAATACAGCGAGTGCGTCACCAGGTGCAGTACCTGGGCGACTTCGGCCTCGAATTTGCGGGTTTCAGTGGCTGCGCTCATAACGGGAAGCTTTCCAAT
>DATJMR010000298.1:0-8418 GCA_035508595.1 Dyella sp.
GGCGAACGCCTGCGCGTGCGGGTCAGCGTCGCGCCCGCCGACTGATCGGAGCGCATTTGAACATCGAGGCGGCCGCTGCCACAGGCACGGCCGCCTTTCTGTTTCCGGCCCGGAATTTTCTGTTGCATGGCAGCGAAAATCCGGTCATGATTCCGATTCAACCTCCCGGACCCTTCATGTCTTCAGCCGTCTATACCGCTACCGTGCTCACCAGCGCCCGCATGGCCGCTGGCATGACGTCGCGTGCGCGCCGACCGCTGGACCGACATTTGGCCGGGTAGGCTGTCGCCACGTTGCATGTGTAGTACGACGACAAAACCCGGCCCTTGCGCCGGGTTTTTTGCTTTTCTGACTGGAGTCAACGATGTCGCTGCGTCATTTTCTCACCACCCAGGACTACAGCCGCGCCGAAATCGACGCGCTGCTTGAGCAAGCAGCCGCATTCAAGCGCTCGCCGCACGGTCAGCAGCTTGCCGGCAAATCGGTGGCGTTGCTGTTCTTCAATCCATCGATGCGCACGCGCACGAGTTTCGAACTGGGTGCGTTCCATCTCGGCGGTCACGCCATTGTGCTGTCGCCCGGCAAAGACGCGTGGCCGATCGAATTTCGTCCTGGTGTGGTCATGGACGGCGAAGCGGAGGAGCACATCGCGGAAGTGGCGCGCGTATTGAGCCGCTACGTCGATTTGATCGCCGTGCGCGCCTTTCCGAAATTCCAGGATTGGTCGGTGGATCGCGAAGACGCGGTCATCAAAGCCTTCGCGCAGCACGCCACTGTACCTGTGATCAATATGGAAACCATCACGCATCCGTGCCAGGAACTTGCGCACGCGTTGGCGTTGAAAGAGCGTTTCGGCGATCTCACCGGCCGCAAGTACGTGCTCACCTGGACCTATCATCCCAAGCCGTTGAACACTGCGGTCGCCAATTCGGCCCTGCTGATCGCCACGAAAATGGGCATGGATGTCACGCTGCTTTGCCCGACGCCCGATTATGTGCTGGATGAGCGTTATATGGCCTTCGGCGAGCAAAACGCGAAAGAAAACGGCGGCTCCCTCAAAGTAAGTCACAACATCGAAGAGGCCTATCGCGGCGCCGATGTGGTTTATGCCAAGAGCTGGGGCGCACTGCCGTTCTTCGGACGCTGGGAAGGTGAAAAACCGATTCGCGACGCCCACAAACATTTCATCGTCGACGAAGCGAAAATGGCGCTTACCAACAACGGCGTCTTCAGCCATTGCTTGCCGCTGCGCAGGAACATCAAGGCGACCGACGCCGTGATGGATTCGCCCGCGTGTATCGCCATCGACGAAGCCGAAAACCGTCTGCATGTGCAGAAGGCGGTGATGGCATCGCTTATCGGTCAGCGCTGAGCCGCCGGAGCGCGCGATGTATCTGCCCAAGTCCTTTCACGAAACGCGGACCGAAGTGCTGCATGCCCTGATACGCGATTATCCGTTCGGCACCGTTGTCATGCACGGCGGCGATGGATGGGTTGCCAATCACCTCCCGTTTGAGTTGGTAGGCGATACATCGTTGCACGGCCATGTTGCGCGGGGTAACGAACTGGCACGCGCCGACGGTGCGCAAGTGCTGGTGATTTTTCAAGGTGCGGACGGTTACGTCAGCCCTAACTGGTATCCCAGCAAACATGAAACAGGACGCGAAGTGCCAACGTGGAACTACGCCGTGGTGCATGTGCATGGCCGCTTGCGCGTCATGAACGACAAGGTATGGCTGCGCCAGTTGCTGGAAAGGCTCACCGATCGCCACGAAGCTTCGCAACCCGAACCGTGGCATGTCGGCGATGCACCGGAAGATCACGTCGAAAAGATGCTGCAGATGATTGTGGGCATCGATATCGCCATCGAGCGTATCGAAGGGAAATTCAAGCTGAGCCAGAACCATCCAGACGCCAATCGTGCGGGTGTTCTGAAGGGGCTGGCCGAACGCGCAGGCCGTCGCGATAAGGAGTTGGCCGACCTGATGCGCCAAGCCGAGGAGCGTCGACATGGCGGGTAAGCAACATCGGTATCCAGTCGAAGTGGTATGGACCGGTAATCACGGCACCGGTACGAAAACCTACCAAGGCTATGGTCGCGAACACGAAGTTCGCATTGCCGGCAAGCCGGTTATCGCCGCTTCGTCGGATGCCGCGTTTCGTGGCGATGGCGCCAAGCACAATCCCGAAGATTTATTGGTGGCGGCGCTCTCGAGTTGCCACATGCTGTGGTACCTGCATCTGGCCGCCGTGGCGGGTGTCGTCGTTACCGCCTACGTCGATGAGGCGGTCGGCACGTTGCTCGACCAAGGCAACGATGGGCGGTTTACCGAAGTGGTCTTGCATCCGCGCGTTACCGTCAGCGTCGACAGCGACGCCGATGTCGCCGCGCGCGTGCACGACGATGCGCATCACGCCTGCTTTATTGCCAACTCCGTCAATTTCCCCGTGCGCTGCGAACCGCGCATTGTCATCCAATCCGTGTAAACAACCTTTCTTTTGGATCCAAGCATCATGAGCAAAGATATCGTTCTGGCCTTCTCCGGTGGACTCGACACCAGCTTCTGCATCCCTTATCTGCAGGAACGCGGTTGGGCCGTGCATACCGTGTTCGCCGATACCGGCGGTGTCGATGCCCAAGAGCGCGCCTTTATCGAAGCGCGCGCCAAAGAACTCAACGCCGCCAGTCACGTCACGGTGGATGGCGGCCCCGCCATCTGGAGCGGCTTCGTCAAGCCGTTCGTGTGGGCGGGCGAAGGTTATCAAGGCCAGTATCCGCTGCTGGTTTCCGACCGTTATCTGATCGTGGACGCTGCGCTCAGGCGCTGCGCGCAGCTCGGCACCAAGGCGATCGCGCACGGTTGCACTGGCATGGGCAATGATCAGGTGCGTTTCGACCTGGCCGTGAAAGCGCAAGGCGATTACGAAATCGTGGCACCGATTCGCGAAATCCAGAAAGAGCACACCGAAGTCCGCGCTTACGAACAGAAATATCTGGAAGCCAAAGGTTTCGGCGTGCGTGCGAAGCAGAAGGCTTACACCATCAACGAAAACCTGCTCGGGGTCACCATGTCCGGCGGTGAAATCGATCGCTGGCAAGCACCGGGCGAAGGTGCCGTGGCGTGGTGCAAGCCGCGTTCCGAATGGCCGTCCAAACCGTTGCGCTTGAAGATCAGCTTCGTCAACGGCGAAGCCGTGGCGTTGGACGGTGAGAAGATGGACGGTCACAAGCTGCTCGCCAAGCTCAATAGCCTGCTCGCACAGTACGGTGTGGGGCGCGGTCTTTATACGGGCGATACCACTATCGGCCTGAAGGGACGCATTATTTTCGAGGCGCCGGGCCTCACCGCGCTGCTCGTCGCACACCGCGCTCTCGAAGAAGCGGTACTGACGAAGCAGCAAAACCGCTTCAAGCCCGATGTGGCACGCAAATGGGTGGAGTTGGTGTACGAGGGTTTCTTCCACGATCCGTTGAAGACCGATCTGGAGGCCTTCCTCGCGTCGAGCCAATCGACGGTGAATGGCGAGGTGACGCTCGAAACCAGTGGCGCGATCGTCTCGGCCGTGGCGGTCGAATCCAAGCACATCCTCAACGCCAAGGGCGCCACCTACGCCCAGGCAGCCGACTGGGGCGTGGAGGAAGCGGAGGGCTTCATCAAGCTGTTCGGCATGAGCAGCACCTTGTGGGCCGAGGTCAACCGATGAGTACCACTCCCGGAACGCAAAGTTCGGGGTTGAAAGGCGCGGCGTTGCTCGATGCAACGCTCGAGCATCTGCGTGCGTTGGTTTCCTTCGACACGCGCAATCCGCCGCGCGCCATCGGTACGGGCGGTATCTTCGATTATCTGCGCGAGCAGTTGCCGAGTTTTACCGTCAAGGTGACCGATCACGGTGCCGGCGCGGTCACGCTGTATGCCGTGCGCGGCAAGCCGAAGTATCTGTTCAACGTGCACCTGGATACCGTGCCGGATTCGCCGCACTGGACGCGCGATCCGCATGTCCTGGAAATCACGGAAGATCGCGCGATCGGCTTGGGTGCCTGCGATATCAAGGGTGCGGCGGCGGCGTTGGTGGCCGTGGCGAATGCCTGCGACGGCGATTTGGCCTTGCTGTTCTCGACGGATGAAGAAGCCAACGACCCGCGCTGCATTGCCGCTTTCCTTCATGAAGGCCACACCTACGATGCGGTGATCGTTGCCGAACCTACGCGGGGTGAGGCGGTGCTCGCACATCGTGGTATTCATTCGGTGCAGATGAGCTTCGCCGGGCAGGCCGGTCACGCGTCGGGCGAACTGCGCCCGAGCGACAGCGCGTTGCACCAGGCGATTCGTTGGGGCGCTGCGGCGCTCGATTACGTCGATCGCCAGGCACATGAGCGCTTCGGCGGACTCACCGGCTTGCGCTTCAACATCGGTCGCGTCGAGGGCGGCATCAAAGCCAACATGATTGCGCCGAGCGCCGATGTGCGATTCGGCTATCGTCCGCTTCCCAGCATGGACCCGGATCAGTTGCTGGAAAACTTCCGCACGTTGGTCGAGCCTCAGCCGGTCACGTATACGGAACTGTTCCGCGGCGTGTCCTTGCCTGCCGGCGATACGGCGACGGCGGAAACGCGTCGTCTTGCAGCACGCGATATCGCCGATGAGCTGGGTATTCCTGTCGGCAACGCTGTGAATTTCTGGACCGAAGCGGCACTGTTTTCCCAGGGCGGATTTATTTCGTTTGTCTACGGCCCCGGGGACATCGCGCAGGCGCACACCGCCGACGAATGGGTTGCCTTGGATCAACTACAAAAGTACGCAGAAACCATCTACGAGATCGTGAACCGTGGAAGCGCATAAAAACACTCGCCAGACCATCGTGCGCCTGCTTTCCGCCATGGGCAGCGCCAAGGAAATCCAGCAATACCTAAAGCGGTTCTCCCAGCTGGATGCCAAGCGCTTCGCGGTGGTGAAAGTGGGCGGTGCCGTGTTGCGCGACGAATTGGCGGACCTGACTTCGTCGCTGACATTCCTGCAGCAGGTTGGGTTGACGCCGATCGTGCTGCATGGCGCAGGTCCGCAGCTCGACGTGGAACTGGAAGCCGCCGGCATCACCAAACAAACCGTCAACGGTTTGCGCGTTACCTCGCCGCAGGCGCTCGGCATCGTACGTCGCGTTTTCCAACAGGAGAACCTTCGGCTGGTGGAAGCCTTGCAGGCGATGAATACGCGCGCCACCTCGGTGCCGTCCGGCGTATTCATGTCCAGCTATCTGGATAAAGACGTATACGGCATGGTCGGCAAAGTCGACAGCATCAACCTGGCGCCGATCGATGCCAGCTTGCGTGCCGGCTCCATCCCCGTGATCGCCAGCCTCGGCGAAACGAACGAAGGCCAGTTCCTCAACATCAATGCCGATTTCGCCGCCAACGAACTGGTGCGCGTGCTGCAGCCGTACAAGATTATTTTCCTTACCGGCACGGGCGGCTTGCTCGACGACAAGGGCAATATCATCGATTCCATCAACTTGAGCACGGAATACGAGCATCTTAAGGATCAACCGTGGATCAACGGCGGCATGCGCGTGAAGATCGAGCAGATTGCCGATCTGCTGCAGAGCTTGCCGCTGACGTCGTCGGTATCGATCACGCGCCCGTCGGAGCTGGCCAAGGAGTTGTTTACGCACAAGGGCTCCGGCACGCTCGTGCGTCGCGGCGAGAAAGTGTTTCGCTTCGAAAGTTGGGATGGCGTGGACCAATCGCGCATGCGCGATTTGATCGAATCGAGTTTCGGCCGCAAGCTGGTGGACGATTATTTTTCGCGCACCAAGCCGTATCGCATTTACGTGAGCGAAAACTACCGCGCCGCCATGATCCTCACGCAAGCGGAAGGCCTGGTCTATCTGGATAAATTCGCCGTGCTGGACGACGCGCAGGGCGAAGGCCTCGGTCGCGCGGTTTGGCTGGTGATGCGCGAGGAAAATCCCAGCCTTTTCTGGCGTTCGCGCCACGGCAATCAGATCAATATTTTTTACTACGCGGAATCGGATGGTTGTTACAAGCAGGAGCGCTGGAAAGTGTTCTGGTACGGCCTGGACGACTTCGACACGATCGCACGCTGCGTCGCTCACTGCGCCGTGCGTCAACCGACTTTGGTGGATTGAGCGGTTATGGCTACGTCTAAAAAAAGCATCGGCATCGTCGGCGCTCGCGGTCATACCGGAGCCGAGCTGATTCGCCTGGTGGGTGCGCATCCCTCACTGGAGTTGGCTTATGTTTCGTCGCGCGAGCTCGATGGGCAACGCGTCGATGCGCACGTCGAGGGTTACCAAGGCGACTTGCGTTACAGCTCGCCTGCTCACGAAGAGCTGCCAGCGCTCGATGCCGACATCGTCGTGCTGGCCTTGCCCAACGGCAAAGCGTCGGTATGTGTGGAGGCATTCGACGCGGCCGGCAAAGATCCGGTGATCGTGGATCTTTCCGCGGACTATCGATTTAACGACGCATGGTATTACGGATTGCCAGAGCTTACGCGCCATAAATGGCGCGGCGAGAAGCGCATCAGCAATCCGGGTTGTTATGCCACGGCCATCCAGCTCTCCGTCGCGCCACTGAAAGATCTGCTGGCCGCGCCGCCGGTGTGTTTCGGCGTATCGGGTTATTCGGGGGCGGGGACCACGCCGTCGGATAAGAACAACCCGGAAAAGCTGCGCGACAACTTGATGCCGTATTCCCTCACCGGACATATGCACGAGAAGGAAGCCAGCCGGCACCTGGGTATTCCCGTGGAATTCATGCCGCATGTGGCGCCGCACTTTCGTGGATTGACCGTGACGACCAATCTCTATCTCTCCCGAGCGCTGAAGCGCGAAGACGTGCTGGCACGTTTTCAGCATGCCTATGGCAACGAAAAACTCGTGCGCGTGCTCGATGAGGCGCCGTGGGTGAGTCATATCGCCGGCAAGCACCACGCGGAAATCGGCGGTTTGGCGATGTCCGCCGACGGCAAGCGTGTGGTCGTCGTTGCGACGCTCGACAACCTCCTTAAGGGCGCCGCCACTCAGGCTATGCAGAACATCAACCGCGCCATCGGCGTGGACGAATACACGTCGATACCCACCGACCAAGAGACTCACGCATGAGCGACCTCCTTTGGCAAAAAGCCGGTGTCGAAACCAACGCGAAAATCATGAAGTTTCTCGCAGGCGACGATGTGTTGCTGGACCGCGAATTCTTTCTCCACGACATTCGCGCCAGCAAGGCGCACGTGGAGGGCCTGGCCAACATCGGCGTCGTCAGCGCGAAGGAGATGGAAGACCTCAAGCGTGAATTGGATGCACTGGCCCAGGATTTTCGCTCGGGTGATTTCGTGTTGGATGAGCGCTACGAAGACGGGCACTCCGCCATCGAGGCGCGGCTCACCGAGCGTCTGGGCGATGCCGGTCGCCGCGTGCACACCGGGCGCAGCCGCAACGATCAGATTCTGGTGGCGACGCGTTTGTGGTTGAAAGAAAAGGTAGCCTTGCTGGAAGCCCATTGCCGCGCTATCGCGCAGGTATGTTTGCAGCGTGCCGCGCAGCCGGCGTTGCCCCTTCCGGGCTATACGCATTTGCAGCGTGCGGTGGTTTCGTCCACGGCGATGTGGTTTGCAGGTTTTGCGGAAGGCTTTATCGACAACGCGTGGCGCGCACGGCAAACCGCTGCATGGATCGACGCCAATCCGCTTGGCACGGCGGCGGGCTATGGTGTGAACTTGCCGCTGGATCGAATGCATACCACGCAGGCATTGAGTTTCGGTCGGATGCAGGTGTCGCCGATTTACGCACAGCTGTCGCGCGGCAAATTCGAAATGGCTGCAATGGAGGCGTTAAGCAGCGCGCTGCTCGATACGCGTCGCCTGGCCTGGGATCTCTCGCTGTTTACCACGGCGGAATTCAACTTCGTTGCGCTGCCGTCGGAATACACCACCGGCAGTTCGATCATGCCCAACAAGCGCAATCCGGATGTGGTAGAGCTGCTTCGCGCTTCCTACGCCACCGTCGCCGCGGCGCGTTGCGAAATCGAGCAGTTGTTGTCGTTGCCTTCCGGTTATCAGCGCGATCTGCAGTTTTCGAAAGGATCGCTCTATCACGGCGTCACGCATGGCCTTGCGGCGCTGGAGCTGTTGCCGGATCTGCTCGCGCGGATGCAATGGAACGAGTCGGCCATGCGTGCCGCCATCGAACCGGCGATGTACGCCACGGATGTCGCGATCGAGCAGGCGGCTGCCGGTGTGCCCTTCCGCGATGCCTATCGCGCCGCGGCGCAGGCGGCTTCCGAAGCAGGGCAGGGACGCACCCCCGAATCCAGCCTTGCCGCACGCACCTCGCCGGGCGCTGGCAACCAATTGCATCTGGATGAATTGAAGCGCCGCCTGGATACCTTGTCGTCGTAGCGGA
>DATJMR010000299.1:0-36663 GCA_035508595.1 Dyella sp.
CTGAAACCGGAGTGGTTCGAATGACTGCCAACGACTTTCTGCAGATCGGCCTCTATCTGGTCGTCTTGTTATTGCTCATCAAGCCGATGGGCAGCTACATGACGCACGTCTTTGCCGACGAACCCAATCGCCTCACGCGTGCAGGCGCCGGTTTCGAGCGGCTGCTTTACCGTGTCTGCGGTATCGACCCGAACGAAGACATGGGGTGGAAGCGGTACGCCATCGCCATGCTTCTCTTCAACGTCTTTGGCATGGTGGCGGTATACGGCTTTCAGCGTCTGCAACAGTGGCTGCCGCTCAATCCGCAGCACTTTCCGGCGCTGAGTCCGGATCTGTCGATCAACACGGCCATCAGCTTTATCACCAACACCAACTGGCAAGCGTATTCCGGCGAGTCGACGATGAGCTATCTCACGCAGATGGCTGCATTGGCGGTGCAGAACTTCATGTCGGCCGCGACAGGTATCGCGGTGGCCATTGCGGTGATTCGCGGCTTTGCTCGCAGAACGGTTAAGGGTATCGGCAATTTCTGGGTGGATCTGACGCGCACCACGCTGTACGTGTTGCTGCCGATCTCGTTTTTGCTCGCCCTGCTGCTGGTATCGCAGGGCGTGATCCAAAACTTCAAACCGTATGTGGATGTGCCGGTGATGCAGACCACCACGTACGCCAACCCGGTGACCGATGCCGCTGGCAATCCGGTCAAGGATGCTTCCGGCAACCCGGTCACGAAACCCGCGCAACTCACTACGGAAACCCTTCCCATGGGCCCGGCAGCCTCGCAGATCGCGATCAAGATGCTGGGTACCAACGGCGGCGGTTTCTTCGGCGCCAACTCCGCCCATCCGTATGAAAACCCGACGCCGTTCTCCAATTTCCTGGAGATGCTGGCGATCTTCCTGATCCCTGGCGGCTTGTGCATCACCTTCGGCGAAATGGTAGGTGATCGGCGCCAAGGTTGGGCGATTCTGGCCACCATGCTGGTGATCTTCATACCGTTGGCAATCGGCGTAACCGCAGCCGAACAAGCGGGCAATCCGATCCTGCACGGTTTGTCGATCGATCAACACGCTTCGGCATTGCAGTCGGGCGGCAACATGGAAGGAAAGGAAGCGCGTTTCGGTATCGCCGCGAGCAGTTTGTTCACCGCGATTACGACCGCCGCTTCGTGCGGGGCCGTCAACAACATGCACGATTCGCTCACGCCCCTCGGCGGCCTTGTGCCGATGTGGTTGATACAGCTGGGCGAAGTGATTTTCGGCGGCGTCGGCTCGGGCTTTTACGGCATGCTGGCCTTCGCGGTGGTCGCGGTATTCATCGCCGGCCTGATGGTAGGCCGCACCCCCGAGTACATCGGCAAGAAAGTCGAGGCCTACGAGATGAAGATGGCCAGTCTTGCGGTGCTGATTCCGAGCGCGCTCGTAGTGATCTGCACGGCCATCGCGGTGATGACGCCAGCGGCTACCGCGACCGTCGCCAATCCCGGTGCCCACGGCTTCAGCGAAATGCTCTACGCCGTGACGTCCGCCTCGGGCAATAACGGCAGCGCGTTTGGCGGCCTTTCGGCAAACATACCGTTCTGGAATGTCATGTTGAGCGTGTGCATGTTCTGGTCGCGCTACACCCTGGCGATTGCCATGCTCGCGCTGGCCGGCTCCCTGGCCGCCAAGAAACATGTACCAGCTTCGGCGGGCACCCTGCCGACACATACACCGCTTTTCGTCACGCTGCTGGCCAGTGTGGTGATTATCGTCGGCGCGCTCACCTTCCTGCCTGCACTCGCACTCGGCCCCATTGCCGAATACCTGATGTCGGCGCATTGATTTTCGGCTGATCCAATGAGGAATTCCGATTCCATGACTTCCCATACACATGCCATCAGCACGTTCGACCGTGCGCTGATCTGGAAGGCTGTCGCGGACGCGTTCCGCAAACTGTCGCCCCGACTGCAGTTTCGCAATCCGGTGATGTTTGTCGTCTTGGTGTGCAGCATTCTCACCACGCTGCTGTGGGTGCAGGCCATCATGGGCCACGGCGAAGCACCCACCGCGTTCATCTTCTGGGTGAGTGTGTGGTTGTGGTTTACGTTGTTGTTCGCCAACTTCGCCGAGGCCTTGGCCGAAGGGCGCGGCAAAGCACAAGCCGCCGCGCTGCGCAGCTCGCGCAAAGACGTCATCGCCAAAAAACTGGCCGAGCCCAAGCGCGACGCATCCATCGCGTTCGTGCCATCCAGCGAACTGCGCGCCGGTCACTACGTGCTGGTGGAAGCGAACGAGCAGATTCCCGGCGATGGCGAAGTGCTGATCGGCGCAGCGAGCATCGACGAAAGCGCCATCACCGGCGAATCCGCGCCCGTGATTCGCGAAGGCGGCGGCGACCGTAGCGCCGTTACGGGCGGTACGCGCGTGTTGTCGGACTGGCTGGTGATCAAGATCACTCAGAATCCGGGCGAGAGCTTCCTCGATCGCATGATCGCGATGGTGGAAGGCGCTGCACGACGTAAGACACCGAACGAAATCGCACTCACCATTCTGCTTGCCAAATTCACGCTGATCTTCTTGCTCGCGTGCGCAACGTTGCTTCCCTACTCCATCTACAGCGTGCAGGCGGCCGGCAAGGGCGACCCGATCACATTGACGGTGCTGATTGCGCTGCTGGTGTGCCTGATTCCAACCACGATTGGCGCCTTGCTTTCCGCTATCGGCATTGCCGGCATGGATCGCATGATCCGCGCCAACGTGATTGCAACATCCGGTCGCGCCGTGGAAGCGGCGGGCGACGTGGACGTGCTCTTGCTGGACAAGACCGGCACCATCACGCTCGGCAACCGCCAGGCCGTGGCATTTCATGCGGCACCCGGCATCGAAGAACGCACCCTGGCCGATACCGCGCAATTGGCTTCGTTGGCGGATGAAACGCCCGAAGGCCGCAGCGTCGTCGTGCTCGCCAAGGAACGCTTCGGTTTGCGCGAACGCGAACTGGAATCGCTGCATGCGCAGTTCGTGCCGTTCACGGCGCAAACGCGCATGAGCGGTGTGAACATGGGGCAGCGCCAGATTCGCAAGGGTGCATTGGATGCGGTGGAGCGCTATCTCGAAAGCCTCGGCAGCCATCTCCCGCCGGCCGTCAAGCGCATGGCCGAAGACATTGCACGCCGCGGCGCCACCCCGCTCATCGTCTCCGAGGGCGATCGCGCGCTTGGCGTTATCGAGCTGAAGGACATCGTCAAAGGCGGCATCAAAGAACGTTTCGCCGAACTGCGCCGCATGGGCATCAAAACAGTGATGGTGACGGGCGACAATCCGCTCACTGCCGCCGCGATCGCCGCCGAAGCAGGCGTAGACGATTTCCTCGCCGAAGCAACGCCCGAAGCCAAGCTCAAACTGATTCGCCAGATGCAATCGGAAAGCCGATTGGTGGCGATGTGTGGCGACGGCACCAACGACGCGCCCGCGCTTGCGCAGGCCGACGTGGCCGTTGCCATGAACACCGGCACGCAGGCGGCGAAGGAAGCCGGCAACATGGTCGATCTGGATTCCAACCCCACCAAGCTGATCGAAGTGGTGGAGATCGGCAAGCAGATGCTGATCACGCGCGGTTCGCTCACCACGTTCTCCATCGCCAACGATGTGGCCAAATATTTCGCGATCATTCCGGCGGCGTTCGCCACCACCTACCCGGCACTCAATGCGTTGAACGTGATGAAGCTGGCGACGCCGCAAAGTGCGATTTTGTCCGCGGTGATTTTCAACGCGCTGATCATCATTTTCTTGATTCCGCTGGCGCTGAAGGGCGTGAAGTACCGTCCGCTGGGCGCCGGGCAACTGCTGCGTCGGAATCTGCTGATTTACGGGCTGGGCGGCATCGTCGTGCCGTTCATCGGCATCAAGTTCATCGACATGCTGCTCGTTCTGTTTGGTCTCGCCTGAGGAAACGCGCTATGCAAACCCTGAAACTGTCTTTTTCGCTGCCGGACGCTACCCACTCGCACATGGAATGCCGTGTCTCCTCCAATGATTCGGACTGCGATGTGGTGATTGAGCTGCCGGTACGCGATCGGCCCAAGGGCGGCGCCAGCGCGGCGCCGGATACGCCGCTGACGGCGCAAGACGAATACGTGCTAGGCGGCTACGCCGGTATCTGACATCAAGAAAATGGGCGTCGCTCGAGGGCGATGCCGCCCAGTAACGACCCCGTTTGAGAGGAAGGTATGTACTTTAAAAAGACACTGGCCACCGCTGTTTTGCTGGCAATGACTCCCACCGGGTATGCGATGGCAGCGACCACTGCCACTGGCAGCATGAATGGGGTGGAAGGGCCGCAGTCGGCGCCTCCCGCGCCAGCGCTATCTTCGGCACCTGCTGGCGGCACGAGCGCCCATTGCGACCCCTACAAGAATTTCGACTGCCTGAATGACTACCTGGGATCCGGTTTCTGGGAGCGCCTGGCAAACTACTACAAGCTCGAGTGGCACCAGGCAGTACCTCCCGCCGACCCGAAGGCACCTGCAGCGCGGCGGGCAGATTGGCCGGCGGTCGCGCAGTCTACGCCCCCCATGCCGTTTACCGAGTGGCCCTATGGCGGGACCACACCACTGGGTGTGACGCGCCCGAATTCGGTCGACAGTCCGTTGATGACCGCGCTGGGCAACACCGCTTTCGGCGATTGGATGAGCAGGAACGATTTCCAGGTCTATGGCTGGGTCAATGCTGGCGCCAACCTGAGCACGAGTACGACTAAACCCGGTGGCAATGCGCCAGCCGCCTATGTGTATACGCCCAACACGGCGGAGTTAGACCAGGTTGTGCTGTATCTGGACCGTTTTCCCGACACCGTGCAGACCGACCACATCGATTGGGGCATGCGCATTTCAGTGTTGTATGGCGAAAACTACCGCTATACCACGGCATATGGGTTGGCCAGCAACCAATTGCTGAACGAAAACAAGGTCAACGGTTACGACTTTCCGATGGTTTATGGCGAAGTCTACATTCCCTGGGTCGCCGACGGCTTGATGCTACGTTTTGGACGCTTCATTTCCATTCCGGATATCGAAGCGCAGCTCGCGCCGAACAACTACATGTACACGCATTCGATGTCCTATTCGTTTGATAACTATACGAACACAGGCATCGAAGCGACCTTTGCGCTCAATAAGAACTGGACCCTGCTAACCGGCGTGACGGATGGCACCGAAGCCTTCCCGACGCACTTGAATGAGACGTGGAACAACCCGTATCCGAATGTTCCAGGCACTGGTCCTGGCCAAGTTGGATACAACCCCCTCTATCCGAACGCGACCTTCAAGAAGGATCCGGGCTCCATGCCGTCGGTGTCGGCATGCATTCGCTATCTCAGCAACGATGGCAAGACCGCCTTCATGCCATGCGCGGACGCCATCAACAACGGCACCTATGGTTACAACAATCTGCAGTGGTATGGCTTTACGTTCTATCACACGTTCGATCCGCATTGGCATGTCTCTTATGAAGCCTACGATCTTTATGAGAACAAGGTTCCCAACGCACTCAACAGCGATGTGCAAACCATCTATGCGAACGGCGGAGCGCCTTTTTCGTCACATTTCATCCCGTACAACGCCCCCGATCTGGCCATCTGTCGCAACGCCGCGGAGCTGACGTGCCGCGCCAGCACGCTGGCTACCGTTGCCTACCTCAATTTCAGCCCGGATCCGATGAACAATTTCTCGTTCCGACCCGAGTACTACTGGGACAAGAATGGCCAACGCACGGGCGTGGCAACGCGCTACGTGAACTTCGCGATTGGTTGGCAGCACTGGTTCTCGCCACAGCTGGAAGTGCGTCCGGAAATTGCCACGTACCACTCGCTGGATGGTAAGGCGTTCAACGGAAACTCCAATGCAGGCATTGCTCCGAACAAGTCGCACGAGACGATTCTGTCTGGCGACGTCATCTTTCATTTCTAAGCAGGGCTCTATTGGCTAGACGGTGCTGATGGTCCGTTGGCTTTTTTATTTACGAACTGGTGGTGATGCCATGAGCAGGTTAATTCGCAATGCTGTATCGATGTTGCTGGTGATGACGCTGGTCACCGGCATCGCCTACCCGCTGCTGGCCACCGGCGTGGCACAGGTGTTGTTTCCGCATCAGGCCAACGGCAGCCTGATCGAAAAGAACGGCAAGCCGATCGGTTCCGAACTGATCGGTCAGAACTTCGACGACCCCAGGTATTTCTGGGGTCGCCCGTCTGCCACGACACCACAGCCGGATAACGGCACGGCATCGAACGGCTCCAACCAAGGACCGACCAACCCCGCCTTACGCGACGCCGTGCAACAACGTATCGATGCGTTGCGCAAGGCAGACCCGGGCAATAACTCACCGGTGCCGGCGGATTTGGTCACCGCCTCGGGCAGCGGCTTGGACCCCGAAATCAGCCCCGCCGCAGCGCAGTATCAGATCGCACGCGTTGCGCGCGTACGCAAGTTCAGCACGGACCAAGTGAAGGCGCTGGTCGCGCAGTACACGCAGGGCCGTCAACTCGGCCTGCTCGGCGAGCCGCGTGTGAATGTGCTGCAGTTGAATCTGGCGTTGGATCAATTGCAGACAAAGCAATGATCGCGTGCGCGCGAATGCTCCACGCCCACCCTGCAGGCGAGGGAGCGTTGGAGTGTCGTTGCACGAGCTTGCCGCCTAGCCCGGACCCAACCCTCCTCTACTGCGCGTCGTGGAGGGAGCATAAGATGCCCTCATGAACGACACCTCCCGTGATGCTCGCGCCGACGCCCTGCTCGACGTGGTGCAGGAAGAAAGCACTCGCCGCCTGAAGATTTTCCTGGGCGCGGCGCCCGGCGTCGGCAAGACCTACGCCATGCTTTCCGCTGCGCGAGAATTGAAGCGCCAAGGTGTGGACGTGGTCGTCGGGCTGGTGGAAACCCACGGCCGTGTCGAAACAGCGTCGTTGCTTGAAGGATTGGAAGTTCTTCCGCGGCTGACGCTCAGCTATCAAGGCCGCGAATTCACTGAATTCGATGTAGACGCCGCGCTCGCGCGGCGCCCCGACATCTTGTTGGTCGACGAACTCGCGCATCGCAACGTACCAGGCAGCCGCCACGAACGCCGCTGGCAGGATATCGCCGAAATTCTCGATGGCGGCATCGAGGTGTACACCGCGCTCAATGTGCAGCACCTGGAGAGTCTCAACGATCAGGTACGCCGCATCACCGGTGTCACGGTGCGTGAAACGGTGCCGGATGCGTTTCTCGATCGCGCACGCGATATCGTTCTGATCGACCTTCCGCCACGCGAACTGATCGAACGCCTGAGGCAAGGCAAAGTTTATGTGCCGGAAACGGCCGCCGCCGCACTCGACGCTTTCTTCTCTCCGACCAATCTGGCCGCATTGCGCGAGCTGGCCGTGGATACGGTGGCCGGCCACGTCGACAGCGATCTGCGCGAACACATGCTCGCGCGCGGCGGCAAAATGCCGGTGCGCCGCCGTGTGATGGCCGCCATCGACGGGCATGCGCAAAGCGAATACTTGGTGCGCATTGCGCGGCGCATCGCCGAGCGCCGCGGGGCGCCGTGGACCGTGGTGTTCGTGGATACCGGCGCGGTGTTGGACGACGCACGCCGCGAACGCATCGACACCGCCATGCGGTTGGCGCGCCGTCTCGGCGGCGACGCCATCATGCTGCGCGGCCACGCGATTGCCGACGAATTGCTGGTGCATGCCGATCGCGAAGGTGTAGGTCAGATCATTCTTGGGCGTACGCGCGAACGGCTTTTTGCGCGCATGCTTGGCCGCTCACTGACGCAGCAGCTATTGCGTCGTGGCGCGCACCTGGAACTGACCATCATCGCCACACCCGTCGAGCGCGTGCGTGCACGTAAACGGCTGCGTTTGATGCCCGCATACGGTCGGCGCGACCAATATGTCTTCGCGACCGCCGTCACCGCGGTTGCGCTGGGGCTTGCCTTCGTTGCCGATCGCTATCTGTCGGTCGCCAATCTCGCGTTGATCTTCCTCACCGCCGTCATGACCGTGGCGGTGCGCACGCGCATGATCGTCGCCGTGTATACGGCAACGCTCTGTTTTCTCGGTTACAACTTTTTCTTCGCGCCGCCGCGTTACACCTTGGCCATCGCCAATTCCGACGATGTGCTTGCCGTGACGCTGTTCTTTGCGGCGGCGCTGATCTGCAGCCGGCTGGCGACGCGCCTGGCCAGTCAGGTGGAATCTCTGCGCGCCGCGCACGATTATTCACATACGCTTTTGACGCTCGGCCAGCGGTTGTCCGTAAGCACGGACGCCGACGGGATACGCCATGCCGGCGCGGCGGCACTGGCGCACGGTCTGCGTTGCGAGGCGGCGATTCTGGCGCGCGATGTGGAGCATCGCTTGCATGTGGCCGCCAACAGTTCGCGCTTGTTGACGTTGACGACGCAGGATCTCGCCGCCGCCGAGTGGTGCGAACAACACGCCGAGCCGGCCGGCCGTTCTACCGACACGCTCAATGCCGCGCGGTGCTGGATGCTGCCGCTGGGCTCGGAAGATCATCGCCTGGGCGTTGCCGCGTTGCGCTTCGAAAACGGCGATTCGCCGGATATCGAACGGCGCAGTCTGGCGATGGCGATGGTGCAGGATATCGGTCAGGCGCTGGAGCGCGCGCGACTGGCTTCCGAGCTGGAAGGTGCGCGCGTGCAAGGCGAAACCGAACGTCTGCGCAACGCGTTGCTGTCGTCCGTATCGCACGATTTGCGCTCTCCGCTGGCCTCCATGATCGGTTCGGCCGGCACGCTTTCTTCCTATTGGGATCAATTGCCCGTCGAGGAGCGCAACGAATTACTCGGCGCGATTCTTGGAGAAGGACAACGGCTGGATCGCTATATCCAGAATCTTTTGGATATGACGCGCTTGGGACATGGCACGCTCAAACTCAATCGCGATTGGACCGATGCGGCGGAAATCGTCGCCTCCGCGATGACGCGCGTGCGCAAGCTGTTCCCCGAATTGCGTTTGGACAGTACCTTGCCCGACGAAACGGTTTTGCTGTTCGTCCATCCGGCGCTTATCGAGCAAGCGTTGTTCAACATTCTGGAAAATGCCGCACGTTTCTCGCCACCGGGCGAGCCGGTGCAGGTGATCGTGCGCGTGGCGGGCGATCGGCTTTTCATCGACGTGGTGGACCGCGGCCCGGGCATTCCCGAAGAGGAACGCGCGCGCATCTTCGACATGTTCTACTCCGTGGCGCGCGGCGACCGCGCGCCACAAGGCACGGGCTTGGGGTTGGCGATCTGCCGCGGCATGATCGGCGCGCACGGCGGCAGCGTGGAAGCCTTGCCCGGCAACGGCGTTGGCACCACCATTCGCATCAGCCTGCCGCTGCCTGCGCCGCCTTCGGGATAATCTCGCATCATGACTGCCGCCCATCCTTGCGTTTTGGTCGTCGATGACGAGACGCAGATCCGCAAGTTTCTCGATATCGGCTTGCGGGCGGAAGGCTATTCCGTGCTGCTGGCCGCCGATGCCGCGGAGGGCCTCGCATTGGCCGCCACACGCGATCCGGACGTGGTGATTCTGGATATCGGCCTGCCTGATCGCGAAGGCCACGAAGTGCTGGCCGAATTACGCCAATGGACGCAGGTGCCCGTGCTGATGCTTTCCGTGCGCAACACGGAAGACGAAAAAGTCAAAGCGCTGGACGCGGGTGCCAATGACTACATGACAAAACCTTTCGGCATTCAGGAACTGATGGCGCGATTGCGCGCGCTGCTGCGCAATCGCGCGACGAATGCGGAAGCACCGCCGCGTTACGAAGACGACCGACTGCATGTCGACCTAGGCTTGCGCGAAGTGACGCTCGATGGCACGCCGCTTGCGCTCACCCGCAAGGAATACGCCGTACTGGCCATGCTGGTTCGCCACGCTGGACGCGTCGTGAGCCAGCAACAGCTATTGCGCGAAATCTGGGGCGGCACGCATGTGCATGACACGCATTATCTGCGTATCGTGCTCGGCAAGTTGCGGCAGAAGCTTGGCGACGACCCGACCTCGCCGCGCTGGTTGAAAACCGAGCCGGGCGTGGGTTATCGGTTTTTGCCTGGAAATGGGTGAATCCTGCGCGCGGAGGGGAGTCTTGCCCTATCGTCATTCCGGCCTTCGCCGGAATGACGGCGAGGTATGAACGGATTGCGAGGAGAAGGAATTATTCCTTCAATCTCGGAACACCATGCACATCGCGCTCTTCGATCGCGATAGGCCGCGTGTCGAGACGGCCGCCGACCCTATTGATCTCCGGCAACGGCTCGACGCTGTCGCCGCGTGCCATGGCCATCGCATTGCGATAGCAGCGCTGAGCCAGCGCGGCATCGTCCAAACCGGCATAGACGTCGCCCAGAGCTTCCCAGGCGTTTGAGCTTGGCGCCAAGGCGAGCGAGCGTTCCAGATAAGGGCGCGCCTTGTTCCATAGCTTCAATCGCACGCCCATGCGCCCAAGCGCCAACAACAAACTGGGGTCGTTGGGATGCGCCTCTAGCCAGCCTTCGGCACGGCGCAGCCGCGCATCCAGATCGTCGCCGGCGAACGTGCCGTAGGTTTCCACCAGTTGCGGCGACCACTCGCGTCGCAAGGCGGATTCCACTTCGTCCATCGCCGGAAGGAGAAGTCCATAGCTGGCGGCTTTGCGCGCGTACGCATCGACCACCGCCGGCGCGCGGCGCTGCGCTTTGGGCAGTTGCGACCACAAGGTGTTCAGTACGGCGCCGTCGGACGCCGCTTGAATGCTCGCGACCAGCACCAGTGTTTCGAGCGAGTTGTACGCGCGCGTGCTCATCACGCCGCTTTTCTGCAGCGGTTCGAGCGCCATGCGGGCACGACGCGTGTCGCCTGCGCCCAGCGCGGCCATGACGAATTCGCGCCAGCCGCCGGGACTGAGATTTCCGCTGTCGGCTTCGGGCGTCAGCAACGCCAGCGCTTCGGCGGGTTTGCCGTCGCGCCGCAGCACGCGGGCGCGCAATACGCGCGCCGCGCGAGGAGCGACTTGCGAAGCTTGGTCCAGCGCCTCCAGCGCACGGCTGTGTTCACCGCGCCGCGATGCCGCTTCGGCGGCGGCAAGCAATGCCGGGCCGCGCAATGTGTCCAGACGCGATGCGCGATGCAGATCGCGTTCGGCATCGCCGTGACGCCCTTCCATCAATGCCACCAAGCCGTCCGCCAGGCGTTGCCGGCTCAGGCGGCGATGACGACGCGAAAACGCACCGAACGGCCAGCGCACGGTGCGCCACAACAGACCGATCAGCGCCCACGCCAGCAACAGCAAAACCACTGCGGCAAGCAGGCTGGTTTGCACCGTTACGCCACGAAAACGCACGAGCACGTAACCCGGGTCTTCCGCGACCCAGTGCCAGCCGAAGGCCGCCAGCGCGGCGATGATCACCAACGCCAGAATCCAGCGCCATAACTTCATGGCTTGGCTCCACTGGACGGCGCGGCATTCTGGTTGGTGGATTTGAGTGCATGCACCGCACGCAGATTGCGCAACTCGCTCAGCGCCCCTCCCAGCTTCACCGGCTCACCCTGTTTGAGCTGGCCCAACAAAGTGCCAATGCGCTGACGCGCTTGCTGCACGCCAGGTGCTTGCAGATCGAATTGCGCGACAAGACCTGCGTCGGCGCGCTTGAGCGACGCTGCGCACGCGTTGTTATCCCATGCCAGCAACGCAGCCTGCGCTTGCGCGAGGTCCAACGCCACCATGTCGCGCGCGATGCGCGCGTCGGCGACGTCCACCGGTGCGCCGTTGTCGCGCTTGATTTGAATCACGCCGTACAGCGCGCGGCGGATGCGCGCCCACACGCCATTGCTTTCCTGCGCCTCCGGTTCATCGAGCGGCTTCAACGGCAGGTCCGGCAGGTCGTTGCGCAGTTGCATCACGCTGTCGAGCCATTGTTGCGGATCGGTTGTCTGGCTTTTCATCAATGCTTCGTGCTCGGCATCGATGTTCTGGCGCACATCGTTGAAGGCGTTGTCGGTCACGCCCGCCAGCGTCTGGCTCGCCAAGGCGAACGCCTGGGCCGCGCCTCGTGCATCATGGAACAAGTTGTAGCGCTCGGCGCCCATGCGCAACAGCGATTCGGTTTCGTCCAGACGCATGGCGTCCTGGCCGGAAAGCGTCTTTTCGGACAGTTTGCCGACCGCCTCTTCCAGATCGCGTACGCGTTGATCCTGCGAAAGCAGTTCGTCGCGTACGGAACGATTGACTTGGTCCGCATCGTTCAAACGCTGCAGCAGCAAGCCGTTCTGGCTGGTGGCGCCCGAGAGCGCGCGGTCCATGGTATTGACCCGTTCTTCCAGCGCGGCGGTCGTGCGCAGCGCCTGTGCGTTGATATGCAAAAGCTTCCATTGCCGCCAGGCGATGTAGCCGACGCCGATGATGGCGATCAAAGCCAGCAGCAAGGCCAACGCGAGGGTGCCTCCCCCGGGGCGGCCCGGCGGCGCGGCGCGGCCGGCGCGGTGGGAGTCAGAGGATGTGCCGGCGCTGGGCACGGTACGTTCGGGGGTGAGATCGTCCTGGCTCATGCGCACATGCTAACAGCCCGCGACGCCGGGGTATGGCCGCGACAGCAGTTTGATAGCCGGCTCAGTGGTGTTGGCGTGAATGCGCCTGGCACGCGGCCGCCAGCAAGTCCGCCTGCGCGGCGGAAGCGGCCCGATAGAGCCGCAGACATCCTGCCTGCTGGGCGGCCTGCGCGATCCGCTCGCTGCTGACGATGGCCGTGGCCTTGCAGAGGTTTTGCCATGCCGAAGGCGGCAGTTGCGCGCGCAGGTTTTCGATGGCCTCCGCACTGGAAAACAGCACACAGGTGTCGGCGGACAGCTGCTGCACCGCTTCGACGTGACGGCGTGTCAGTCGCGCAGCCGCGCGCTGATAAACATAGACGTGCCGTAACACCGCACCACGTTCGGCGAGCTGTTGCGGCATCAGTCCGCGCCCGCCAGGGGCGGTGATCATCGCGATACGTCGGCCGCGCAACTGTTGCAGCGAAGGCAGCGCCAGCACGCCTTCGCTGTCTTGTCGCGACGCAGGCATTTCCGCCGCCACGCCCAACCGCTGCATGGCACGCGCCGTACCCTGACCAACGGCGATCACCGCGCCATGTGTCCGGCCCAACGGGGCAAGCGCGGAGGCGTACCGCACGGCCGCCGGGCTGGTGAAGATCAGCACGTCGTCGCGCTGGGCGTCTCGCCATTGAACCCGCACCTGTTGCGTATCGGGCGCCGCGCGCAGCGACAACCCTGGCAATAGCAGCGGCACACCGCCCAATGCCCTCGCTTTTTTTGCGAGCGTCGTGCCGGTTCCCGCCGGGCGCGTGATCACGACCGTGCAGCCAGCGAGATCCTTGTTAGGTTGCACGCGCTTTGTGCTCACGCCTGTCGCACCGCCATGTTCGGGCCGCCCAAATGCAAACTTTACCCATCCCGAGAGAGTGTAGCGTCTACACTGTCCAACTCCCCCAACCCACTTACGATCGATGACTAAGCCGGATCTCCACGCCGCGGCCCAGAACTTGGTGACGTTCATTCACGAGGGCATTCCGCTTGCACGCACGATGGGGCTCACCTTGGGCCGCTACGACGGAGCGCGCTTGGTCTTGCGCTGTCCGTTGGCGCCGAACGTCAACGACAAGGGCTGCGCGTTCGGCGGCAGCCTTACCAGTTTGATGACGCTGACCGGCTGGGGCTTGGTCGAGCTGGCTCTGCGTCAGCGCGCCGAGGACTGCGAGGTTTACGTGGGCGAATCCACCGTGCGCTATCTCAGTCCGGTATGGGGCGATTTCGAGGCCCAGGCGCAGCATGCCGACGCCGACGATTGGGAGGCCTTTTTCGCCACTTTGTCGACGCGCGGCCGGGCGCGTATCTCGGTCACATGCCAAGTGCCCGGTGATGATGGCAACCCTGCTGCCACGCTTGAGGCCAAGTTCGTGGCGAAACGCCGCAACAGTGCGGCAGAATAGGACGGTGTCCAGGGGAGTTACCTTATGCGTTTCCTTGCCGGCCTGATCCTGTTGTCGACCACGCTGCTGCTAGCCGGCTGCGCCACCGACAAACGCAACGACGCACTGACCCACACCATGATCGAGTACGCCAACGCCGTGCGTTGGGACGGTTTTGAAGCCGCCGAGCAGTTCGTCGACCCGAAGGTTCGGGAAAAGCACCCCCTTACCGATCTGGACCGTGAACGCTTCAAACAAGTGCAGGTGAGCGGCTATGACGATGGCAACGGCCCCGTGGCATCGGGCGAAAACGAAGTGCGCCAAGTGGTGCAGATCGACCTGACCAATGTGCACACCCAATCCGTGCGCACCATCGTCGACCGCCAGCTTTGGCGTTACGACCCTGAGAAGAACCGGTGGTGGCTGGAGACCGGCATTCCCGATATTACGCAGCAAAATTGAGGGGCTGGGCCGGGGCTCGTACGCGGGCCCGCCCCACTCCCCTATAATCGCCGTTTGCCTGCTACCCGTCCGGCCTTTTCATGAACGATTTTCTTCACAAGCTGCCCCAGTTCGTGGGTAACCATCTGGCGCTGTGCCTGCTTTTCGTGGTGCTGGTGATCGCGCTGATCGTCATGCAGATCATGGTGCTGCTGCGCAAGTACACGGAGCTGACACCGGCCGGACTGACTCAGCTGATCAATCGCGACAGCCCGCTGTTGATCGACCTCTCCGCCATCGCCGATTTCGAAAAAATGCACGTGCCCGGCGCCAAGCACGTGGCGATGAGTCAGTTCGATCCGGAAAACAAGGATCTGGCCAAGGCTCGCGAGCTGCCGGTGGTCGTGATGGACAAAGATGGCCGCAACACCGACAAAGCCGCGCAGCGGCTGGTGAAAGCAGGCTTCACTCGCGTTTACACCTTGGGCGGCGGCGTGCTGGCGTGGCAGCAGGCGCAGTTGCCAGTGGCGAAAGGCAAAAATTGATCGAGGCGAGAAACGCAACCCCTCCTCAAACGTTGCGTTCTCCGGTACTCACTCGTATCCCTGCACGGCCGGCAAGAATCTGCGCCAGCACATCGGGCGCGTATTCGAACGAATCGTAATAAAGCCGATCTTCCGGCAAGCCCGCCTCGACGAACAGCCTGCGCCCCGCTTCGATCATCGCGTGCGGTCCGCTCATGTAGACATCGTGCCCGGAAAGATCCGGATGATCTTCCAGCACGGCCTCATGCACCAATCCGGCGCGCAATCGGGCGATCTGCGCTTGCGCGGGCTCGGAGAGCACCGCATGGAAACGCAGATGAGGCAAAGCCTTGGCCCATTTCTCGGGCAATTCGCGCTGGTAGAGATCCGCAGCGCTGCGGGCGCCCCAATAGACATCGATGGTCCGACGCGTACCCAGCACGAGAAAGTGTTCGAGAATCGCCTTCACCGGCGCGAACCCGGTGCCGCCAGCCATGAAGATCATGGGCCGCTCCGAATCCT
This sequence comes from Dyella sp., assembly GCA_035508595.1. Classification (GTDB taxonomy): domain Bacteria; phylum Pseudomonadota; class Gammaproteobacteria; order Xanthomonadales; family Rhodanobacteraceae; genus Dyella_B. The sequence goes on from DATJMR010000299.1 coordinate 15,461, forward strand.
CGCGCGCCACGAACGTGCCCAGCGGGCCTTCGATTCGCAGCGTGTCGTTCTCTTTCAGCACGTCGGCGACCCACGTGGTGAAACCGCCGCCGGCAACATGACGCACATGCAACTCGATCACGCCGTCGGATTGCGGCCCATTGGCGATGGAAAACGGACGGCGGCGATCTTCGTCCAGCAACACATCCAGATATTGCCCCGGCAGCCAGTTCAAACGCAGCTCGCCCGGCGAAGGCTGCAAATGCAGGCCGATCACGTCCGGCGCAAGCTGCCATTTACGCGTCACGCGCACGGTCAATTGACGGCGCGCGATATCTTCCACCGACGTGACTTCGCGTGCTTGGACCACCAGATCGCTGGCGGGAACGGCCTGACACAGCAACACGGCATGCTGCGCACGATCGTGCGCGTCGAGTGCGGCCGGCGGATTGCGCGGATACTCGCAGCGCCCCTGGATCAGCGTGGCCTTGCAACTGCCGCACACGCCGGACCGGCAGGAATACGGCAAGGCGATACCGGCGCGCTGCGCGGCTTCCAGCACGGTTTCGCCCGGCGCGACCTCGAAACGGCGGCCGGAATGTTGGAGAGTGACGTAATACACGGGATACATTGTCGCCGCGGTGGCGGTCGTCGGACAATGTGGGCTTACCGCACGAGTATCAACCAATGGGCATTTGGAAACAGCCGACAGACCTCGAAAGCCTCAACAGCTGGCGTCAAAACACCCTGCTGGAGGCCCTGGGCATCCACGTCACCGCGATCGGCGACGATTGGCTGCAAGGTACGATGCCGGTGGATCGCCGCACCCATCAACCCTACGGGCTGCTGCACGGCGGCGCCTCGGTCGCGCTGGCGGAAACGCTAGGCAGCACGGCGGCCATGTTGACGCTCGATCCGGAAAAAGAACGCGCGGTCGGGCTGGATATCAATGCCAATCACGTACGCGGGGTGCTCAGCGGCATCGTTACGGGCACGGCGCGTCCGCTGCATATCGGACGTTCGACGCAAGTGTGGGAAATCCGCATCGAAGACGAAGCGGGCCGCCTGGTTTGTATTTCGCGCATCACCATGGCGATTGTGCCGGCATCAGCGGTCGGTTCGCGTTGATGCGCGGCGTGGCGAGCACGCTATTCCTTCTTGCAGCGGCGAAGAAGGAATGCATGCGTGATTGACGAAACACCTTATGCGCGCCTCACGCCCGATCTCGTGCTCGACGCGATCGCTGCCTGCGGCGTGTGGCCGGATGGACGCCTGCTTGCTCTGAACAGTTACGAGAATCGCGTCTGGCAGGTGGGCCTGGAAGAAAACTCGCCCGTCATCGCGAAATTCTATCGACCTAACCGATGGAGCGACGCGGCGATTCTCGAAGAGCACGCTTTCGCGCAAGAACTCGCCGATGCCGAGTTGCCCGTCGTGGCTCCGCTGCATTTCGCCGAACGCACCTTGCTACATCACGATCGCTTTCGTTACACCTTGTCGCCGCGGCACGGCGGTCGCGCACCGTCGCTGGAATCGTCCGATCAGCTGGAATGGCTGGGTCGCCTGATCGCGCGCATTCACGGCGTCGGCGCGCGTTCGTCTTTTATGTATCGCGGCAAGATCGATCGCGACACGTTGATTGCGCAACCGATGCAGGCGGTACTTGCCTCGACGTTGTTGCCGCCCTCACTGCACGATCGTTATCGCCAGGCGATCGAACGCATGGATCGCCTCGTTGCCGCGCGTTTCGACGCCGTCGGCCCGGTGCGCCAGCTGCGCTTGCACGGCGACTGCCATCCCGGCAATGTGTTGTGGACCGATGCCGGTCCGCATTTCGTCGACCTGGACGACACGCGCATGGGGCCCGCCGTGCAGGATTTATGGATGCTGGCGCACGATGAGCGTGCCATGGAGGCATTGCTGGAAGGCTATGCTTCGATGCGTGACTTCGATCACGCGGAACTTGCCTTGGTCCCCGCGCTACGTGCCATGCGACAGGTGCATTATGCCGGTTGGATCGCGGCTCGCTGGCACGATCCTGCTTTTCCGGCCGCGTTTCCATTCGCGGCCGAAGCGCGCTGGTGGGAACAGCACATCACGGACCTGCACGAGCAGGCGGACGAACTCGAATAATTATTTTTTGCCGGAGTGTTGCATGCGTCAGATTTTGTTTCGCCTGATTGGCATACTGGAAATTGCTGGCGGTTTCTACGGCATGATGATCGTGCTGCCACGCCTGCTGGCGTTCGGCCCGCTGCGCACCGCAGCCATCGGATTAATCGAATTTACGCTATACGCCTTCATCCTCGTCGCCGGCGTGCTTCTGTTGGAAAACAGCGAGCGCGGCGTTCGCTTTTCAAGCATCGCTCAGCTGTTTCAGCTTCCGCTTGTCGCCACGCCGATCTTCAGCTACGCGTTGCATTGCGGCGCCTTCATCAATCTATACGTGATGCTGCACTCGCCGCTGCATCCGGGGCTGGCCTGGCACTTCGGCAGCCAGGGCTTCGTGCTGGCGTTCGGCGGCCCGTCGGCCTCGCGACTTGGTATCAACCTGCTGGCGCTGTTGTCCTGGCTGATCCTCAAGCTGCGCTAAAACCGCGGGGTTTTCGCTGAAAATCGAGGTTAAGCGGCCACTGCGGCTATGATAGGCGGATGAATGCGCCTGCCCAATTGCCCGTTATCCGCCTGAAATCTGACCGCACGCCTGGCCACCCCTGGGTATGGTCGGCGCAGGTGCACAAGCCCGAATCGCGCATCCCGCCGGGAAGCGTGGTCGATATCCTCGATGCGAAGGATCGTTTTGTCGGGCGCGGTTTCTGGAATGGGCATGCGCGTATCGCACTGCGCCTGCTCACCGCCGATGCGCAGGAACCGATCAATGCCGATTGGATCAACGCACGCATCGACCGTGCCCTCGCCCTGCGGCGCGCGCTGCTTGACCTCGATACCGTGACCGATGCATGGCGCGTCGTGCACAGCGAGGGCGATGGTCTTTCGGGGCTGATCGTCGATCGCTACGACGACATTCTGGTGATCGAATATTTCGCCGCCGGCATGTGGAAATTCCGCGACGCCATCCACGCCGCCTTGCTGCGCCACTTCCCCGGTGCGCGTTTGTACTGGTTCGCCGAAAGCCACGTGCAGAAGCAGGAGTCGTTCGATTGCCGCGCCATGGAAGCGCCGACGCCCGTGGAAGTACATGAGCACGGCCTGCGTTTTCACGCCGCGCCTGGCTACGGTCACAAAACCGGCTTCTTCGCCGACCAACGCGAAAACCGCCGCCGTTTCGCCGAACTCGCGCGCGGCAAGCGCGTGCTGGATCTGTGCTGCAACGCGGGCGGCTTCGCCGTACACGCGATGGCGGCCGGTGCGCGCGAAGCTGTCGGCGTGGACATGGACCCCGGCATCCTGGAGATTGCCCGCGCGAACGCGCAAGCGAACCATCTCGCCATCCGCTTCGAGCAAGGCGACATTTTCGATTGGTTGCGGCAAGCCGTGGCGCGCGGCGAGCACTACGACGCCGTGATCCTCGACCCCGCCAAGCTCACGCGTGACCGTACGAAAGTGCTCGATGCGCTAAAAAAATATTTCGCCATGAACCGGCTTGCGCTGGACGTGATTCCACCCGGCGGCTTGTTGTTGACGTGCTCGTGCACCGGCCTGGTCAGCGAAGAAGATTTTCTTCAAATGCTGCGCCGTGTCGCGCTGAACGCCGGCCGCGAAATCCAGATACTGGAAGTGCGCGGTGCCGGTGCGGATCATCCCGTTCGAACGGATGTGCCGGAGAGCCGTTACCTCAAGGCGGTGTTCTGCCGCGTGGATTGATCCATCGCCAGATCAGCATCAATACGTAAGCCAGCACGAGAAATGCGATCCACAGAAATACCGCGTTGCGTAGCGTACGCGCATAGCCGAGCTGCGATACATCGATAAACCCGTAGGGATAGTGGTCAAATAGCACGCCGCGCACCAGCACATAAACAAAATAGATCAACGGATAGAGGCTCCACCACAAGGGTGCCGTCCACCGCAACGCATGCCCTCGTAGTGCGGTCCCGCTGTAGATCACAACCAGAATCGGCACGATGTAATGCATCAGCACATCGGCCAGCAGCTGCAAGCCCTGCGGATTCCAGGCGTGGCGAAGCAACGCGAAATAGGCCAAACCTACAAAGGCAATGCTGGCCGTCACCCAGCCAATCGTCGTGGGCCGCGCAAAGAATCTTCCCCATGCCGAACTCGGCGACAGCAGCGGCCACGTCGCGGCCACGCCCACCAGCATGTTGGTCAGCACGGTGAAATACCCGAGGTAAATCGCCAACCCTCTCAATATCGACATGCCCATCGAGTCGGTCAGGCGCAGCGAAAGATAAAGCTGCAGCGCCACGCCAAACCAGGCGAGCACGGCGATCAACGCCACCAACGGCTTTCCTCTGACAGTCGATACGCTCACGGCGGCCCCGACACTCCACGGTTGCGCCGATACTACCTGGGAAGCCGCTTGGTCTCATCGGTTGATACGACTGCGCGTAAACTGTATGGCGATACCGCTGGAACCCTCTCATGCCCTTGATCGATCTCGTATTGGCCCTGCTCGTTGTTCTGCTCGCATTGCAGGTATTGGCCTTGCTGCGTGGCCGTGGCGACACCGTGCTGCAGACCAAGCTGGATGCCTTGAAGGACGATGTCCGTCATCTGCGCGAAGCCTTGGCGCAAGAGCAACGCGAAGGGCGCGGCGAGCTGAGTCAGGCATTGACGCAGTTCGGACAGCGCCTGGACACGCTCACCCAACGCACCGACGCCGGTATGCAAGCCCTCTCGCAACGGCTGATCGAAGAGGCCCGACGCGGCCGCGAGGAGCTGGGCGCCAGCCTCAACCAGCTCGGCGATCAGCAAAAGCAACAGCTCGCAAGCCTCACCGCTGACAATGAAAAGCGGCTTGTCGAAGTGCGCACCACGCTCGAAACCAAGCTGAGCGCCATCCAGCAAGACAATGCCGCCAAGTTGGAGCAGATGCGCGCCACGGTCGACGAAAAGCTGCAATCCACGCTGGAGACGCGGCTGGGCCAATCGTTCAAGCTCGTTTCGGAACGGTTGGAAGCGGTGCAACGCGGATTGGGGGAAATGCAGTCGCTCGCCAGTGGTGTGGGCGATCTCAAGCGCGTGCTCAGCAACGTGAAAACACGCGGCATTTTGGGCGAAATGCAGCTGGCTGCGCTGCTGGAGCAAATGCTCACGCCCGAGCAGTACTCCGCCAATGTCGCGACGGTGCCCGGTTCCGACGAACGCGTCGAGTTCGCCATCCGCCTGCCCGGCGGCGACCGCGAAAGCCCAGTCTGGCTTCCCGTCGACGCGAAATTTCCACGCGAGGACTACGAGCGTCTGCTGGATGCGCAACAGCAAGCCGACGCCGATGCTGTGGAACGCGCCGCCGCCGCCCTGGAACGGCGCGTGCGCGAGGAGGCCAAGACCATTCGCACTAAATACATCGCACCGCCGGCAACCACCGATTTCGCCATTCTGTTTCTGCCTACCGAAGGTTTGTACGCGGAAATCATTCGCCGCCCTGGTCTGTTCGAAAGCCTTCAACGCGAGCAGCGCGTAACCGTGGCCGGGCCCACCACGCTTTCCGCGCTGCTGAACAGTTTGCAGATGGGGTTCCGCACGCTGGCGATTCAAAAACGCAGCAGCGAGGTGTGGCAAATCCTTGGCGCCGTGAAGAACGAGTTCGGCAAATTCGGCGATGTGCTCAGCATGGTGCGCAAAAAACTGGACGAAGCCAGCAAGCACATCGACAAAACCACGACGCGTACGCGCGCGATCGAACGCAAATTGCGCGACGTGGAGACCCTGCCCGGCGAACAGACGCAGCAGCTGCTCGGGAACGATCTAACGGAAGGCGACGAGGATGTCGTGGAAGATTGATGCTTGAGGATACTCTGATCCCTGGACATTCCCGTTGCTGCTCGTCATCCCAGCGAAAGCTGGGATGACGGTAAGGCGGCATGAACGATTTCGATGGACTTAGGTTGCAGAAGACCCTACGACGGCGTCAGCTCAGCGCATGAGCTGCCGCACGCGCGATCAGCGCATCGTCAGGACGCACGCCGGTGTAAAGCACGAACTGCTCCACCGCCTGCAACACGATCACTTCGGCGCCGGTAATCACTTTTTTGTTCAACGACCGCGCCAGTTGGATCAACGGCGTCTCGGGCGGGTCCGCCACGACATCGAAGACGGCTCGGGCACGTTCCACCACGCTGCGACCGAAAGCCAGCTGATCTTTTTCCGCGCCGCCTTCCATGCCGATCGGCGTGACATTGATCAACAGATCCGGCTGCAAGCTCGACATGTCGGCAACCCATGCGAACCCGCTCGCCTCGGCCAGCTTTCGCCCGGTGGCTTCGTTGCGTGCAACGATATGTCCTTGCCGGAATCCGGCATCGCGAAAAGCGCAGGCGACCGCTTTGGCCATGCCGCCGCTGCCACGCAACGCCAGTTGCATATCGGTGCCGAGGCCATGCTGATCGATCAAGGTGCGCACCGCGATGTAATCGGTGTTGTAAGCGTGCAGATGTCCATCGTTGTTGACGATGGTGTTGATGGAGGCGATGGCGCTTGCCGACGCGTCGATGCTATCCACCAGCGCAATGCATGCCTCCTTGAACGGCATCGAAATCGCGCAGCCGCGAATGCCCAGTGCGCGAATGCCGCCGATGGCCGCTGCAAGATCGCGCGTGGTAAAGGCCTTGTAGACGTAATTCAGGTCCAGCGCCTCGTAGAGAAAGTTCTGGAAGCGTGTGCCGAAGTTGCCCGGGCGGGCGGACAGCGACATACAAAGCTGGGTATCGCGGTTGATGGCTCGGGTCATATCGGGGGCGACGGAGCGGGGCCGCTCATCATACCGCCGCCCCGGTGAAGGACAGGACTCGGCGATTTTCAAAGGCGAAGAGCACCGGACCCCCGCGTTGTCCGGCGACCACGGGTGTAGTGACGTGACCGGCCGCCCCCATAACGGGCTTGACGCGAGCGTTACACTTATCCGTCTCAAGCCCGTACCAAGGAAGCCGCATGAGCGAGCACAAGCCCACCGACGTCACCCATGAACAGGCCGAGGAAGCCGTACGCACCTTGCTGCGCTGGGCCGGCGAGGATCCTCAGCGCGAGGGGCTGCTGGATACGCCGCGCCGCGTGGTGAAAGCCTATCGCGACTGGTTCTCCGGCTACCAGGTCGACCCGGGCGAGTACCTGCGGCGCACTTTCGAGGAAGTGGCCGGCTACGACGAAATGGTGGTGCTGCGCGATATCGAGTTCGAAAGTCATTGCGAGCATCACATGGCGCCCATTATCGGCCGCGCCCACGTCGGCTACCTCCCCACCAACCGCGTGGTGGGCATCAGCAAGCTGGCGCGTGTGGTCGATGCCTATGCGCGCCGTTTCCAGGTGCAGGAAAAAATGACCGCGGAAATCGCGCGCTGCATCCAGGAGAACCTGCAGCCGGCCGGCGTGGCTGTCGTGATCGACGCCAGCCACGAATGCATGACCACCCGCGGCGTGCACAAGCGCGGCGTATCGATGGTCACCAGCCAGATGCTCGGTGCGTTCCGCGACGACGCGCGCACCCGCGCCGAATTTCTGGATTTCATCGGCATCCAAGGCGGTCGTCGCTGATGCGGTGGGCGTTGATCGCCCTGCTTTTGGGCTTACCCGTCGCCGTGCTGGCGCAGGGCACGGCGGCCAGCCTGTTCCAAGCCATGGATACCAATGGCGACGGCCGGGTCAGCGAAGCTGAATATGTGGCCTATATGAGCCTGGGTTTCTATCGTCGCGACCTCAATCACGATGGCGTGCTGGAACCGGAGGAATTGCCCGGCGGCCGCGGCAAACCCGTGACGCTGAAGGCATGGCAAGACAATTTGCGCCGCGAGTTCCACCTGCTCGACCGCCATCATCACGGTTATCTGACTCCGCAGGAATTGATGCAGCCGCCACGGTAAGGATGCTCGAACCCTGCCCTATTACCGAACGGCGTAGCGCCTGCAGTACAACAGGGCGCGACATTTTCTGCACACTTCAGCCCATGCCAAGCCATGCCGCATCGGCTATCGTTGCATCTTTCATCCTCTCGGTTGCCTGGCTGCGCCCTTCGCATGGACTCTGCATCGACTCGCTCCCGCCAATCGGCCGCCTTCGCCTTCATCTTCGTGACAGTGATGCTGGACATGCTGGCGTTCGGCATCATCATCCCGGTGCTGCCGCATCTCATCGTGGAATTGAGCGGCGGCAGCATTGCTCGCGCGGCGGTGTGGTCCAGCGCATTCGGCACGGTGTACATGCTGATGCAGTTCGTGTTCTCGCCCGTGCAAGGCACGCTGTCGGATCGATTTGGGCGTCGCACGGTCATCCTGATTTCCAGCTTCGGCCTCGGCGTCGATTTCATCGTGATGGCGATTGCGCCGGTGCCGGTGGTGTGGCTGCTGTTCGTCGGGCGCATCGTGTCGGGCATTTGCGCGGCGAGTTTCTCCACCGCCAATGCGTATATCGCCGACATCGTGCCGAAGGAAAAGCGCGCGGCGGCGTTCGGCATGATGGGGGCGGCCTTCGCCATCGGCTTTATCGTGGGGCCTGCGCTTGGCGGCTTTTTGGGGCATTTCACGATCCGCCTGCCGTTTTGGGTGGCCGCCGTACTGTCGCTGATCAATTTCTGCTACGGCTTTTTCGTGTTGCCCGAATCGCTGCCGCCGGAACGCCGCACCAAGCGTTTCGATTGGCGGCATGCCAATCCGTTCGGCGCGCTGGTGCTGCTACGCCGTTATCCGCAAGTGTTCGCGCTGGCCGCCGTGTACTTTCTGATCACGCTGGCACAGTTTTCGCTCAATTCCACCTATGTGCTGTACACCGATTACCGCTACGGCTGGGGCCCGCAAGCGGTGGGCTACACGCTCGGATTGGTGGGACTTTGCAGCGGTATCGTGCAAGCGGTGCTGGTGCGTAAGCTGATGCCCAAACTGGGCGAGCGGCGCCTGATCATGATCGGCTTGCCGCTGTGCGTACTGGGTTATCTGTTTTTCGGGCTTTCGTCGGTCGCATGGATATTCTTGGCAGGCATTCCGTTCCTTTGCCTGGGCGGGCTGGCCGGACCGCCCGCACAAGCGTTGATGACGCAGCAAGTCGATCCGCACGAGCAGGGACGGCTGCAAGGCGCGCTAACCAGTCTTGCGAGTTTGGCGGGTATTTTCGGCCCTGCACTGTTCGCCAACTTGTTTGCGTTGTTCATCAGCAATCATGCACCGGCGCATCTGCCCGGCATTTCTTTCGTGCTTGCCGCGGTGCTGCTGGTCGTGGCCACCTTTGTCGCCAGTTACGCGATCCGTCACGTACATGCCGTGCCGGCATCGGAAAACGCTTCGACCATGCCCTTGCACAGCGAGCTGTCGCCTGTCGCGGACGTGGTCACCCATGAGCCTCTCCCCCATCAACAACCGGAGTCATCCCCATGAGCCTCTCGATGTATCAAGCTTCCGTGCCCGTGTTTGTGCGTGCACTGACCAATTTGCAGCACGTTCTCAAGCTCGGTGAAAAACATGCCAAAGAGAAAGGCGTGGACGGATCGGTCATGCTGCAGACCCGCCTTATCCCCGACATGTTGCCGCTGGTGAAGCAGGTGCAGATCGCCACCGATATGTCAAAGAACGGCACCGCACGCCTGGCCGGCGTCGATCCGCTGAAGTTCGAAGACAACGAAACCTCGTTCGAAGAGCTGCACGCTCGCCTCGAACGCGCGATCGACTACATCAAGAGTTTCAAGCCGGAGCAGATCGACGGCAGCGAAACGCGCGCCATTGTTTTGAAAACGCGCAACGGCGAGCAGCAGTTCGAAGGCCAGGCCTACCTGCTGCATTATGTGATTCCGAACATGTTCTTCCACTGCACCACCGCATACAACATTCTGCGCGAAGCCGGCACGAATATCGGCAAGCAGGATTTCATCGGCAAGCACTAAGCTTTGCCCTTGCGTACAGAGCGAGATAGTCGCTCTGTACGCCACCCGACGCATCGCCGTCGCCCGCCCTCTTTTTCGTACAAGTACGCACTGCAGTGCAGCGTGCGTAGGCTTTCTGCGCGCTCTTCAAGCGCTCCGCCACAAGCCCCCTTCAAATTAAGCGCAGTCTGATTGTTGGAAAAGCGTTAGTCGCTTATTTGATAACAGCGGTTCGCGAAAACTTTCTTCCCCCGCGGGACTGAACCGTATCGACGCGATCGTCACCCCTTAAGCCATGCACCACGGCTTAGGGGTGGCTTTCGCATTTTGTTATCGCCGCTCGTTAACCGCTAAGCGACGAGCGGCGCCTCCAGGGAGAGAGCACCTTGAAAGCAAGAAATACGGCTAATTACTCGTTGCTGGCGCTGGCGTGCGCAGCGGCGTTGGCTAGTACGAGTGTGTTTGCGCAGTCCACGACCGGCAGCATCGTGGGTCAGGCCGAACCAGGCACAACGATTACTGCAACAAGCTCTACCGGGTTGTTTCGCAAAATCACCATCGACAACTCGGGTCGCTATAGTTTCACCAACCTTCCTCTCGGTGCATACAGCGTCACGCTTCAACGGAATGGCGCTATCGTCGATAGGCGCGACAACGTAAATATCGTAGTTAACGCGAGTATCGACGTATCATTCGCCTCTACTGCGAACGCAAAGTCACTTAGCGCAGTTAGCGTATCTGCCAATGCGCTTCCGCCCATCGACGTGACTGCCGCAGATTCGCGCACTGTCATTACGTCTAAAGAGCTCGCACTGCTACCAATCAGTCGCACCGCCGAGGCCATTGCCCTGCTGGCACCCGGCACCGTTGGAGGCAGCAGCTATTTTAGCGGTCCAACTGGCAATCCCCTTGTTTCATTCGGTGGCGCATCAGTTACTGAAAACGCGTATTACATCAACGGCTTCAATACAACTGATCCACTTTCCGGTCTCGGCGGCATCAGCTTGCCTTATGGCTCGATTGACCAGCAGGAAGTTTTCACAGGTGGCTATGCCGTTTTACCAAGAGGCGCCGCGTTATATGCGCCTTTCGGCCACCTACGATTGGTAAGTTTCTCTTTCAAATGTATGAGTCTGTAAGGTCTGGGGTCGGCATCGCCGACCCCTTTTTGTGCTAGACATATCGATGTTGACTAGATTCAAAGCGCCCCCAATTCAGGACCTTGCGTCCACGACTACTTCACATCGGGAAAGCGCCATGACCAAACCCTCCCTGCTAAAAATCGACTTTGTCTCCGATGTCGTCTGCCCTTGGTGCGCTGTCGGTCTTAAGTCCCTGCAGCAAGCGCTCCAACAACTCGATGGCGAGATTGCGGCCGACCTGCATTTCCAGCCTTTTGAGCTGAACCCGCAGATGGCGCCGGAAGGCGAGAACGTGGCCGAACATTTGGCGCACAAGTACGGCAGCACGCCCGAGCAAATGACCAAGAACCAAGAAGGTATACGTCAACGCGGTGCCGCATTGGGTTTTACCTTCAACATGGACAAGCGCAATCGCATCTACAACACCTTCGATGCGCACCGTTTGCTGCACTGGGCGGACATGGAAGGCAAGCAGCTCGCGCTGAAGACGGCGCTGCTGGAGGCGTATTTCACCCATGGCGACGACGTCAGTTCCCATGACGTACTCGCACGCGTTACCGGTGAGGTTGGGCTGGATGCCGCCCAGGCCCGCGAAGTGCTGAGCAGTAACCGTTATGCGGACCAAGTGCGCGAGCAGGAGCAGTTCTACCAGACCCAAGGCATCCGCGCCGTACCGTCCGTGATCGTTAACGGCAAATACCTGATCCAGGGCGGACAGCCGCCGGAAGTGTTCGCGCAGACCTTGCGGCAAATCGCCGCCGAAACCTGATCTACCCGTTCGAATTCAAGCCTCTACGGTATGAATGGCGTGAGCCGCAGCAACCCGGGACGACGTGAGACAATATCGCGCCGCTCCATCCCGCCTTGCCAAGCATGCTGCGACTCACCGACATCAAACTTCCCCTGGACCACGCCGAGGAGGCGCTGGCCTCCGCCATTCGCGCCAGGCTGCATGTCGGCGGCTCGGCCGTTCACGGCTATACGATCTTCCGACGCGGTTACGATGCCCGCAAACGCGGCGCGATCCAGCTGATCTATACACTGGATGTGGACGTTGCGGATGAAGCAAAGCTGTTGCAGCGCTTTGCGGACGATCCACATGTTCGCCCGACGCCCGATACGGATTACCGCTTCGTGGCCCATGCTCCGGCATCATTTTCACGCGACATGCGTGTCGCGCAGAGCGAAGATCAAAAATCGGCCATCCATGGCCGAACTCTTCAGTCTTCACGCGACTTCCTTGTCGCGCAGAGCGAAGATCAAAAATCGGCCATCCATGGCCGAACTCTTCATCGCCCCGTGGTTGTCGGCATGGGGCCGTGTGGTTTGTTTGCCGGCTTGCTGCTGGCGCAGATGGGTTTCCGGCCTATCATCCTGGAGCGCGGCAAGGCGGTGCGCGAACGCACGAAAGACACCTGGGATTTGTGGCGCAAGCGCAACCTGCATCCCGAGTCGAACGTGCAATTCGGTGAAGGCGGTGCCGGTACGTTTTCCGACGGCAAGCTTTACAGCCAGATTTCCGATCCCAAGCATTACGGCCGCAAGGTGCTCACGGAGTTCGTCAAAGCCGGTGCGCCGGAGGAAATCATTTACGTCAGCAAGCCGCACATCGGCACCTTTCGCCTGGTGACGATGGTGGAGAACATGCGCAACACCATCGAGTCGCTAGGCGGCGAGATTCGTTTTCAGCATCGCATGGACGATCTGCTTGTCGAAGAAGACGCGCACGGCGTCCGCCACGTTCGCGGCGTCGCCCTGGCGAACGGCGAGCAGATTCGCACCGATCACGTCGTGCTTGCGCTAGGACACAGCGCGCGCGATACCGTTGCCATGTTGCACGAGCGCGGCGTTTATCTGGAAGCCAAACCGTTTTCGATCGGCTTTCGCGTGGAGCATCCGCAGTCGATGGTCGATCAGGCCCGTTTCGGTCCGCAGGCCGGTCATCCGTTGTTGGGCGCCGCCGATTTCAAACTCGTGCATCACTGCCGCAACGGCCGTTCCGTCTACAGCTTTTGCATGTGTCCGGGCGGCACGGTGGTGGCGGCCACCAGCGAACCGGGTCGCGTGGTGACAAACGGCATGAGTCAGTATTCGCGCAACGAGCGCAATGCCAACGCGGCCATCGTCGTCGGTATCGAGCCCAGCGATTTCACGCCTTACGACAACAGCGCAAGCCCGCTCGCTGGCATCGCGCTGCAGCGCGATCTGGAAAGTCGCGCGTTCGAATTGGGCGGCGGTACGTATGAAGCACCGGGGCAGCTTATCGGCGATTTTCTTGCCGGTCGTGCATCGACGGCACTGGGCGAGGTGATGCCTTCCTATAAGCCCGGCGTCCGTCTGACCGACTTGGCGACGGCCCTGCCGGACTACGCCATTGAAGCGATTCGCGAGGCCATGCCCGCGTTCGATCGCAAGCTGAAGGGTTTCGCCAGACCCGATGCGATATTCACCGGCGTCGAAACGCGCACATCCTCACCGGTGCGCATACGTCGCAACGACGACGACCTGCAAAGTCTCAACACACGCGGCCTTTTTCCTGCCGGCGAAGGCGCAGGCTACGCCGGCGGCATCCTTTCGGCGGGCGTCGATGGTATCCGCATCGCCGAAGCGGTGGCACTAAGCATCGCGCATCAGGCGGCACATGCTTACTGATACGCTGAAAGAGAACATTCGCGACGCGTATGCGCGTGTGAAAGACGGATTGCCCGGCTTCCGTTCGCGCGCGGCGCAAACGCGCATGATTGCGGAAGTCGCCCGAGCGCTTTCGCAGAGCGGTGGTGCTGCGGTTATCGAAGCGCCTACCGGCACCGGTAAATCGATGGCTTATCTGGTAGCCGGCGTCGAAGTCGCGCGCGCGCTGAAAAAGAAGCTGTTGATCGCGACCGCCACCGTCGCCCTGCAAGAACAGTTGGTGGAGCGCGACATACCGCTGTACTTAAAGCTTAACGGACGCGACATGAAAGTGGCACTCGCCAAGGGACGCGGCCGTTATCTGTGTCCGCGCAACCTGCGCATGGCAGGGAACAGCCTCGGCGAAGCCGGTCAAATGGGCTTGGGATTCGATGCGGATCTCGCGTTGTGGAGCAAACCGCCGGCGGAACGCGACAAACAGGTGCTGCGCAAGCTCACCGATGCTTTCGATCACCATACGTGGAACGGCGACATGGATGCGGCGCCCGAAACCCCGGGCGACATGCTGCGCGCGATGATCACGACCAGCGCGGGCGGGTGCACCGGTCGTCGCTGCGGGCATTTCATGGGGTGCCCGTTCTTTGCGGCACGACGCGCCGTGGCCGATGCGGATGTCGTCGTCGCCAATCAGGATCTGGTGCTCTCCGACCTCACCATGCCGGGCGACGACGACAACTGGGGCGGCGTGATTTTGCCCAAGCCCGAGGAAACGCTGTATGTCTTCGACGAAGCGCATCACATGCCCGGCAAAACCATCGACCGAGGCGCCTGCGAAGTGCCACTGGGCACGGCCGTCCGGCAAATCAGCCGGTTGGGCCGTCAGATCCACGCCGCTTATTCGCTGACCGACAAAGAAGTGATCGGCAAGCTCACGCTCGATGCCGGCGACGAAAAGTTGCAGGCACTGAGCGACGGCCTGGAAGAACTGGAAAAGGAAATACGCCAATCGTGGACGCCCGATCCGGCCCAGATCGAGCCCATGTATCGCGGTTCGCTAGGCCAGTTGCCGGACAACTGGGTGCATCAAGCGACCGTGCTCTATGTGGATGCGTCCGAAGTGCAACGATGGCTGACGGCGGTTCGCCGCGCCGTCACCGAGATGAGCGAAGGCGGCCCTACGCAAGAGGCCCTGTCGCGCGAACTTGGCATGGCGCTCGAACGTATCGATCGCCAGGTACGCACCTGGCGTGCATGGTCCAACGACGATCCGGAACATGCGCCACCGCTGGCGCGCTGGGTCACGCTGTCGAACGATCAGCAATTGGTTTGTCATGCATCGGCGGTTTCGGCCGGCGCACTGCTGCGAAATATTCTTTGGGACAATGCCAGCGCATCGATCATGACGTCGGCCACGTTGAGCGTAGGCGGCAACTTCCGTGGCTTCGCCGATGCGGTGGGCTTGCCGGACGAGGCCGTTACCGTAAGCCTGCCTTCGCCGTTCGATCTGGGCGTGCAGGCGCGCCTGGAAGTACCCGCGCTGTCCGCATTGCCCGATGCACGCGAGCAACATGCGCGCGAGGTGACCGACTGGCTGGCCGAACATCTCGATTGGGATGCCGGCAATCTGGTGCTGTTTACCTCACGCGCGAAGTTGGAGCGCGTACTGCAGTGCCTGCCCATCGACAAGGTGCGCAAAGTGCGCGCGCAAGGCTCGCTCGGCAAAACACAACTGATTGCCGAACACGTCGCCGCGATCGAAGACGGCAGAGGCAGCACCTTGTTCGGTCTGGCATCGTTTGGCGAGGGCTTGGATTTGCCGGGCAAGCTCTGCGAAACGGTGGTCATTACACAACTTCCGTTTGCCGTACCGACCGATCCGGTCGGCGCCACGTATGCGGAGTGGCTGGAATCGCGCGGACGCAATCCCTTTCTTGAAGTTGCCGTGCCCGAAGCCACGCGTTTGTTGATTCAATATTGCGGCCGATTGATTCGCAGCGAAACCGATCGCGGCCGTATCGTGCTGTTGGATCGGCGTGTCGTCACACGGCAATACGGCAGTCAGATGCTAAAGGCCCTGCCGCCCTTCCAGCGTGTGATCGAGCGCACCTTATGAGCATTATTCGTCTACGCGATTGCCCGGCCGTGCCGTGGAAAAACGGCATGGGACGCACGCGCGAATTGGCCGTGCATCCTGCGGGCGCCGGCATGGACGATTTCATATGGCGCGTCAGCGTGGCAGAAGTGGACAGTGCCGCTCCGTTTTCGTCATTCGCGGGGGTCGATCGCTATATCGCGCTGCTGGAAGGCGCCGGCTTCACCATGATGCTGGACGACGGTCGCACTCATGCACTCACCGTGCCGTTTATCCCGTTTGCATTTCCCGGCGAGACGGCGGTCACGATCGCGCTGCGCAACGGACCCACGCGCGATTTCAATCTCATGCTGCGCCGGTCCAAGGTTTCTGGCGAGCTGGTGATCTGGGAGGATGCGGGCCGACAGGTCGTCGATGACGCCGTAGCGCTGATTTATTGCGCGCGAGGACATATCGACACGTCCGACGGACGCCTGCGGCCCGGCGATGCGTGGCTTCCCACACCGTCAACCGGGCGTGTTTCACTTGATCCGGGGACATTGGCACTTGTCGCAAGGGTACAAATGCTGGGAAATTAGCGCTCGCGACGAGTTCCCACGCTTGTCATTCCGGCGCAGGCCGAAATCCGGTTTCAACAGGCAGCGCGAAGCACACAAAATGTTTTCTTATGTTGAGTGCCGCGCACAACGTGTTGGCACTGCATTCCGGCCAGCGCCGGAATGACAAACAGGTACGCTAAAGCCAAACCGTTCCATTCCATCGTGAGGTTCCCACCATGCCCGTGCTGATCCTCGGTTTGATTCTTTTTCTGGGCCTGCATTCGATCCGCATCGTGGCCGACGATTGGCGGGTACGGCAGATCGAACGTATCGGACTGAATCGCTGGAAAGCGATTTACTCGGTTCTCGCCATCCTTGGTTTCGTGCTGATCTGTGTGGGATTCGGTATGGCGCGGCGGCAGCCCGTGCTGCTCTACATACCGCCGTTGTGGCTGCGACACCTCAACGCCTTGTTCATGCTGATCGCACTGATCCTGCTGGCAGCGGCGCGCATACCGAACAATCACATCAAGGCCAAGCTCGGTCATCCGCAGGTGTTGGCGGTAAAAACCTGGGCGTTCGGCCACTTGCTTGCCACCGGCATGTTGCACGACGTGGTGCTGTTCGCGCCTTTTCTCCTATGGGCTATCGTGTTGTTTCAGGCGTCGCGAAAGCGGGATCGCCGCCTCGGCACCGCCTACCCTCCCGGAACAGTGAAGGGCACCGTGCTGGCGGTCGTGGCCGGCATCGTGATCTGGGCGCTGTTTGCGTTCTGGCTGCATACCTTGTTGATCGGCGTAAGCCCCATGAACTAAGAGGCCTGCCTACGGGCTCTTGGGGTGTCGCCAGTCATCTTCGTTGCCGGACCGCCTTGCGTTAAAGTTGAGGCGGTCCCTCCCCGCGGGTGATGCCATGGTCGGTTTTCTGCTCTGGTTGCTGCTGCTGATCTTCTGCTGGCCGCTTGCCTTGCTGGCGCTGGTGCTCTATCCCATCGTGTGGCTGCTTTTGCTGCCGCTGCGATTGGTGGGCATTACGGTCAGTGCCGTATTCGCCTTTCTCGGCGCACTGTTGATGCTGCCGGCGCGCGTGTTGCGCGGACGTCCGATTTGACGCGCCCACCGCCGCGGTACGCACAAGCGACATGACAGGCAAGCCTTATTCGGCTGCGAGCGATCGCAATCGCGAGCCAATTCTGACGGTGCTCCGCACGTGGTTCGCCGATCGACGGCACGTATTGGAGATCGGCAGCGGCACGGGACAGCACGCCGTGCACTTTGCGGCCGCCATGCCGCATCTTGTATGGCAATGCTCGGACCGTGAAGAAAATCTGGCCGGCCTGCGTCAGTGGCTGGAGGAGGCGGCGTTACCCAACACGCCGCAACCGCTCAAACTGGATGTGACCGATGCATGGCCCAACGATCGCTACGATGCGATTTTCAGCGCCAATACGTTGCACATCATGGCGTGGCCGGAAGTGGAACGCATGTTCGCGGCGCTGCCGTCCGTCACGGTCGCCGGCGCTTATGTGGGCATCTATGGACCCTTCAACATCGACGGCCGCTTCACCAGCGACAGCAACGCCGCGTTCGATCGAGAGTTGAAAACACGCGCCACGCACATGGGAATACGCGACACGGCCGCTGTCGATGCGCTGGCCGCCAGCGCCGGGTTCGATCTGACCGATGACATGACGATGCCGGCGAACAATCGCCTGCGCTTGTGGAAGCGGCGCCTGGCATAGCTGCCCGGCGCCGTTCGTCGCTTACTGCCCGGACACCACCGGCATGCTGATAAAGCTCGCATGGTCCGGCGAGTGCCATATGCGTTGCGTAGCCTTCACGTAGTCGCTTGGCTTTGCATCGAAAATGTTCTGCACGAACGTCTGCGGATTGCGGTCGTACAGCGGAAACAGACTCGATTGCACCTGCACCATGATGCGATGCCCGGGTTCGAACACATGGTTCACCGTGGGCAGACCGAAGCTGTATAGCAGTGGCGTGTTCGCCTCGATCGCGTGTGGACGTTCGAAGCTGGTGCGATACCGGCCACGGAAGATATCCAACGAAATCGGTAATTCGTAACCGCCCATACTTGGATCGGACGGCACCGAGTCGGGATAGACATCGATGATCTTCACGACCCAATCGCTATCCGTGCCGCTGGTCGACGCCACCAGGTTGACTTGCGGCGCACCGCTCAAACGCATCGACGACGTCAACGGTTCGCTTACATAAGTGAGCACGTCCGAGCGGCTGTCGACAAATCGCTGATCGTTGAGCAACCAATGCGTCCACGCTTCGTGGTCCGAACCGACCACGGGGCGCGGCTGATACGGCACCGGCTTGGCGGGGTCGGAAACGTATTGGTCGTACTTGGCGTCGCTCGCTTTCGGTGCATCGAAGGAGAGACGGCCGTCCGCTTGGAGATACAGCGGCTTGGACACGGCATCGCAACCGTGATCGCACGAAAGTGGCCAGTGCGTGAAGCGATCCCAATGATTTTCGCCGGTGTTGTAGATCAACACCGGCGGAGTATCGGCTTTGGGCGCACCGTCTTTGAGGTATTGATTGAAGAAAGGCAACAGCACATCCCGACGGAATTGCAACGCTGTGTCGCCGTCCCACTTCATCGGCCCAAGCGTGCTGCCGTCGTAATTGACCTGACTATGACGCCACGGCCCCATCACCAGATAGTTCATGGTGTTGGTCGTGTCTTTCGGTTCCATGGCCTCGTAGCTGTGGATCGCGCCCCACATATCTTCCTGATCCCACAAGCCTTGCAGCCACATGGTAGGCACTTTCAGCGGTTGCTGCGCCATGACCTTGTCCAGCGCCTGTGCCGACCAGAACGTTGTGTAGGCCGGGTTCTCGTGAATCTTGCGCCAGAACGGCAGACCATCCAGTCCGTTGGCGCGCGCATAGTCGCCCGCGGAACCTGCGCGCAGGAAGTTGGTGTAATCGTCGTGTCCCTCGCGCGGGATGATGTAGCCGCGCCCCTTCGTGGTGGTTTGACCCGTGATGTAGTCGAAATTCGTCTGGCGGAATGCGCCGTAGTGAAACCAGTCGTCGCCCATCCAGCCGTCCACCATCGGGCTTTCCGGCGCGGCGACTTTCAGCGCCGGATTCGGATTGACCAGCGCCATCACGACGGTAAAGCCTTCGTACGACGAGCCAAGCATGCCGACTTTGCCGTTGGACTCGGGAATATTTTTGGAAAGCCAATCGATGGTGTCGTACGCATCGGTCGACTCGTCCACCTTGCCGTTGTTCAGCGGTCCGCGCAACGGCAGCGTCATGACATAGGTGCCTTCGGACCCGTATTTGCCGCGGATATCCTGAAACACGCGGATATATCCGGCTTTCACGAATACGTCATCGCCTTGCGGCAGCAGATCCAGCATGTGCGGCGAGAGTGAGCGCTGCGCGCGACCGTCGGCGTTGTAAGGTGTGCGCGTGAGCAGGATCGGCGCATTGTGCGCGTCTTTGGGAATCACGATCACCGTATGCAGCTTCACGCCGTCACGCATCGGAATCATCACCACGCGCTTGATGTAATCGTTGGCCGTGGTGGGCGCGGCGAATTTGGATGGAATGTCCGGCGTCATCGGCGCCGTTTGCGCTTGCGCGCAGGCCGCTGTCACGCACAACGCCAGCGCAGTGAATGAAAGCAAGGAACGAATTGGATGCATGGAAAAAATCTCCGCCACGGCGACCGCCCATACCCTTGACGGTCGCGCTATCGATGAGGGAATGCTGCTCTCCCGGCAGCCCCGAGACTTTAAGCGATCCGGCCACCGGCCCGTGCATGACTTCTTGCACGGTAACCGCTTGCATTTACGTGCTGACGCGGCAGGATGGGCGCATAACGCCTGGCGGATTCGGACCTTGCAAGCTGTCGACACCCTCACCCCCTGCCCCTGCGGCAACAACGCCGGTTATGCGCGTTGTTGCGGCCCGCTGCACGAAGGCGCCGTTGCACCATCGGCCGAAGCGCTGATGCGCTCGCGCTACAGCGCCTATGTGCTCAAGCGCGAAGATTATCTGCTGGAAACGTGGCACCCCAGCACGCGGCCGGCCAACCTGAAACTTGCGGCGCAGCAGCCCGCGCCCACCTGGCTGGGCCTGAATGTGAAGCATCACCGGGAAGACGGCGAACACGCCGTGGTGGAGTTCATCGCGCGATTGCGCTACGGCGGCGGCAAAGCACAGCGCATGCACGAAATCAGCCGTTTCGTGCGCGAACAAGGACGCTGGTATTACCTGGACGGCAGATTTCCGGAAGGCTGAATCGACAGCTCGCTTTCGCCTTCAAAACTCCCCGAGGGTCCAAAACGGCGTTCGACGATAAGGCCCTTGCCGTCGTAACCGATCGCCACAATTGTGCTGGCGCGTGTGCCGTATGGCTCGCCGCGGATGAACGCCGAAGACAGCCAGCGCTCCCGCTCCAACCCCACGCCGGTATCGGGCAGCAGCTCATCCGGCGCCTGTCGTTCGTCAGCCAGCCCCTGGAACAGCGGTGCAAAATCCACTTCGTGGCCTGCTGCCATCCATGCTTCCAAATGCTGCATCAAGGCATGTGTCTTGGGCCAGGGCGTATTGAAGTCGGCATTGGACAGGCCATGTATGCCCGGTTCGATCAATTGCGCGCGCGAGGACGGCCGATTGCCCAAATAGAAGCCATGTTCGGTATCGAACGTGAGCAAATTGAAAGGGCGATAGTCCGGTGCCACGGCAAGCAACGCGCGTGCGTGGCGCGTGGCGTCGTCGGGTCCGGCCAGAAAATCCGTGGCGAGCAAGCCGCGCGATGTGCCCTGCTGCGGATCGCGCGGGTCGCGCACG
>DATJMR010000300.1:0-4929 GCA_035508595.1 Dyella sp.
CCGCTTCTAATGACTCGCGGGCATATCCAAGACCTTGGTGAGCCGGCGCGATGGAAATGCCCACTTCGTACGATCCATCGGGATCGGTGGGTATATGCACGCCCAGATCGCCGATCAGACCATCGCTATCGGACAAGCGGATGGCACGCTGCATCCAGCGTCCGCGTGGATCGTCCGGTCTTTCTTGCTGGGCTCGAATAAAGGCCAGTGCATCCGTGCGCGCCGAAGGACACCAGCTTTGGTAGCGCGCGACGGCCGGATCGGAGCGGTAGCCGAACAACGCGTCCGCATCCGTTTCGCGCAGTGCGGTGAGGCGCAGCCTGGCGGTGGAAAGCTCCATGCGTCGACGCTTCGGTTTAACCGCGAAAGCGTGCCATCGCCGCCGCATGAATGACATCGGCATGCTCGATCAGTTCGCGCCGCTCCACGGCAAACACGCCCATCTGCCCGACCTTGAACTCGATCCATACGAAAGGCACTTCGGGCAGCAAGACCATCAACGCGTGCTCGCTTTCGCCCACTTCGACGATCAGCAAACCGTCTTCAGTGAGGTAGTCGGCGGCTTCGTCCAGCATGCGCAGACAGATATCCAGGCCGTCTTCGCCCGAGGTCAGTCCCAGTTTGGGTTCGTGGATGTACTCACCCGGCAACGCGGCATATTCGTCTTCGGTGACATACGGCGGATTGGACACGATCAGGTCGTATTTGCGTCCTTTCAGGCCGGCGAACAGATCCGAGTGAAGCACCTCCACCCGATCACCTACGTGTTGAAAGGCCACGTTCTCGCGGGCGAGGGATAGCGCATCGTCGCTGATATCGACGATATCCACCTGCCAGTGCGGATTGTATTCGGCCATGGCGATGCCGATGCAGCCCGAACCCGTGCAAAGATCCAGCGCGCGTTCCACATGCCGGCCATCCAGCCAGGGCGTAAATCCGGATTCGATCAATTCGGCGATGGGCGAGCGCGGCACCAGCGCGCGGCGGTCGCTCTTGAACTTCATGCCGGCAAACCAGGTTTCACCGACCAGGTACGCTACCGGAAGACGTTCGCTGATGCGGCGCTCGATCAAGTTCAGCACGCGTGTCCGTTCTTCCGCCGTGAGCTTGCCGGCACCGTAGGCCGGCGGGATATCCGGCGGCAGATGCAGGCTGGCCAGCACCAAATGCGTGGCTTCGTCGATCGGATTGTCGTGACTGTGGCCAAAAGTGAGGCCCGCCGCGGAAAAACGGCTAGCACCGTAGCGGATGAAGTCGATGATCGAGGCGAGTTCAGCAGTCACGTGGGCACGGTCCGACTTGGGGGTTGTGGAGTATAGCGACTGTGCGCCGAAGGACTCATGCCCATTCATCGGCTCTGCCTTCCCCAACGGGTTGCGATCCCGGTCGTTCATCGGACACACCTTACGCCGCCTCGCCCCCGGGCGGTCCGTAGAACATGACCCACGCGCTGAAATCCTGGGAAAAATCCTCGAAATGATGCGGCCTGCCCGCCGGCACGAAGAGCAGCTCGCCCGGACCGAAGGCTTGCCGGACATCGCCGCATACGAAGTAACCGCGTCCGGAAATCACCACGCACAGTTCGTCGCGGCGGTGCGGCGTCTGCCTATCGATACCGCTGGGCTGAAAGATCTCCACTTCCAGCGAGCCGTGCTTGAACATGCCTAAGGCAGCCTTGCCGGCTTGGTCGAGTGCGGCCAAGGCATTGGCCGGGGTCATTCGCTGTTGCATGATCGCCCTCCCTCGAAGCATTGACCGCCATCGTCAGCAATCGTCCCGATTCCTTATACTTGCCGGATGACTTTCAAGGTATTCCTGCAATACATCCTTCCCCATCGTGCGCTGTCGCGCGTTGTCTATTGGGCAACGCGGTGGACTTTCGCGCCGTGGAAAAATTTTCTGGTGGGTCAGATCGTGCGTCGCTATCAGGTCGACATGACTGAAGCGGCACAACCCGATCCGTTCGCCTATCCGCACTTCAATGCGTTTTTTACGCGCAAACTGCGTCCCGATGCCCGCCAAGCCGATGCGGCTCCCAGCGCCCTGATTTCGCCGGCCGATGGCCGTATCAGCCAGGCGGGCCCCATTGTCGATGGACGCATTTTCCAGGCCAAAGGGCAGGACTACACCGCCGCGGAGCTGTTGGGCGACGACGACGCGGCCGTGCCCTATCGACATGGCCGCTTTGTCACCATCTATCTTTCGCCGCGCGACTATCACCGCGTGCACATGCCTTTGCGCGGCACATTGAAAGAGACGGTGCATATCCCCGGCCGGATTTTCAGCGTCGCTCCGTTTGCCGTGGACGCCATCCCGCGCCTGTTTGCACGCAACGAGCGATTGGTCTGCCACTTCGAAGGCGCACACGGACCGTTTGCGTTGGTGATGGTGGGCGCGATCCTGGTGTCGTCGGTGGCTACGGTATGGGATGGCTTGGTCATACCGCCGTACGCATCCTCGATCCGGCGCAAGTCCTTCGCAGGGCAGAACGTAACGCTGGATCGCTTCGTCGAAATGGCGCGCTTCAACATGGGATCTACGGTGATCGTGCTGTTGCCCGAAGGCGCCGCCGAATGGGATGCGCTGGTCTCGCAACAAACCATCAAGCTCGGTCAGCGATTAGGTGAACTGCGTCACACTTAATTCGGCAAACGGGTGCCAGCAACGCGCCCAATGTGCAGCACTTTGACATTTGTCGTCATTTTGTGACGTTCTCGGCGCATCGATTCCGAACGGATCGATATGCTGCGATCCCAATCCGCGCGCGATGTGCGGTCGGTCCAACGAGGGGTCACATGCAGATCGTCACTCGCCTAATCGCGATGAATCGTGCTCGGCAGCTGCAGCGTCAGTTCCGTCAGATCGATCGCAGCATCTCGATATTGCCCAAGCGCACACGCGCCCGCCTGGGCATCATGACGCTTCGCGAAATCGGGCAAGCATCCCGTTGCGAATTTCCGCATCTGTACGCCACCGATCCCGAACAGCGATACATGCCCTGGGGTCAAGGCACCGAAATAGGTTTTAGTCGCGCGCAATCGGAAAACCCGGAAGTTTCCTTACGCGGCATAGCGCTGTGGCTGGCCGTGGCTTATCACGAAACCAAGGAATCGCCGCATACCAGCCTGCAGCCGCAGCATCGACAACTGCTGCGCATACTGCGCGAGCTGCGCGACGCCACCAGCGAACAACCTGACACCATGGCTCGGTGGATGCGCTCCGGCGCGGCCGCCTGACCGGGCATCGAGGCGGCTTATCGCACTTGGGCTTATCGCACCCGGCCAAACGAGTCGGCACGGCGAATGCAACGTTCACCCAAGTTCCGGTGCAACGCCACCATCAAAGGGACGAGCGACGAGTAGCGAGGCGTCACAGCCCCGCTCTGACGCTGTGGAAATAAAGGGTGACTGACGAGGCGGTTACGGATTGCTCTAGGCGGCATCCGTTTTCGAGCAACCTCGCTACTCGTCCCTCGGTCCTTGGTGAGATCGCGACCGCACTGCCCAACACCGCCCTCAGCGACAACTCGGCAGCTTCAACACCTGGCCCGCTTTCACATGGTTGAACTTGAGATTGTTCATGCGAGCAATCTCCGTCTCGCTGCTGCAACCGCCATGCTTGCGCGCGATGCCTGCCAAGGTGTCGCCGCGGCGAACGGTGTAGCGAACAATCGGATCCGGTGCCGACGACGCCGGCGGGTCGGGAAAAACCGGCACCACGGCGTTATGCAGATCGCTGGCGAGAATCGGCCACGGACCGTCGACGCAACGCACGCCGTACGTCTTTTCCAGCGATTTGGGAATTTGCAACACGCTGCCGACAGGCTGTTCCTGCTGCGGATCGAGGCGAGGGTTGAGATTGCGCAACGTACGGAACCAGCCTTCGCTCATGTCGTTGGCCGACCCCAGGCACACGGTAAGCTCGGAAATGGACGTGGCGCGCTTGAGCGTAATGCTGCCGGCTTCGCCATCGACGCGAGGAAAGCGAAGGTTGTAGCTGTCCGGATGCAAGAACAGCCAGGCAGCCGCCAGCACCTCCGGCACATAGTCGCGCGTTTCCTGCGAAACCTGCCCATAAATGCGAGGATCGTAGAAACTCACCGCCGTGTCGTCGCCGACCAGCCGCCGCATACGTCCCTCGCCGCCGTTATACGCCGCCAGGGTGAGCTCGAGATTGTCGTTGAACGCCTTGAGCTGTTCGTTGATGTACTCGGCGTTTGCACGCGCGGACTCCGCCGGATCGAAGCGCGTGTCGAAACCGTCCTGATCCCCAAGACCAAAACGAATGCCCGTGGCGTACATAAACTGCAACGGTCCGGCCGCGCCCGAGCGCGACACCGCGTGCACTTTGCCGCCCGACTCCTTCGCCATGATGCCGAACAGCAAGGCTTCGGGCAGATCTTGCTGCTGATACTGCGGCCACATTTCGTGGCGCAGATACTGATAATTGACGTAGGCGTCCATCAGATTCCCGCGCCACTGGGTTAGCCACATTTCCAGCGCGGCTTTCACCGGGCCATTCATGGCGATCAATTCGGAGAGCTGATGGCCGCGCAACAACGTCACGCTGCGCTGCGCCTCGGGTAGGCTGGCGGCACCGGCCTGGCCGGCCAGAAGAGCAGAAGGAGGCTCGCTGGTTTCTTCACCCGGCGTCTGATCGCCGATGAAGCTGCCATCTTTCAAGCGCAACAAGTGATCGAATACCGAGAAGAAACGCTGTGGATCGCAGGCTGGCGTGGTGCCGCAACGCGCCGATGCCTCCTTCAACTGGTCGAGCGCGCTGTCCAGCGTTTTCTGCGCACCTTCCGCGTCGCCGGCGCGCGTTTGCTGAAGCGCCGTTTCGTAACCGCGGCTAGCCTGATCGAGTTGACCATAGAGCGTCGTAAGAGAGGCCGAGGGCTGTTTCGGCGGGTTGCCGCTGGTGGAAGCG
>DATJMR010000301.1:0-6077 GCA_035508595.1 Dyella sp.
AGGGCTATCAAGGCCTCAAAGACATCCAGGCCACCTTGGCGGTGATGGCGGCGATCACGTACACCGAAGACGATGACAAGAACGGCAAGTCGTTTGTAACGATACGCCGAAAAGAGATGTTCAATGTGTTTGAAGAAATCAGTGCGCAGATCGGTGAGGCGCCGGAGGGGTTGAAGCGTGAGAACGAGATCGGGACGCGAAGCTCGATGTGGCATTAATTAGCGCATTGGCTACGCGGCGACCTAATTGAAGGCGGCCAACAAAAAGCACTTTGCCGCGATGCAAATCGCTTTTCACAAATCCTTCACTATTTAGACCCTAAAAACCGTGCGTGGTGATAGACCACGCGCAAAGGGAATTCTATGAAGATTTTCTCCACGGCCACCATGGCCGCCTTGCTTCTTGGCACCGGTGCCATCATGCATTCGGCTAACGTCAAAGCACAAATTGATGGCTGCCAACAACTTGCCATCGAGTGCGATGAAGGCGATCAAGAAGCTTGCCACCTCTATCAGGTCGGCGGCTGCAAGGGGGAGGCGCCGACAGGATCAATTCTGAAAGGCACGCCATCGGCCAAGACTAATCACACGCCCGATACCGCATCATTGAATTCGAAGCCAAACGTTACGGTCGCCAAATAAAATTGGTGAGACGAACTGAGTGGCAAACAGCCCCAAGCTTTGGCTTGGGGCTTTTTGTTTGGATACCAGAGCGGCAACCATCGGCATGGATACGTAAGCGATCGGAACTGTTACTCACCACCATCTTCTTGAATTTCTCAAGGTCCGCTTCCTTTAAATGGGCGCACCCCGACTCATGGTGTTCTACTCAATCAGATCTTGATCTGTAGTTCGGATTGAGCGCAGCCCAAAAGGCGCGAGAAAGAAGGCGCCTTAGATAAAAAATGGCGTACACGCACATGCCGCAAGCTGCAACAGCGTATCCGCCCGAGGTATCGCCGGAGATGGCCAAGACGCCGCCTATTACGCACATAAGCAATAACACGCCGGTAAGAACGCGGAACTGCATACGGCGAGTCTTGCGCAGCCTTTGCGCGACGACTTCGGCATCGTTCTCTTGCTGGACCAGCTCGTCTTTCGCAGCATCTAATTCGGCCTGGAAAAAATGCGGGTCACGCTTTGCTATCGCATCTTTCAGCGCAAGACGCGCTTCTTCGGTGAGGTCCCCAGACTTCGTGGCAGCGATCAGAGCGAGCTGTTCGTCGCTCATGTTTGCGTAGTTGCTACGCATTGTTTCAAGCAAGCGTTCATCCAGAGCCATGATTCCCCCAAAACATTGGTTGCGTGCGACCCGCCAACCTACAGCACTTTAATGTCCGCACCGGGTTGAAAGCGGACATCTCACCCATAGTAGCGAGCCACGCGGAAAGCTTGGCTCTTTGCAACTGACTATGAGCACCAATTCCCGCAGCATCTAGTGGGAATTTGCCGACCCGCCTTGCTGTGCAGCCCCTGTCATTTGCGCGCGCTTCGCGGATAGCCCCTCCAAAGCCGCCTTTAAGCGCTCCAAGGATAGTTCCAATCGCTCTCGTTGCTCGGCTGTCAGGCGTTGCGTTTGTGCCTGCTTTGGGCTCATCGCGTCGTTCGGCGTGATCGTCATAGTCGGCCGGGTATTGGTCGCGCCAGGGCAAGGACGGTCCTGAAATCCCGTGGAACCATCTTGCTGTTTGCATTTGAAAATTGACTGTCCATGAGCGGCGAATGTCAACAAGCTCAAAATCGCAAATAAATAGAAGCGCATTTTTCCCTCCTTAGTTGTGCGAACTCCACTTCAGTGGCGAGAACACCCCGACGACAACGTACTGACGTCTGCAATCCAGCCCAGAGCCCGGACGGTGAAACTACGATTGGATTGCAGGCCCGCCCCGTGCGTCGATCCATAGCGGCGCACTAACAGCCGCCAGTTCTGCGGTGCAGACGAGAGTCTGACGTAAAGTACTGAGGTCCGCTATGGGCTGCGGATTCAGCTGGTCGATGCAACACTCCCGCTGCTCGCGCAGTCTTTAGTGTGTTGCATCGACCTGCTGAATCCGCAGTCGAAAGCAAACCATTCACTTGCGCAATACCACTGAGTTTCTCTACGTAATTCCAGAAATGACCCTGGAGACTTTTTTCAGGTCATGAGGAGCATTCGGCGCATCACTTGTAGCGGGGCGCGCCGCCAGCTTGTGAAGTGTAGGCACTGCCAATTGGATTTTTGCCATCGCTGCTCGACGGGTTTGTCAGGATGGCGCTCGCGATAATGTGAAACAGATGATCGGCGCGCGGTGCGAATGAGGGTTGGCCGGCCGCCCAGCCGAGCGCCGACGTCAGGGCGAACAGATCGTCCCCATTCATATCGGCCCGCGCCGTTCCCTCGGCCTGAGCACGTTGCAGCAGTCGCGCGCCTACCGCGTGCACTGTTGCGCATGACGTGTAAAGCGCGGAGTTCGGATCTTCGTGGGCGCTCGCTATCAAGTCGACAACGCCGCGATAGCTTTGAACGAATGCCACCACGTCGCGAAACCAAGACACGAGCGCTTCGCCAGGTGGCTTTGACGTTTCGAGTTCGTCTGCTTTCTGCGCCAGTGCGTCCAGCGTCGTACTCATCAACGCTTCGAACAAAGCTTCTCGTGTCGGGAAATGACGCAGCAGCGTGGCCAACCCGACGTCCGCCCGGCGCGCGATGTCGCGCATGGACGCATCGACGCCATGCTCGGTGACAACCTCCCGCGCGACGGCAAGTAGGTGACTGTAATTTTTTCTGGCGTCGGCCCGCATGGTTTGCCTTGACAAACGGATCAGTGATCCATATATTTGGATCGCTGATCCGTTTATATGGATCACTGATCCACAAGATACAGCGCCTTCCTGCAAATGGGAACACAGACGCTGTCCGACAAGACCAAAGGTGAACAGTCATGGGAAAGCTTGAAGGTAAGGTTGCAGTTATTACAGGCGGATCGAGCGGCATGGCGCTGGCGAGCGCCAAGCGGTTCGTCGAAGAAGGCGCCTACGTGTTCATCACGGGCCGGCGGCAGGAGGTGCTCGACGAAGCCGTCAAGTCGATCGGCCGGAACGTGACCGGCGTGCGCGGCGACGCGTCCAAGCTGGAGGACCTCGACCGCCTGTTCGATACCGTCAAGCGCGAAAAGGGCAAGATCGATGTCCTGTACGCGAGCGCCGGCATCGGCGAAGCCGTCCCGCTAGGTGAAATCACCGAGCAGCACTTCGATGCGACCTTCGACCTGAATACGCGCGGCACACTGTTTACGGTGCAGAAGGCGTTGCCGCTGTTCAACGATGGCGGATCGATCTTTATGACCGGGTCCGTCGCTTCGGTGAAAGGGTTTCCTGGTTACGGCGTGTATGCGGCGAGCAAGGCGGCATTGCGCTCCTTCGCACGCACGTGGCTCAACGAACTGAAAGGCAGAAATATCCGAGTGAACGTGCTGAGCCCGGGGCCGATCGCCACACCGATGCAGGACCAAGTTCTCACTGAGGAGGCGAAGCAGATGTTCGAATCGCTGATCCCGCGCGGAAAGATGGGTCGTCCCGAGGAAATTGCGACGGCCGCCGTGTTTCTCGCTTCCGACGATTCGAGTTTCGTCAATGGCGTGGACTTGTGTGTCGACGGCGGCTTCTCAGCCATCTGATATCGCGCCCAAAACCAGGCCCGAGTGCGTGAATGCCGGGCCTTCAACGTAAACACGAATCGGAACGACACCATGAGCTACGCCATTGTAGGTTTCGGCGCGATCGGCCAGGCACTGGCCCGCGCGTTCGCTCGCAAGGGCATCGACGTGGCTGTCGCAAGCAGGCGTCCGCCCGAAGCGCTCGCACCGCAGGCAGACGCGATCGGCCCGACGATCATTCCCAAGGCCTTGAACGACGCGCTTGAGGCCGACATCGTGCTGCTGGCTGTTCCGTTTTGGCAGCACCGAGAAGTCGCCAAAGCACGGGCAAGCTGGAAGGGCAAGATCGTGATCGATGTGACGAACAGTCTCGACGATTTGGGCGGCGTTTCTTCCTCCACGGTGATAGCCCAGGCGTTGCCCGGCGCTCAATTGGTCAAGGCGTTCAACCATCTGCCCGCCCGCGTGCTCGCGGAAGATCCGGCCATCAACGGCGGACGACGGGTGGTGTTCCTGTCCAGTGATGATGAAAGCGCGACTGAAACGGTCGTCGCACTGGCCGAACAGCTCGGCTATGCGCCGATCAGGCTCGGCAAGATCGCGGAAGGCGGTCTGCTCGTACAGGGGCGGAACAACGTCTGGGCGCCCTTGATCTTCCAGGACCTGTTCAAGAAGACGCGGTGAAAGTGCTGCCAGGTAAGGAGTGTTCACTCAGCGGCGGCATTGCCGCGGCTGATGCGACCCATATTGGGTTACGCCGAACGTGTGCTGCTACGACATATACCGGTGCACTCGTCGGCGTCGACCCATGAAAAATTCTCCTCGCCCTGATGTGCCGTGACATTCCGGGTTACATGGGCAAGTGAGCTCGATCAAAAGTTGTCTTTTAGTGGTCGTGTCTGGCGAGGTGGTATGGGTTTGCCGCGTTTGTGGCACGTTGGCAAAAAAACTCGAAATGGGTGCTCTCAGCAAATCAGGATCGAACAATGTGACGCTCTGTCACGTGAGGTCCGTCTGCTGCTGTGACACAATAGAGGGAGCCTGATCCAGGCTTGGCTGAAATCGGAACTATTGCGTGTTCAGGCGCCCCGCACATCGTCGATTTGTAGCATGGCTCGGCATTGCCGCCATGTTGCTCGTCGTTGTGATGCCGCTGGTCTCCCGTTCGATGCCCAACCATGTCGGCATGGACATGGGATGCCATATGGGCATGATGCATGGCGCGCATCATCACATGCCGTGCAGCCCGCAAGATCCGGACGATCCCACCGCGCATTGCGGCTATTGCACGTTGCTCACGCACACGCCGGTCGCCGCGTTTGATGTGCCCGTCGTTTCGGTCGCCGCGCTTCTTCCAGCTTTATCGCCACAGACAACCACGCTCCAAAGCGAACCGACCACTCCGTGGTTGAGTGCGCGCCCACGCGGGCCACCGCGCACGGTTTGACCGGCGATCAGGCAGAACGTTTGGCGCGTTGCTATGCGTTTTTGCCGCTATGGAACGATCCCCATCGAGCATGACGCGACCAAGGCGCAGCAGCGTCTTGGCTGCGTTGCTTGGTGAGGGTCCGTCATCGATCACTTCGTGTGCGCGCCGACGCGGGCGTTGCCACGCATGGAATGTCTTTATGTCATCGACGAATCATCAAACGTTTTCTCGGCATGCGCGGGCCAAGCCGCTCACCGCCATCGCCGGTCTGTTGGCGTTGAGCGTGCTTCCTGACGCCGCGCATGCCTGTGCGACCTGCGGCTGCACCCTCAGCACGGATGCGGCCACCGGTTATTCCACGGCATCCGGTTGGCGCATCAATATCGATTACACCTATATCGACCAGAACCAATTGCGTTCCGGCAGCAGCAAGGTGACACCGCAGCAAGTGGTGAACCGACCTTCCGATCCTTCGCTCGATGGGGGAGAAATCGAGAAGAACACCACCAATCGCTATATCAATGTCGCCGCCATGTATCGCTTCAACGCGGACTGGGGCGTGACGTTCGCAGTACCCTACGTCATCCGCGACCACACCACCTACGGCGTGCAGCAGCAGCCGTATACCGCATCGGAAACGGCTCCCGATCAGCTCAGCAGCGCGCATGTCTCAGGCATCGGCGATGCAAAGATCCTGGCGAGTTATCAAGGTTTTCTACCCACACACAATCTGGGTGTGCAGTTCGGCGTAAAGCTGCCAACGGGCAACTACGGCGGACAATCCGATGACGGCAACCTCGTAGGGCATCCGGTGACGTTCCGCTCAGGCCCAGGTCTGGGTCAATCCTTGGATAGCAGTTTGCAAGCGGGCACGGGCAGCACGGATCTGATTGCCGGCGCCTATTACTATCAGCCAGTGAGCCAGAATTTCGATGCGTTCGCGAATGGGCAATTCGAAGCTGCCGTGCATGAAAACCTGAACACCCCGGGTGCCGATTTCCGGCCAGGCAACCT
>DATJMR010000302.1:0-6766 GCA_035508595.1 Dyella sp.
GTGGTGCGGCGCCAGACACCACGCGGATTGGCCTTGTCTTGCCAGAAGTTGTAGAGGTAATCGCCGCGACGCTCGACATACGGGATGCGTGCGTCCGAATCGAGCACTTCCAGGATGCGGTCGCGTTCGTGCAGAAACTCGGGGCTGGAGGCGAATTGTTTTTGCGTGACGGCGTTTTGGGCGTTCACCCAATTCATGGCGCGATCGCCGTGGATGTCTTCCAGCCAAAGATAGGGGTCGTCGGTGCTGGCGGTGGCGCCAGGGGGCGCGGTGTCGTGGGCTTGGGTCATGCCGCCCATTATGACGGTCAGCACCAGGGCGAGGCGCATCGAAGTTTTCAAGCTCATGCTTCCGCTCCGTGATAGGGCGCAAGACCGGCGCTTGCGCGGAAGCGCCAGCATGCCTGATCGCGATAAAAACGCCAGTGGGAAAAGCGGGCTTTTCCGAGCCGATCGGCTCAGGCCTGGCTATGCCAGGTCGATGCCGAGCGAGAGGTCTTGGGTGAGCGGCGCGCGTGCGTGTGCGCCAGCGCGCGGGCCATGCGCCGCACGCCTTCCTCAAGTTCGGTTTCGTCGAGGAAGCTGAAACCCAGGCGAAGATAGGGTTGTTCGCGTTGATGGAAGTCGTAACGTGTTGCGCTGAAGAACTGCACGCCTTCGCGCTTGCCCTCTTCGCTCCAGCGATCGACATCGATGGCATCGTCCGCGCGGGCCCAAAGCCCCATGCCACCGTCGGGAACGCGGAAACGCAAGGCACCTGCGAGATGTCGCCGCAGAGCGTCTGCGAGTGCGTCGCGGCGTGCGGCGTAGGCGCGTTGCATGCGGCGTACATGTCTGAGCAGTTCGCCATCTTCGAACAGTTCGGCGATCGCGCATTCCATGGCGACGTCGCTGCGCGGGTCGCTGGCTGCGCGCAATGCGGCCAGGTGTTCGAATACGGTCGGCGGCGCGAGCACGAATCCGGTGCTGATGCCGGGCGCCAGCAAGTTGGACAACGAGCCGATATAGATGACGTTGGCACGCCCGTCCCCCGATGCGATGGGAAGAATCGGTTTGCCGACATAGTGGAATTCGTGGTCGTAGTCGTCTTCGATGATGGCGAAGCGATGCGCGAGCGCGAGCGCGGCGAGTCTGGCGCGGCGCGCGGGGGACATCACGGCGGTGGTGGGAAATTGATGATGCGGCGTAAGAAAAACCGCGCGAATGCATTGATGCGTGAGCGCATCTTCCAGCGCGTCCACGTTCAATCCTTCGTCGTCAACGGGAATCGGCATCAATTGCGCGCCGGCAAGACGCAGCACACTCCATGCGGGCGGATAGCCGAAACCTTCCACGGCAACCACGTCGCCAGGCGCCAGCAACATGCGCGCCACCAGATCGATACCTTGCTCAAGGCTGCGCGTCACCATCAGGCAATCGGCTGACGCCGGCAGGGCGCGCGTGCTGCGAAGCATGTTGGCGAGCTGCTCGCGCAAGCGATGATGCCCGCACGGATCGGCATAGCCGATCAGCGAATGACCGCGTTGCGCAATCGCGCGCCGGAATG
Source organism: Dyella sp. (assembly GCA_035508595.1). Lineage (GTDB taxonomy): Bacteria > Pseudomonadota > Gammaproteobacteria > Xanthomonadales > Rhodanobacteraceae > Dyella_B. The sequence goes on from DATJMR010000302.1 coordinate 1,546, forward strand.
CGCGTGTAAGCACTGTTGCGGGAAACAATCGGGTATCCGGCAAGCTGTAGCCCAACATCAACGTGCCCGGACGCGGCGCTTTCGCCGGAGCGATGGCATGAACGGACGGATGGCCGGACTGAGAAAGCGCGTAAGTCGGTGCATCGTTCGTCGGCGGGGCAACGTGCGTGGCAGATGGTGCGACGGGCGACACGAAGGTGCCGCCGCCGACGCGCGTGTGCACCAGTCCTTCGGCGACGAGCTCTTCGTATCCTGCCACGACAGTGTTGCGATTCAACGAAAGCCGCTCCGCCAATTCGCGCGTGCCGGGCAATGCCTCACCGGCTTTTAGACGTCCGCAACGGATATCGTCGGCAATCGCATTGGCGAGCTGCAGAAAAATCGGCAGTTCGTGCCTGGGATCGAGCGCAATGGTCCATTCCCAACGACGCATGCGCCAACTATAGCGCTGCCCGAACGGGTTGTGCCGACCGGACTAGCAGGCATCGCAAAAGTGGCGCTTTTGCAGCTAGTCCGGAACGGCCAAGCTGCAACCGTTCGTCCCCACGGCGGTATGTCGTTACAACTGAGTGAAGGAGCATCCCATGCATCGGATCACGAGCGTGTTGGTGGCGGCTGCGTATTTCGCTGGCTTGATGACAGTGCAAGATCTAGCAGCGGCATCGCCCGTTCAATATCAGGTTCATCAAGTAGGCACGTTGGGCGGCGCGTCCAGCGGCGGTAGCAGCATCAACAACTTCGGACTGGTTAGCGGGTTCTCCAACCTGCCCGGCAATCAGAGCACGCATGCCACGATGTGGCTCAATGGCGCGACGCTGGATTTGGGCACATTGGGTGGCGCCAACAGTGCCGTCTTATGGCCGGTGAAAAACGACTTCGGAGTGCTGGTCGGCGTGGCGGAGACAGCGCAGGTCGATCCGCTCGGGGAAAACTGGAGCTGCTCGGCGTTCTTCCCCACCGTGACCGGACATGTTTGCCAGGGTTTCGTGTGGCGGTGGGGACATATGCAAGCGCTGCCGACCTTGGGCGGCAACAACGGATTTGCCACCGGCGTGAACGATTCCGGTCTGATCGTCGGATGGGCGGAAAATACAGTGCACGATCCAACGTGCGCACCGGGTTCCACGCAAGTGCTGCAGTTCAAACCCGTGGTGTGGGGGCCTGATCCGAATGACATCCACGCGCTTCCGTTGATCGGTACGGATACGTCGGGCGCGGCGACGGCGATCAATAATCGGGGTCAGATCGTCGGCATATCCGGTATTTGCGACCAGGCTGTCGGTCGCTTCTCGGCGATCCATGCGGTGATGTGGCAAGGCCATACTGTCACCGATCTGGGCAGCCTCGGCGTGCCTGCGTGGAATACGCCCATGGCGATCAATCAGCGCGGCGTTGTCGTGGGATTTGCGAATGCGCCGGGCGGTGGAGATCCTGGCAATTTCAATGTGCATGCGTTCATCTGGACCCCGTCTACGGGCATGCGCGATCTAGGTACGTTGCCTGGCGATACGACCAGTCAAGCGCTCGGTATCAACGACGAAGGTCTCGTAGTAGGCGAATCGTGCGGCGCAAACGGGTGCCGTGCGGTGTTATGGCAGAACGGCAACATCGTCGATATGAATACGCGTGTGGCGCCCGGTTTCACCGATAGTTTGGTGTCGGCGAACGACATCAACGATGCCGGTCAAATCACGGGGCAATCGTTGGATGCGGGATCGGGTGTCAGCTACACCTTCATCGCTACGCCGAACGGTCATTGATGCATCGAAACAACAACCTCGCCCGATCGGTCGGGCGAGGTTGTTGCATAGGGTCAAAGCAACGGAACCAACAACAGCGCCACGATGTTGATGATCTTGATCAGCGGATTCACTGCGGGACCCGCGGTGTCCTTGTAAGGATCGCCCACGGTATCGCCCGTCACGGCCGCTTTGTGCGCTTCGGAACCTTTGCCGCCGAAGTTGCCGTCTTCGATGTATTTTTTCGCGTTGTCCCAGGCGCCGCCGCCGGTGGTCATCGAGATGGCGACGAACAAGCCGGTGACGATGGTGCCGATCAGCAAACCGCCCAGCGCCACCGGACCGAGCGCGAAGCCGACGATGATCGGCACCAGCACAGGCAGCAGCGAAGGAATCAGCATTTCCTTGATGGCGGACTTGGTGAGCAAGTCCACCGCACGCGAATAGTCGGGCTTCGTGGTGCCTTGCATGATGCCGGCGATCTCGCGGAACTGGCGGCGCACTTCTTCCACCACGGCGCCGGCAGCACGGCCCACCGCTTCCATCGCCATGGCGCCGAACAAGTACGGAATCAAGCCGCCGATCAGCAGGCCCACGATGACGCGAGGATCGGAAAGGTCGAAGGCGAATACCTGGCCGGCGTGCTTGAGCGCCAAATGGTGCGTGTAGTCGGCGAACAACACCAACGCGGCCAAACCGGCCGAACCGATGGCATAACCCTTGGTGACGGCCTTGGTGGTGTTGCCCACCGCATCGAGCGGATCGGTCACGCCACGCACATCCGGCGGCAATTCCGCCATTTCGGCAATGCCGCCAGCGTTGTCGGTGATCGGGCCGTAGGCGTCGAGCGCGACCACCATGCCGGTCATCGACAACATGGCCGTCGCCGCCACCGCAATGCCGTACAAACCCGCCAGCGCGTAAGCACCCCAGATCGCCGCGCACACGGCAAGCACCGGCAGCGCGGTCGATTTCATCGACACGCCGAGGCCGGCGATGATGTTGGTGGCATGGCCGGTCGTTGACGATTTCGCGACATGGCGCACCGGCGCGTATTCCGTCGCGGTGTAGTACTCGGTGATGACCACGATCACGCCGGTCAGCACCAGGCCGATCAGCGCGGCGCCGTACAGATGCGTCACGCCCAAGGTGGCATCGGCCATCAACGCGTTAGTGATGGGCCAGAACGCGATCGCCGCCAACACCGCGGAAACCACCACGCCCATGTACAACGCGCTCATGATTTTGCCACCAGCGCGCGCGCGCACGAAAAACGTGCCGATCACCGATGCGATGATCGACGCACCGCCAAGCAGCAGCGGATACAACACCGCGTTCGGCCCGGCTTGTTCGCCGACCACGCCGCCGAGCAGCATGCTGGCGATCAGCGTCACCGCATACGTTTCGAACAGATCGGCAGCCATGCCGGCGCAATCGCCCACGTTGTCGCCCACGTTGTCGGCAATCACGGCGGGGTTGCGCGGATCGTCTTCCGGAATGCCGGCTTCGACTTTACCCACCAGATCCGCACCGACGTCCGCACCCTTGGTGAAGATGCCACCGCCCAGACGGGCGAAGATGGAAATCAGCGATGAACCGAACGCCAGGCCGACCATCGCATGCAAGGCATGATCGCTGTCGTAGCCGAAATGCGTCAGTAGCGCGAAGTAACCGGCCACGCCGAGCAAGGCCAGGCCTACCACCAGCATGCCGGTGATCGCGCCGCCGCGAAACGCGACGTTCAGCGCGGAAGCGAGGCCGCCGCGTGCCGCCTCGGCCGTGCGCACGTTGGCGCGCACCGAGACATTCATGCCGATATAACCGGTGGCGCCGGAAAGCACCGCACCGATGGCAAAGCCAATTGCCGTACCCCAATCCAGGGCAAATCCGATCACAACCAGCAGCACCACGCCCACAAGCGCGATCGTGCGGTACTGGCGGTTGAGATAGGCGCGCGCGCCCACCTGGATAGCCGAGGCGATCTCCTGCATACGTTCGTTGCCTGGCGATTTCGCCAGCACCCAACGTACGGAAAACGCCCCGTACAAAATCGCCACGACCGCACAAGCCAACGCGATCCACAAGCCATACTGCTGCAGCATCGGTGCCTCCCCTCCAGTTGTGTCGACCGCCCAAGATGGACGGACCGGGTCGAGTATAGGCAGACCTTGTGTGATGAAACGTTGTGCGTTGCCGCAGCGGACTGGCGCTTTTTGTCGCGCGTGTCGGTGTGTGTCGGTGCCGGACGCGCTCGCTGCGCCGATGGGCGTGTCAGAGTTATTTCAACTTTGCGTGAGGTTTATGGTCCCGGCGAAAGCCGGGACCCACCCTGGGAAGTGCCATGTCGGTGCGTCAGCCGGCCATGCTCAACGCGCAAACGCCGGCAACTTCTTCGCCACGGCCACATTCTTAAGCTGCACATACTTCGGCAAGCCATCGCGCCCGTACGGTGGTGGCGCCTCGCCACGGATCAGCGGCGAGAGATAACGTCGTGCCGCGGCGGTGATGCCAAAACCGTCCTTGGTCAGGAAACTCGCCGGCATCTTTTTCTCGTGATTGGCGATCTTCTCCAACGGGGCGGGTTCGAGCTTCCAGCGATATGGCGCGTCGGAGGTGCGCACGATCACCGGCATCACCGCGTTCATGCCGGCGAGCGCGTAATCCACGGCAGCCTTCCCGACGGCATAGGCCTGATCGGCGTCGGCTTTGGACGCCATGTGCCGCGCGGAGCGTTGCAAGTAGTCGGGCAGCGCCCAGTGAACCTTGTAGCCGAGCTTTTCTTTCACCAGTGCCGCGAGCACCGGTGCCGCCCCGCCGAGTTGCGCGTGGCCGAACGCATCGACGGAGCCGGCAGAAAGAAACTGACCGTCGGCGCCGCGGACGCCTTCGGATGTCACCACCGTGCACCAGCCCACGCGCTCCACCGTCGCTTTGACCTTGTTGAGGAACGCGGTTTCATCCAATTCGCGTTCCGGAAAGAGAATGATATGCGGGGCGGCATCGGGCCCTTCGCCAGCCAGGCCAGACGCGGCGGCGATCCAGCCGGCATGGCGGCCCATCACTTCCAGAATGAAGACCTTGGTGGACGTGTCGGCCATGGAGGCGACGTCCAGGCTTGCTTCCAGCGTGGAGACTGCCGTGTATTTCGCCACGGAGCCGAAGCCGGGGCAGCAGTCCGTGATCATCAGATCGTTGTCCACCGTCTTAGGCACGCCGATGCAACGGATGTCGTAATCCATCGCCTTGCCCAGTTGCGAGATCTTCAGCGCCGTATCGGCCGAGTCGTTGCCGCCGTTGTAGAGAAACCAACGGATGTCGTGAGCACGCAGGACATCGATCAGCCGCTCGTATTCGGCGCGGTTGGCTTCCAGCGATTTGAGTTTGTAGCGGCACGAACCGAACGCGCCGCCCGGCGTATGACGAAGCGCGGCGACGGCGGCAGCCGATTCCTTGCTTGTATCGATCAGCTCCTCACGAAGCGC
>DATJMR010000303.1:0-7411 GCA_035508595.1 Dyella sp.
TTTACCGTCAACGGCACCAACCTGGTTCCCTTCACGTCGCTGGGTGTGCCTTATGCCGACCTGACGTCGACGCAGCAGCAATCGCTGCAGCTGCGTGGCGGCCCCAATGCAGCGATGGTGCAGGTGACGCAGCAGGTCAACGCCAATGGCACGCTCTTCATCAGGGGTGCCGAGCTGACCTGGGTGCAGCCGCTGGATTTCCTCGTCAAAGGCCTAGGTATCCAGGCGAACTACACGGTCGTATCTCAGCGAAACATCGGCCCTGGCGTGCCTGCGCAGGCGATCGGCATCTCCCCGCACACCTACAACCTCACCGGCTATTGGGAGGGTTACGGCGCGACGCTTCGCTTGTCGTACGTGTGGAATGCGGCTCAGATCAGCTCCTCGGCGAACCAGAACGGCCTGCCGTTCGGCCAGATCAAGACGGACGCGCGCGGCCAGCTTGACCTGGGTGCGAGCTACCAGTTTGCCCATCTGCCGTCGAAGCCGATGATCACACTGGACGCGACCAACATGACCAAGGCGGACCTGCGCACCACGTTCACCTACTCCAACGCCGCCTATACCTACTACACGCCAGGTTTTACGGTCATGCTGGGTGTCCGTGGCAGCTTCTGATAATCGATTCAACGTGTAACGCCCCGCGGCCCACCCGGTTACTCCCCAACCGGGTGGGCCGCACCGTATCGTGCTGCAGCCCAACGCCTATACGCGATACGCTCCACGTCCTGCGGAAGTAACGATCGAGCGATGAACAGCACCTCTCAAACACTCACCGTCGTGGAGAAAATCGGCTACAGCCTCGGCGATCTTTCGGCGAATCTGATTTTTCAGACGCTAGTGACGTTTCTCGCCTTCTTCTACACCGACGTCTTCCGCATTCCGGCGGCGACGGCGGCCACTGTTATTTTTGTCGTGGGCATACTCGGTGCCTTCGTTTTCACACCCATCATCGGCCTGCTTGCCGACCGCACCCACACGCGATGGGGCAAATTTCGCCCCTGGATATTGGTGACGGCCGTTCCGTTTGGCGCACTTTCCCTGCTCGCGTTCAGCACCCCTGCACTGGGCGAACAAGGAAAGGTCACGTATGCGCTGGCGACGTACTCGCTGCTCGTGCTTGTGTATGTCGCCAACAACCTGCCCTACTCCGCCTTGAGCGGTGTGCTGACCGGCAGCATGGCCGAACGCAACAGCCTCTCGTCCTATCGCTTTGTGGCGGTGATGGTGGCGCAGTTCATCATCCAGGTGCTGTTGCTTCCGCTGGTATTGATACTCGGTCATGGCGACAAGGCACGCGGCTTCCACAACACGATGACCTTGTTCGCCATCGTCGGTACCGTGTTTTTCTTGATTACGTTCTTTACGACGAAGGAACGCATCGTTACGACGCACGAGCAAACATCGAGCGTCCGCGACGATCTTGCCGATCTGGCAAGAAACCGTCCGTGGCAAATCATGTTGGCCGTTACGGTATTGCTGTTTATCAATCTCGCCCTCAAGGGCGGCATGTACATCTACTTCTTCAAGTACTACATGCATGAAACGCAGCTCGCCGCGTTCCTTCAGAACATGGGCTTCAACGATTTCATCGAGGGATTGAACAAAGCGCTTGCCGGTATCGGCCTTACCGATTTTCAGTGGCCGAAAGACGCGGCTACTTCTGCCTTCAGTCTCTTCAATGCCCTGGGCATCATCTTCATGATCGTCGGCATCGGCTTTTCCAAGCGGCTGGCTGATCGCTTCGGCAAGCGCGACGTGTTCGGCGGCGCATTGCTCGTCTCTACTCTTTTCCTGCTGGCCTTCTATTTCTATTCGCCCGACAGCGTCGGCCTGGTCGTGATCTCCTACATCTGTCACGGCTTCTTCTACGGCATCACCATTCCGCTGTTGTGGGCCATGACCGCCGACGTGGCGGACTATTCGGAGTGGAAGAACAAGCGTCGCGCCACCGCGATCATCTTCTCGGCCATGCTTTGCGGTTTGAAAGTGGGACTGAGCATCGGCGGCGCCCTGGTAGCGGGCATCCTCGCTTTTTACGGATACCAAGCCGACGCGCCTGCTCAATCGGCCGATGCCGTCCACGGCATCCATCTGACCGTCAGCGTGCTGTGCTCGCTGCCCTTTCTCGTCGCGGTAGCGTTGCTTCTCCTCTACGAAATCGACAAGCCGATGGAATCGCGCATCGAGCACGAACTCGGCATGCGCAGACTTCAGGCCGGCACGGCTTCCTGATATCCAAAGCAATCCCGAATGGTTTACTTGTCATGTCCGATGAAACGGTAGAAACCGGTCTCGAATCGCTCGCCGCCAGCGCGCTATCCGAGCCGCTGGTCACGCACATCTACACCGCCGATCCTTCTGCGCACGTCTTCAACGGCGCCATCTACATTTACCCGTCGCACGACATCGAAGGCGGCGTGCCGTTCAACGACAACGGCGATCACTTTTGCATGGAGGATTACCACGTCTTCCGCATGGCATCCCCAGAAAGCGAAGCCGTCGATTGCGGCGTCGCGCTTCATGTGAAAGATGTGCCGTGGGCGAAACGGCAGATGTGGGCGCCGGATGCGGCCAGCAAAGACGGCTGTTTCTACCTCTACTTTCCTGCAAAGCGTGCAGACGGCATTTTCCAAATTGGCGTCGCGGTATCGGATCGCCCGGAAGGGCCTTTCACGCCGGAGTCCGAGGCCATTGGCGGCAGCTACTCCATCGATCCGGCCGTCCATCGCGATGACGATGGCGTGTTCTACATGTACTTCGGCGGCATTTGGGGTGGGCAGCTGCAAAAATACCGCCATAACACTTACGCCGAAGCGAACGAAGAACCGAACGCTCACGAGCCTGCATTAGGGCCGCGCGTGGCGAAACTCAGCGACGACATGAAGCAGTTCGCCGAGGCGCCGCGCGAAATCGTCATCCTCGACGAGAACGGGCAGCCGCTGCTGGCGGGCGACAATAAACGTCGCTATTTCGAAGGACCGTGGATGCACAAGTATCAAGGCACATATTACTTGTCGTATTCCACCGGCGACACGCATTTGCTGTGCTACGCGACCGGCAATAACCCTTATGGCCCCTTCACGTATCAGGGACAAATCCTGACGGAAGTCGTCGGCTGGACCACGCATCACTCCATCTGCGAAGTCGACGGCACGTGGTACTTGTTCTATCACGACTCGATTTTGTCCGGCGGCGTCACGCATCTGCGCTCGATCAAGATGACGGAGCTGCGCTATGACGAACACGGACGCATCCTGACGATGCATCCCTATGGAAAGTAATATGCATCCCACGGCGCCGCCGCGCGACAGTGCGCTGACCCCGCTTTTACCCGGCTGCGTCATTCGGATCGCGCACGGTGCGCTCGCCGTCGATATCGCACCTTCGGCAGGCGGCCGTATTGCGCAGATCACCTTCGATCAGGTTGCGTGGCTGGTCGGCCACGGCGCCGAGCATGATGCGATGATCGCGTGGGGAAGTTATCCCATGCTGCCATGGGCGGGACGCGTACGCCGCGGACGATTTCATTTTCAGGGACGCGACTACCAGCTTCCCATCAATCTTGGCGAGCACGCCATCCACGGCGTCGGGTTCGGCGAGCCATGGCGGGTCGATGAGCAATCACCCACGCACGTCGAGCTTTCGTTGCACCTGCCCGAAGACGATCGCTGGCCATTCGGCGGCGTTGCCCGCCAACATATCCAAGTGGGTCAACGGCAATTGAAGATGGTGCTGACGCTGACGGCCGGCCAACACGCGATGCCCGCGACGATCGGATGGCATCCCTGGTTTCGGAAACCCGATCGTATCGACTTTGCACCCGATCGTTTCTACCCACGCGACGCGGAAGGCATGGCCACCCTTCCCCTGGCCGAGCCGCCTCCAGGGCCGTGGGACGATTGCTTTCTCAATACCAAGCCCGTGTTTCTTCATCGCAACGGACAACACGTTCGCCTCACGTCCGATTGCCGTCACTGGGTGGTGTATGACCAACCCAGCCACGCGACGTGCGTCGAACCGCAAAGCGGTCCACCGGATGCTTTCAATCTTGTTCCGTCAGCGACCATCGCGGCGGGAGCATCACTCTGCGCGTGGTTTTTGATGGAGTGGTAGCAACAAGTTCGCCGCTGGTCGCGTCGATTTTCGTCAGCGCATAAAAAAAGGACTTACCTGAAGTAAGTCCTTTTCACTTGATGGTGGGCCGTGACAGATTCGAACTGTCGACCAATAGATTAAAAGTCTACTGCTCTACCGACTGAGCTAACGGCCCGGAAAAAAGTGAGCTCGCAATTTTATGGCCTGACGGCTCGCGATACAACCCGCGAAGCGGGCCTTCCGATCAGATCAGGCATATCGGGTGGGGTCGGGCAGGCCGGCCTGACGAAAACCCTGTTCGCGCAGCCGGCAGGCGTCGCAGTGACCGCAGGCCCGACCCGCCGCATCCGCCTGATAGCAGCTCACGGTGGCCGAGAAGTCGACGCCCAGGCGATGGCCCTCCCGGGCAATGTCGGCTTTGCTCATGGCCATCAGCGGCGCGTGGATACGGATGCCCGCGCCCTCCACGCCCGCCTTGGTCGCCACATTGGCCAGGTGCTCGAACGCCTCGATGAATGCCGGGCGGCAATCCGGATAGCCGGAATAGTCCACCGCATTGACGCCGCACCAGATGTCGGTGGAACCGAGCACCTCGGCCCACCCCAACGCAATGGACAGCATGATGGTGTTTCGCGCTGGCACGTAGGTAATGGGAATGCCTTCGCCGCCCTCCTCCGGCACGTCGATGTCGGCGGTGAGTGCGGAGCCGCCGATGGTGCGCAGATCGACATGCACTGTCTTGTGCTCCACGGCACCAAGCATCCTGGCAACGCGCGCGGCGGCCTCCAGCTCGGAACTGTGGCGCTGACCGTAAGCCACGCTCAATGCGTGAACCTGATAGCCCTGCTCGCGCGCGATGGCAATGGTAACGGCCGAATCCATGCCGCCCGAAACAAGAACGACGGCTTTGCTGGGTGTAGAACCTGACATAGCAATTTCCAAGTGCGGAAGAACGGCCGGTCACCGGCCGGAAACGCTGCCGGCGACACAGGCCGGTGCGCATGGCTTATCCCTTACGCAGGGAAGTTTCACTTCATCATGCCGGCGAGAGCCGAAACGACGGCGAGACAACGGGCCCATCAATGCCCAGGCGCGTCATTCCACAGCAGTTTGTGCAGCTGCAATTGAAAGCGCACCGGCAACTTGTCTTCGATAATCCACTCGGCCAACGCACGCGGCTCGACCGCGCCGTGTACTGGCGAGAACAGCACCATGCAGCGTTGATCGATGCGATATTCGGCCACGACCCCGCGCGCCCATTCGTAGTCGGCACGGCTGGCAATCACGATCTTGACCTGGTCGTGGGCAAGCAGGTGATCGAGATTGGACCAAAGGTTGCGTGCACTTTCACCCGAATCGGGCGCTTTCAGATCCATCACTTTGCGTACGCGCGGATCGACGGTTGAAATATCCAACGCACCGGAGGTTTCCAGCGATACGTCGTAGCCAAGATCGCACAATTTGCGCAGCAGAATCAGGCAGCGCTTTTGCGCCAGCGGCTCGCCGCCGGTAACGCAAACGTGCTTGGCACCATGCGAGGCGACCTCGGCAAGAATGTCGTCGATATCGCGCCAGTTGCCGCCGTAGAACGAATACTCGGTATCGCACCACACGCAACGCAATGGGCAGCCCGTGAGGCGAACGAATACGGTCCGCCAGCCGATCGCATCGGCTTCGCCCTGAATCGAGTGGAAGATCTCGGTGATACGCAAACGTTCGGCCGCCGAAGGGGCCGACGTGGTCGTCTCCACGCTGGTCGAACTGCCACTCACCACCATACCCCGAAAGATGCTTTGTTCCATTTTGCGCAGGTGTCACCGGCCCTGCGCCGCGCAACACAACCTGCGAGCTTTCTGGACATCTGCCACCTACGCAAAATGGAACAGAGCATTCTTAGCGAGTCGGCTGCGACAGCCGGCGCAAACGCTCCTGAGCAAGCTTGGCCGCGTTGGAATTGGGGTACTTGGCGACCACCGATTTCAGGGTCGCGACGCCGGCATCCTTCTGCTTCATTTCCAACTGGCTGTAACCCAGTTTGAGGGTGGCATCAGCCACCTTGTCGCTCTGCGGATACTGGCTCAGCAGATGCTTGAAAGCTTCCACCGCAACTTGATAGTTCGTCGTGGCGTAGTACGACTCGCCCAGCCAATAGAAAGCATTCGGCGTAAGCGACTCGTTCGGATACTTCTGGATGAACTCGCGGAAGCCGCGCGACGAAGACACATAGTCGCCTGCGCGCAACGATTTGAATGCCGCGTTGTATGCAGCGAGAGCAGCCGCTTTTTGCGCGGGCGACTCGGACGGTGCCGCGGGTGCGGATGCCGCGGCGGCAGGCTCCGTGCCCGGTGCGGGCTGCGGCGTTGTGCCCGCTGGCGCCGCGCTTGTCGCCGGAGCCGGTGTCGAGCCGGACGCGGCCGGGTTCGCGCTGGCACCCTTTTCGAGGCGGCCGACACGACTGTCTAAATCCGTGTACTGGGCTTTGCCCTGATCCTGCAGTTGCTGGACCTGATGCTGAAGCTCTTCGATCTGCCCCTGCATCTGCTGCATCGTCGTTTGCATTTGCTGCAGCTGATTGAGCTGACCGAGTTTGTTCTGGTCCTGGTTCTGCTGTTGCTGCTCGAGCCGCGCAACGCGATCGGAAAGGCTCATCGGCGAACTTTGCGCGTGCAAAGGCGCCACAAACAGCAAGGCGGACGCCAAGGCGCCCGCCATGCTGAGATTGGCCGTCAAACGATTAGCCAATCGAAACACCATTATGTCGCCGTGTAGACGATCTCAACGCGACGATTCTTGCTCCAGCAGTCCTCGTTGTGCTCGCGGCACACCGGCTTTTCTTTGCCATAGCTGATCACGTTGATCTGGCTGGCGGAACCGCCGTTGGCCTGCAGCGCGCTGGACACGGCATTGCCGCGGCGCTCACCCAGACCCAGGTTGTATTCACGCGTACCGCGCTCGTCGGCATTGCCTTCCAGACGCATGCGAGCGGTCGGGACGTCCTGCAGGAACTTGGCATGGCACTGCATGATCTGCTGGAACTCCGGCTTCACTTCGTCCTTGTCGAAGTCGAAGTACACAACGCGCTGCTTCAGGCAGGCGTCGGTGTCGAGGTCAGCGGCGGTGTACTTGCCGGTACCCTGTTGGGCCGGAGCGGTCGTGGTTTCCGGCTGCTGTTGCGGCTGGGGCTTCACTTCCTGTTTCTTGGAGCAGGCGGCCGCGCCGACGCAGAGCAGGGCGACCAGGGCGATACGAACGGTCTTATTCATGGTGACGTTCCTTCAAACGGGTTTGATTTCCGACAGTCAATGACGATTGC
>DATJMR010000304.1:0-6585 GCA_035508595.1 Dyella sp.
CGCTGGCCACCTGCGAATCGGCGAGTGCTTCCTGTTGCGGCGTGCCCAAACCACCGGCGACCAACCGCTTTGTCAACGCCAGCGTCTGACCGGTACGTTGCAGCTCGCCTTCGGCGACGTCTTTTTGCGCGAAGGCATAACCCAGCGCCACGTACGCGCGCGCCACGTTCACGGACAACTGGATGCGCGCGGCGTAGGCTTCGACCTCAGCGGCACGGCTGCGCCCCAACGCGCCTTCCCACGCGGCGCGTTGGCCGCCCCACAGATCGAGATCCCACGAGAAATCCGCCGTAACGGACTTCGACCACGCAAAGGTTCCCAGTGCGTAAGACGGATAAACCGGGTCTTTGCTGGAAAGACGCGCGCCGATAACGCTGGCATCCAGCTGCGCCTGCGGCAGCCGTGCCGCGTTGGCGCTATCGGCGACGGCCTGCGCTTGCCGCGCGCGAGCCTGGGCCTCAGCCAGACTCGGGTTGTTCTTCAGCGCCTCGTCGATCAACGTGGACAGTTGTGGATCGCCGAAACTTACCCACCAGTCCTGCGCCGGCCAAGCCGTTGCGCTAACTGGGACACTGGCAAAGCTTTGCTCGCTCTTGAGACTTCCCGGATCGAGGATTTTGCCGGTGGGATGCAATCCCCCCGGTGTTGCGCATCCAGCCAGCATCGCGCACACCACGCACGGCACCAGTGCCGAAAAGCGAACGGGTATCTTCAGATTTCGACGCATGACTATCTCACCGATCCGCGGTCGCGTTATCGCCGCTTTGGCTCGGATGCACGATCAGCGTCGCCGTCTGCCCCGCCACCAGCACGGTTCCCGCCGGCATGTGCTTGGTGTCGATGCGTACGCGTACCGGTACGCGCTGCGCCAGTCGCACCCAATTGAAAGTGGGATTGATGTTGGCAAGCAGGTCCGTACCCGTAGGATCCACGGCACCGCCGATACCGCGTGCAATACCCTCGACCGTGCCACGCAAGTGCACGCTGCCGCTCATAAGCCGGATATCGACAGGATCGCCCACGCGCACCTGCGGCAATTTGGTTTCTTCGAAATATCCGTCCACCCAAAACGAATCGCTGTCGATCAATGCCAGACGTGGCGCTCCGGCACTCGCATAATCGCCTACGCGCACCAGCAGATTCGCGATGTAACCGTCGACGGGGGCACGCACTTCCGTGCGTTGCAGATTGAGCTGTGCCGTTGCCAGCGCCGCTTGCGCCTGCGTCACCGCTGCCGCGGCTTGCTGCTGGGCGGCGGTGGCTTGTTCGATACCGGCGCGGGCCTTATCCCACGTCGCTCGTGCCGCGTCGGCGGTGGCGCGCGAATTGGTGAGATCTTCGCTCGAAACGACGTCTTTCAAATCCTGTCGCCGCTTGGATTGCGCCTCATACATGGCGAAGTTCGACTTGCTCTGCGCGGTGGCCGCCTTGGCCGCATCGATGTTGGCTTGCGCGGCTACCGTTGCCGCTTGCGCCGCCGCCAAATTTGCCTTGGCCTGGTCGACGGCATCGGCATAGCGGGCGTGATCGATCACGAAAAGCACGTCGCCCTTCTTTACCTGCTGGTTGTCGAGGACGTTGACGGCTGTCACCAAGCCGGACACGTCCGGCGCGATACGCACCACGTTGGCGCGAATGCGTCCGTCGCGCGTCCAGGGCGAATACATGTAGTGCCGCCACAGGCCGTATCCGATCAACACGGCGAAAACCACGACGATAGCGGTGATGGCAAAACGGATGTAGTGAGTATTTTTCATGGGAATAAGGTGCGAAAGTCAGCCTTCCATCAGTAGGTCAACAAGGCAATGCCGCCAAAAACGCAGACAAAAAAAGCGAGACGGAACAGCGCCGGATGCCACACGAAGCGATAAAGCCCGTAACGCCCGACGATCCAATCGAACATCATCAGCAATACGATCGATATGACAAACCACACCAACAACCCGGGAACGAGCGCGTCACCGATGGCAATTTCACGTGGCATGAGCGGCTCCTTCTATCGTGGCTCGAGCAGGCATGTAAGCGGCCAGTACGGATTGCTCGTCCAGCATGGCCAGACGTAACAGATGCAGGTGATCCAACAACGGTCGCGTCGCTTCGTCGCCGTCTAACATGACGGTGGCCGCAATGATGGCCGCGCGCGCCTGCTGGTAGGTGTTTGCGTCGGGATGTTCAAAAAGCTGCGCAAGGGTGTCGATCGCGCGATGGATCGATTCGCGCATGTCTTCCGGCAGAGGGCGATTGGCCATATCGGTGCGCAACTCGATCAGCGTGCGCCCAACTTCGTGCACGGACAATGTCCAGGCCGTCAAACTGCGCGAGGCTTGGCTGCCGCGCTCCGTTTGCGCAACGATCTGCGCAAAGAGATCGTGGTTGATGCTTTCAAAGCGGCTACGCAACCCGGGCAACGGCGCAGTCGCCGCCAGACCGACCTGTCGACGTAAGCGCTCCAGCTGTCGACGGCGCAACCACAGGCTACCGATGGCCGGCGGCACCAATGCGAACGCGGCGGCCGCCGAACCAAGGGCTACGAGTTGGGCCAGCGCGTCATTCAAAAAATGGACGGCGTCGAAACTCATTTCATTCTTGGCCGCCAGAATGTAGGTGAATCCCAGGCAGTAACCAACGCCGAACAGCGTGGTGGTCGGCCACGCCATCGACGCCACGCCGATCATGATGAACGGTGCGGTACCGGCAACCAGCAACCCGTATCCATCCATCTGCGTCAAGACGGCAAACAAACAGACAAAACTTGCCGACATGCCGAGCAAAAATCCGAAAAAGGTCTTCCCTACGGCCTGGGTGGGGTTTGGCGCCGCGGCGAACAATCCGGCGAAGATCGTTGCAAGGATCATCGCCGAAGCCCCGAACGGCCATGCCGAATTGATCCAGAACACGCTCAGTACAATCAGCGTGATAGCGGTGCGCAACATGGCCAGTGCGGCACCTAGAAAATCGTTGCCACGCTCGAAGCGCACGCGTTCGGCCGCACCGGTGAGTCGCGGTGCTTGCAGCTCGGAGGCTGTATCGACGTAAGCGAAAAGTTCGTCAACGAAACGGTCGAGCAAGGCGGCGCCCGTATCGAAATCAAGCGCATCGATATCGGAGGCCATGCCAGCGCGCAAAGAAGTCTTGCATTTGTCCATGATGGCGTGGGCGCGATTCAACCGAGGCAATAGCACGCGTGCCGCGGCGCCTGCCTCGATGGGTGCGTCGAGCGCTTCGCCCATTGGCTGATACAGCTTGATCAACGCATTAGCCGCCGTGTCATGGCCATTGTGTTTCAGGCGATTGATCAGATGATGCAGTGTCTGCAAGCTGGTGGATGCCGCCATGAAACGCTGATTCAGCAGCAACATGTGGCCACTGCGAGCGCGCGCCTCGGGATCTTCGAAAACCACCGCGCTTCGCAGATCCTCCAGCGTCACGGCATCGCGCACGAAACGTAGATGCGCATTTTCCAGATCGTCACGCGCCACTTTTCCGGCCACCGCCCTTTGCACGAATTGGATAAAGTTGGCGAACTGCGCCCGACAAGCGCGGCGCAAGTCGTCGCGGATCCGGCTCGGAAAGATCAGGTCGCTCACGGCACCGGAGACGGCAATACCCAAGAGCACCTCGCTCACGCGCCATACGGCCGAGTCGAATGCCCCCAACGGATTGTCGATAACGGGAACCGCAACGATGGCCGCGGTGTAGCCGGCCAGCACAAAGGCATACGACGTGAAATTGCGATACAGCGTCGCGCCGCCGGAACATGCACCGACCCACAGCGACAGCGCCAACAGGAACAACACCCGCTGTTGCGGAAAAAGCGCAACGATCAGCAAACCCGCCAGCGCACCGACCAGCGTGCCCATGGCACGATAGAAACTCTTGGCCAATACCATGCCCGTCTGGCGGTTCGCGACGATAATGGTGGTAAGCATCGCCGTCGAAGGTTGCGGTAGCGCCAAGCGCATGGCCAGCCAGCCGGTGATGTAGTACGCAAGCAGCGACTTGAACACGAACAGCCACGTCGAGCTTTCTTCGCGCAGGCTCGTCGCGATGGCTTCGCGCATGCGGGGCGTAACGGCGGGAATATCGGGTACGGACATGACGACCTCAGTCTGCCAATCCGCTCAAAAATTTCTTCAACAGCTTTTCGAGCTGAATCTGTTCGGAAGTAGTTAGATGACGCCCTTGCCTTGCCAGCAACGTGCAGATATCCGGAAGAAACCCATCGATGGCCGCGTGCCCCTGCGGCGTCAAACTCAATTCGACCTTGCGGCGATCATCGGCGCTACCGCTGCGCGCAATCAACCCTTTTTCGCACAGCTCGTTGGTGAGTCGGGTGATATTGGCCGACTTTTCGCCCGCCGCATCAGCCAGCTCCGACGGCGAC
This sequence comes from Dyella sp., assembly GCA_035508595.1. Lineage (GTDB taxonomy): Bacteria > Pseudomonadota > Gammaproteobacteria > Xanthomonadales > Rhodanobacteraceae > Dyella_B. Next base: position 4,385 of record DATJMR010000304.1, read on the forward strand.
ATCGTACCGCTGGTGGTGCCGTACAGCATCATCAGCAAGTTGTATTCCGGATGATTGATGCCGTGAGGCTTGAGCAGCACATTCGCCTCGTCGTGCAATAACTTGTGGATATGCTTGATCAGCCGCACCAGGACGCCTGGGCGGCGCGGAAAATCGGGATAACGGCGACAGGTAACCGCCAGACGCTGCTCGGTGGAAGCAAAATCGGCCATGGTCGCGTTCCTCGGCAAATAGTACATTTGTATATATTATATAAATGTACTATTTGCCTGTAAAGCACGATCCGCCCAACCGCGCGGCAGGGCATTAACTTCTGCGACGAAAATTTCCCCTGGCTAGCAGCCTAGGCGGCAAGCGCTTCGCGCGCCTGCATGGCCAGCTGGAACGAACGCTTTCGCGCTACGTGATCGAACACGTTGGCGGTCACCATCAACTCATCCGGGCGATGACGCTCCATGAAGGCAGCCAAACCCTTCTCCACCGTCGCCGGACCACCCACAACGGCACACGCCAGGGCACGCTCCACCATGAATTTCTCGGCGGATGACCAATACGCATCAATGTCGTCGACCGGCGGCGGAATCAGACCGGGGCGACCACGGCGCAAATTCACAAAACTCTGCTGCTGTGTCGTAAACAGGCGCCGTGCTTCGTGATCGCTCTCGCCGGCCACGACGTTGACCCCCAGCATGGCGTAAGGCTTGTCGAGCCGCGGGGACGGTTTGAAGTCGCGGCGATAAAGCATCAACGCCTCGTCCATGGCATCCGGTGCGAAATGCGATGCGAAAGCGAATGGCAGACCCAGCGCAGCCGCAAGCTGTGCGCTAAATAGACTCGACCCAAGCAACCAGACGGGAACTTCCACACCGGCACCAGGCACGGCGCGCACGGGCTGATCTGGCGACGCCGGCTCGAAGTACGCCAACAGCTCCTGCACGTCGTTTGGAAATGTTTCGGCGCCTTCGTAGTAGCGACGCAAGGCGCGCGCCGTGGCTTGATCCGTACCCGGTGCGCGCCCAAGGCCAAGATCGATGCGCCCCGGATAAAGCGACGCCAGCGTGCCGAACTGCTCGGCCACCTGCAACGGTGCATGATTGGGCAACATGATGCCGCCCGCTCCTACCCGGATACGCGATGTTCCACCCGCCACGTGACCGGTCAACACGGCCGTCGCGGCGCTGGCGATGCCGGGCATGTTGTGGTGCTCTGCCAACCAATAACGTTGGTAACCAAGCTGCTCCGTCCACCGCGCCAGATCCAACGTATTGGCAAACGCCTGAGTAGGCGTACTGCCCTCGATGACCGGTGCAAGATCGAGTACGGAGAACGGAATCATGTGAAGGCCTCGGTGAAGAAGCCTCCAATCTGGGGACGATTGTCGGTATTGCCAACGTTGCCGATCTAAAACGTTTGCTGTCGCGGATATTCGGCTGTGAAATCGTTATCCCACAAGAAGTTGGTGAACGACACCGTGACCGAAATATCCAGGCCTTCCACGAAATGCCAGCACCCCACGGGCAAAAACAATACTTCGCCGGGGTTCAAAGTGCAGGAAAGCACCTGCACGCCTGCCATGCCCGGATAGCGCTGAAGATCGATATGCCGCCCATCGACATGCGTAAAACAATGCTCATGGTTGTAGACATGCGCGATCTCGCACGCGGGCATCAGCAGAACGCGTTTGCGACCGATCACCTGCGCCATGAAGTTGTTGGTGAGATCGTGATGGAACGGCGTGATGGTGCCCGGAGGCCCGAACCATAGGAAACCCTGTGTTGAACCTTCGCCGTTGAGGTATTCGGGGATCTGCACGATGTCGTGCCACAATTCGGCCAACGCCGTGCGATTTTTGCCCTCGTTGTACGCGGTCATGTAGAAATCGTTGCTGCGTCCGGCATCACGCACCATCTCGACGTAATCGCCAAACAGCATGGTTTTGCGGTGCGCCGTTTTGCGAAGTTCGTATTGCGTATCCGAATCGCGTCCGAACTGAATTTCCACTTCGCGTTCGCCGCAACGTTCTTTGAAATAATCGAGCCCCCACGTTGCCATGGCGGGCCAGTCTTCCATCATGCCCGTGACGATCACCGGACGACCGGCGGTGTAATAGGCATCCAGGAACTCTTCACGCGGCAACTTGTGCCGACGCGGCACTTCCGTGCTGCGCAAACGATTCATGTGGCGCTGCGTTTCGAGCACCC
>DATJMR010000305.1:0-3906 GCA_035508595.1 Dyella sp.
TGTCACCGGGCGGAGGAGGCCAGATGCAAGACAAACGAGGCCGCCGGGCAACCGGCGGTCTCGTTCGTTTCGGCGCGCGAGGCGATCGCGCAGTGGTGGGGGCCAGTCGCGGTATCGATGCGCGCACAATCGGCAGTTTCGAAAGCTGCTCGGCGTTGGCCGCGAATGAGACGTCGGTACCGCCACGGATGACGGTTTGCGCGTTGCCGCAGCTGTCGACGACCTTGCCGTTCTTGACGACGGACACGGTGTACCCTTCTATGAGCAACGAAGCGGCGCGATAGGGCCTGCGAGTCGGCGGTCAGGTCGCGCTTGAAGCCGGTCTGAAATTTACGATATGAACCGTTTTGCCGGGTTCGGCCTAGCCAACGATCACTCCGGTGGCGCTGGACAGGGAGAACGACGCACCGCTAGCAAAACTTTAGGCAGAGCCCGATGGCCAACATAAGTTGGCGTCGCGACGGTATGCAACAACCGCCGAAGCGACTGGCATGGGTTAAAGCCACGATTCAACCTCGGCTGATGATGATTTCTTGCCGCTTAAATCGCGGATCAACGCGTTGCGCGAATGTGCAGACACAAAAAACGGGGCCTGCGCCCCGTTTTTCTCGGCTCCGATTAAAGCGATGGCGTATCAGTAACGCGGTACGCTTGTATCGATTTCAGCCGCCCAAGCGTCGATGCCGCCGTCCACGCTGTACACCTGCGTGAATCCATGGGCCGCAAATCGTTCCGCCACGCCGCGGCTGGAAATGCCGTGGTGGCACATGAAAGCGAGTGGCGTGTCTTTGGGCAAATTGGCGAGTGCGCTATAGCCTTCTTCTTCCAGAACGCGTGCCTGAGGAAGCGGCGAAGCGATGCTGCGACCTTGCGTTGGGCGCGTATCGATCAATGTGATGGTTCCGGCGGCGAGGCGCTGTTGGAGCTCCTGCACGCTCATCGACTGAATGCCGTTGTTGTTGGCACCGGGAAACTTCAGGCTAAGGCCTTCGCCCTGCATGGTGGACACCCAGTCGATCACGATGCCCTTGGCGCGCTGCGCGCTGGCCGGATCGAAATGCACTTCGATGCCGTTGGCGGTCACTACGATGTCGTGTTCGCTCGGCGGGGCAAGCTGGAAACCCGCGCTGTGGTCCGGGCCGATTTCCAGGTGCAGCGCGAGGCCTTGGGCATCCGCGGTGCCTGCGCGGATCGCTTCGGCCGCTTTATCCGTAATGGTGATTTCCGGCGGTGTGCGATCCGGCGCAGCGGCGCCGAACAGCTGGTGCAATTCGCCGCTACCGTACATCTGACGAATGATGTCGGCGCCGCCAACCAATTCGCCGTCGACATACAGCTGCGGAATGGTCGGCCAGTTACCGAATGCTTTGATGCCTTCGCGGATTTCCTGATCTTCCAGCACGTTCACCGTGTGGTAGTCGGGCAACAACTCGTTGAGCGTATTGGTAGCGGCCGCGGAGAAACCGCACATCGGCTGAGAACGGGTGCCCTTCATGAACAGCACCACGCGGTGGTCTTTGAGCAGGCTTTCGATACGGTCGCGGGTGGCGGTGTCGAGGGACATGAGCGCGGAAACTCCAGCAGAGAGTGGGCCATTGTAACCCCTCCCATATATTGGCGATCCGCTTCGCTTCAAGGCTTTCACGCAAACAACGGGATAGCAGAACGCCGCGATCCGGTGAGTTCGCTAATTCCGCTCGGCGCCTGCAACGGGGCTCATGCCGCCGATTGCAATTCGTCGAGGTCTTGCTTTTGGCGGTGGGCGAGCGGTGCAAGGGCCAGCGCGGCCATCGGCGAGGGGCGCACCAGCTCGCGGCTGGCGTGGCCGAGCGCGGTGGGCTGTTCGCTCCAGTGGATCAATTCCATCGCACCCAATTCATCTTCGACCAGCGCGGTGCAATGTTCCACCCAGTCGCCGTCGTTGAGGTACACCACGCCGTTGATCGTGCGTACCTGGCCGAAATGAATATGGCCACAAATATGGCCGTCCACGCCGCGTTCGCGCGCGTCGGCCGCGACGCGCTCTTCATAAGCGCGGATATAAGCCAGCGCCTTGCCGATGTGCGATTTCACGATGATCGACAACGGCAGATACGGCAGCGCCATGCGGCGACGCCAGGCGTTGACGCGCCGGTTGCCCCAGCAGACGAAGCGATGCATGGCCTCGCCGATATGCAGCATCCAGCTGCGTCCGATCTGCTCCGGATCGTATTCGTCGCCGTGGCTGACACGGTAACGGCGGCCGTCCGCACCGGTGTGGATAGCATCCAACTCGATGCGTACCCCGCAAATGGACTGCCCCACCAGACCTCGCAACGCACAGTCGTGATTGCCGGGGATATAGGTCACCTCGACCCCACGGCGTGCCATATCCAGCACTTCGGCAATCACCGTGCCGTGATCGGGATGCCACCATCGGCGGCGGGCCAGCGATTCCAAATCGATGATATCGCCGACGAGATAGAGCTTCTCGCACTGCAAGCTGCGCAGAAAATCCAGCAGATAGGCGGCTTTGCAGTCCGGTGTGCCCAGATGTACGTCGGAAATGAAGGCGCTTCGGCAGCGAAGAATGGCCATGACGGCGCTCCCCGGTAGGTTCCCGGGATCACAGTTTGATGTCGCAACGTCACCGTGCGATGGCGAAATGGTTGCAAAGAGGTTGCCGTGGCTCCTTTTTCGCGAAAAACAAGGGTGGAAAGCCTCTGCCGGTATGCGATAAAACGCGAACGGTGCGGGGAAGGAGGCATCCATGAACACATCGGTCGCCGCGCAGGTCGCGCAATGGCGCGAGGCCGCGCATGCGTGCCTGGAGCGTGCAGACGTAGGGCAGGCGCGAGCGCTGCTGCAGCGGGTCCTGGATGAAGTGCCGGACGACGTGGAATCCTTGCAACTGCTGGCCAGCTGCCACGTCGCCGAGGGTGAGCTGAATTTAGCGCTTGCGCGTCTGCAAGCGGCTGCGCGGCTTCGTCCTGACGATCCGGCGGTGCTGCAGCAGCTTGGCACCGTGCATTTGGCGGCGGCCGATGGCGCGGTTGCCGCCCAGACATTGCGCGAAGCCTTGCGCATCGCGCCGGATTTGTTTGTCGCGCGATTGCGACTGGGGCAGGCGCTGGAGCAGCTCGGTCAGCCGCATGAAGCGTTGAAAGCTTACTTCGGCGCCTTGCGCTCGGCGCAAAACCAAGGGCGCTGGACCAACGATGCGACCACCGCACCCGGCCTTCGCGAAGCGGTGAAACATGCGATGCGTTACGTTGATGCCGGGCGGCTCGCTTTTTTTCACGGCGTGCTGGAGCCCTTGCAGCAGCGTTATGGCGCCGATGAGCTAAAGCGCGTGAAACATTGTTTGGACGTCTATCTGGGAGAGCGTTCCATCGATATGCCCGATTCGCGCCAGCGTCCGAAATTCCTCTATTTTCCCGGTGTTCCAAGCCAGCCTTATTATCCGCGCGAGCGCTTCCCCTGGCAGGAAGGCTTGGAGGCTTTCGCCGACGACATACGCGAAGAACTGCGCAACGTGCTGGCGCAGGAGTCCAGCTTGGAGACGTTCCTCGGCGCGCCGCAGCCCGGGCAGGCGCAGCAAGAGATGCTGAAATCGTCGGGCCCTGCGCCAGCGGCGTGGGATGCCTACTTTTTCTTTCGGCATGGCGAGCGCTATAAGGCGCATGCCCAGGCGTGCCCTCGCACGGCTGCGTTGCTGGATAACCTGCCGTTGGCACGTATTCGCAATCACGCGCCGGAGGCTTTGTTTTCGGTGCTTAGCCCCGGCACGCATATTCTTCCCCACACCGGCGTGACCAACGTGCGTTTGGTGACGCATCTGCCGTTGGTGGTTCCGCCCGATTGCGCGCTGCGCGTGGGCGGCGAAACACACGTATGGCAGGAAGGCCGCTGCGTAACCTTCGACGA
>DATJMR010000306.1:0-17102 GCA_035508595.1 Dyella sp.
GGCCTGGCCGGCGGTTTTGTCGAGCCGTTGGAATCGACGGGCATCGCACTGGTTGAATTGGGTACGTATCTGCTCACCCATCTGTTGCCGACCGATAGGGACGATATGGATCGCGCCGCCAAGCACTTCAACGCGATGATGTGTGCGCGATACGAGCGCGTGCTGGACTTCATCAAGATGCACTATTGCCTCACGCAGCGGCGCGATTCGGCGTTCTGGATCGACAACACCGATTCGGCAAGCATTCCCGAAAGCTTGCGCGATCGCCTGGCGGCATGGCGCCACCGTCCGCCGCACCGGCTCGACTTCGTGACCGATCTGGAGATGTTTATGCCGGCAAGCTGGCAATACGTGCTTTACGGCATGGAGTACAAGACGAACCTGGAGCCTATGCGCAGCAGCTTCCCTCGCATGGACGAAGCACAGCGCGAATTTGCGGCGATCCAACAGGTTGGGGCGCACGCGATGAACGATTTGCCTCAGCATCGCGCGCTGGTGGAGCAGATGCGCCAAGCGTATCTGCAACGCGTTGAGTCGGCGCGCAGCGCGCAAATCGCGTAAATCATCGGTTTGGTGTGACCCGGCGATGGAACGCCGAGCCACCATGCGGGGATTAGTGATTGACGCAGTCCACGCTGCGGTCCGCGTTGGTCGCCAGGACTACCGAGGCGATGGAGAGGGTCGTTCCCGGTTCGCTTCGCAGTACAAATGGCCGGTCGATACGACTCATGTCGGCACCATGCTGTTGGAAGCACTTGAGGGAAACTCCCACACGCGTCCACTGCCCCTTTTGCAGCGTCGCAAGCATCTTCTGCACAGGAACTTCGGCATGACAGCCTGGGCCGCAACCGACACCCCAGGTCGCGTCATGGGGCGCTGATGCGTCGAGACGGAGCGTGGCCACGATCTGCACATCGCCGTTGGTTTGTCGCGATAGATTCATCGCGTTCTGCGTGGTGATGGCAAGCTGCGAAGCGTGCTGCCCAGTCCATGCGAAGCGTCGCGCATCTTCTTGCACGTGATAGTCGACGGCAGTAACGCGCAAATCACCTAGTACGCTGTTGGCTGGCATCGCGGTGATCGGTTTGCTATCGCCGCCGGTGTCCGTGAGTACCAGCGAATAGCCCGTTGTGGGTTTGCCGCGCATGAAATACGCGCCGCTTTGACCGCCATCCAAACGAATGCCGGGATCTTCGGACAGGGCGGGGAGGTCGCCGTTATCGGCGTAAGTCAAACCGTAGCCGAAGGGGAATAGCGGATCGGGGGACGTTTGGCTTGTCTGCGCGGCGTTGCGAGGCCATGCGTAAGCCAGCTTGCCGTGGAAATCGTAGTGAACGCTACCGTCGCGCTTGCGCAGCAGAACGTCGGCAATGCCGCCACCTTCGGAGCCCGGCAGCCATGCGGCTACAAATGCATCGGACGCATTGATTTCCGGATTGACCCAAAGCACGCGTCCCGACAAAAACACGGACACCACGGGCACGCCTTGCGCATGCAGACGCTTTAGCCGTTGCAGGTCGCTATCGTCGCTCGGCTTGTACGCAAGGTTGGGCAGATCGCCTTGGAATTCCGCGTAAGGGTCCTCGCCGAACACCACAATGGCAACATCGGGTTTCCGGTTGAAGGACCCATCGACGGACAGCGTTGCCGTGCCACCCGCCGCTTTGACTTGTTCGCGGATGCCGCCCCAGATGGATTGTCCGTGTGGGAAATTGGCGTTGACGGTGCCCGTGCCTTGCCATGTGAGGGTCCAGCCGCCGCTTTGTTTGGGAATGCTATCGGCGCCATCGCCCGCAACCAGGATGTGTTGATGCGGATTTAGCGGGAGCAGATGATGCTGATTCTTGAGCAACACGAGCGATTCGCGTACTGCTTGCCGTGCTAGCGCACGATGCGCCGCGCTTCCCTCCAAATTGAATTTGCCGCTGAGCGGTTGTTTGGATGGTGCGCCGATATCGAACAAACCTAGTCGGAGCTTCACTCGCAGGATGCGAGAAACAGCATCGTCCAGTCGCGTCATGGGAATGACGCCGTTGTGCACTTCCGCCAGTGTGTTCTCGTAAAGCCCACGCCAACTGTCGGGTGCCATCAACATGTCCAACCCGGCATTGATCGCCGCAGGACAGTCTTCGTTGGTGCAACCTTTCACTTGACCGTGCGCGTTCCAGTCGCTTACGACGAAACCGTCGAAGTGCATGCGGTCTTTCAATACATCCGTGAGAAGCGCTTTGTTGGCGCTCATCTTCACGCCATTCCAGCTTGAGAAAGATGCCATCACTGTCTGCGCACCGGCATCGAGGGCTGGTGGATATCCTGCCGCGTGGATATCGCGCAGCTCGGTTTCACTGATTTGCGCGTCGCCTTGGTCCGTACCGTTGTGCGTCGCTCCATCGCCAAGGAAGTGTTTAGCGCTGGCGATGACGTGCTTGGCGTCGAGAAATGCCGAGGTGCCAGCCTTGCCTTGCAAGCCTTCGACGACGGCGGGGGCGAATTGGGCAACGAGCTTGGGATTTGACGAATAGCCTTCGTAACTGCGTCCCCATCGCACATCCTGGGGGACAGCGAGCGTAGGTGCGAACGTCCACGGAATGCCGATGGCGCGAACTTCCTCCGCGGTGGCAGCGCCGATTTTTTGTATCAATGCGGGATCGTGGGTGGCTCCGAGTGCAACGTTCTGCGGGAAGATCGTGGCACCCGTTACATCGTTGTTCCCGTGCACAGCATCCAAGCCAAACAGTACGGGTATGGCAGGCTGTCCCTTCGGCACATCCATGGAGGCTTTGTAGTACGTGTTGGCCAGCGCCAACCATTGCGCGGGTCCCGCCAGCCGGCCTCCGCCAGGTTTGGAATTGCCACCCGCCAAGATGGCGCCAAGGTGATACCGGCGTACGTCATCCGGCGTAACGCTACCGATGTCGGCTTGAATGAGCTGGCCGACTTTTTCTTCGACCGTCATCGCCGCAAGCAGCGCTTGGATGCGTCGCTCCATCTTTGGATTCGGAGCCAGCGGCGAGTGTGCCGTGGGCCAAGCCTGCGGGTGCACGGCGGTGCTGTCAGCTTGGCCTTGAGAAAACGTTGTGCCCGGTGTGGCACTGGCCAGCGCCGACATCAAGAGGGCTCCAAAAGCTAGGCGGGAGGAGCAAACGCCTCGAGCATGGTGCATGCACGGTCCTTATCGCGGTGGGCGCCATAAGGCGGTGCCCGGGTGGATTTCCGGCAAGTATTCTTAGGATATGACAGCGCTGTCAATCGTCAGGCAGGAACTTGGAGCCTGGATAGGTGGGGGAGTGCCCGGTCCGGCCACGCGGAATCGGGTGCTTTTCCGTCCAAATCGACTGGAATAGGGCATAAAAAATGTCTGCTGTCAAGTTTTTGGCCCGGTCACGCAGCAAGGTGAAAGGCCATACAGGGCAATAGGTTAGACGTATTTCCGGTTGCTGCACGACCTTTTGGTTCCCCGGTCTAGGTGCCACATAGGCGCGTCGCGATAGCAAGCCTGAGGGCATCGTAGCGGGCAAGATCGGTTTGCGATCTCGGGCTCCGAATACGCCAAGTTGCCCGTCAAAGCGAAAGCGCAGCCCGAGGCTGCGCTTTCTCGTCGTTGGGTGATGGCGGGAATCCTCCGCGTCGTCAGGGCTGTTTCAGTGGCGCGGTTTTGGCGGCAGCCCCCTTCCTGAATCCCCGATCCCCCGCCATGAACGCCTCCAGCATGTGCGGGATCAATACTGTGGGATCGACTGCCTCGCCGTAGGTCTGCGCGTGCAGCGCGGCGTAGCGGTCGAGGTCAGCTTTCAGGCTTGCCGGACATGCAAAGGTCAGCTTGATGCTCTCGGTTCGGGGCAACGGCCCCAGGCGCAGCTTGCGCGTCGTGTTCATCGTGAACTTCCCCGGTTGAAGAACAGCGGCTGGTACGGTTGCAGCACCATGTCCTTGTTCACCATCACCTCCACCGGGAGACCGGGCCGCGCCGTCAGTGTCGGCTGGACACTCAGGTTGCGGCGCGTGATCTCCTGGCCAACCTGATTGGCCGTATCCTGCGCGCTGTCGCGCAGCGCAAGGACCGTGTTGCCGTTGTTGAGGTTGCCCTGATTCGACATCGCCATCTCGGAGCTGATGCCCAGGAGCGTGGACAGAGCCGCGCCGGCCAGGATGCGGCCCCAATGCCAGTCCACGCCGTCTTCCAGGCCCGCATAGCCGGCCGGGTCGATGCCAGGCAGCTTGTCGAGCGCGATCGACGATGCATCGGGCAGCACCAGGCGTAGCCAGACCAGCAGCATGCGCCGCTGCCCGAATGCCACCTGGCTGTCGTAGCGACCGATCAGCCGCGAGCCTTGCGGAATCAATAGATAACGCCCCGTCGCGGTGTCGTACACCGGCTGCGTCACCTCGGCAATAATCGATCCCGGCAGGTCGGAATTGATGCCCGTCACCAGCGCGGCCGGAATGACGGTGCCTGCCATCACGGTGTACGGTGAGGCCGGCGTCTGCAAGGTGCCGCTATTGCTCGTTGCGCTATCGCCGCCCTTGGCCATGAACGCTTCTTTCTGGCTCTGCCGGTTCTGCACTGCGGTCGGATCGTTAGGCTGCGCCGCCGTCGAGGCCGGCCCAGCCGCTTGCGGATCGAAGGCTGAGAGATTGCTTGCCGATGGCGCAGCTGCCGATGCGGCCGACGCAACCGCGGCATGCTGGCCACCTGTCTGGTTGCCGGTGCGGAAGAACACCGACGACCCGGCCGCAGCCTCGGCTTCCTTGCGCAGCGCATCGCGCTCGGCCGCTTCCGGATCTTGTCCGGGCGATGAGCCAGGCAACGGCGGTGGCTTCTGCGACTGTACGATGGCCGGCCCCAGGTCACCCGGCAGCGGTGGCCCCAGCGTCGGCACGCTGGCCGCCGGCGCAGGCTTGGGCTGCAAGCCGGAATAATCCTTCGGAAGCTGGTCGAGTTCTTCGGAGCGCGTTACGCGGTCGACGTTATAAAGCTCGGTCGGCGCGTTGCCGCCGTGTCGATGGGGCTGCAACGACCAGAAGGTGGCGCCGATCACGGCCACGCCCAGGCCGCCGGTCAGGAACGCCAGCGTGCGCCTGTTCAGCCGCGTCACCGGGCGCGGCGGCGAGCGCAGCGTCATGCTCTCCGGTGCGACTTTCGGGGCGGCGTTGGCGGTGTCGGACAGAGGCGCGTCCGGGGTGTCGTCCTGGCTCATGGTCAGTTCCCCCGCGTGCCATCGGTGCGCTCGATGCGCACCACGTCGCCCTTGTCACCGCCGAGCCGCAGTTCGGCCGCGCCGAACAAGCGATCCACGATGTAGTACGGCGAGCGAAAGCGGTAGTTCACCAGTTGGCCATCGCCCTGCGGGCCGATGACGAACAGCGGCGGCAGCTCGCCCTGGGCAATGCCCGGCGGAAACTGGATATAGACCTTCTGGCCATCGTCGAAGGCGCGCAGCGGTTTCCACGGCGGATTGCTGCCGCTGATCGCGTAGCGGAAATGGATCTTGTCCAAGGACAACCCCGCATCGATGGGCGCGGCGGCCTGCGCGGCCTGTTCTTGCCGCTGCAACGCAAGCATCTGGTCTTTCGGATACTCCCAGGACACGGACGCCATCCATGCGCTCCCGGTCGAGGTCAGTTCCAGCAGGTACGTCCTGCGGCTGGTGGTGATGACCAGGTTGGTTTTCAGGCCGGAACGGATGGGCTTAACCAGGACGTTGACGCGCAGCGCGTCACCGGCGCCGCTGGACGTGTCGCCCACGATCCAGCGCACCGTGTCGCCGGCGGCGACCGTCACCAGTTGCTCGCCCGGCTGCAAGGCGATGACCGTCACGCGACCGGGCGCGGTGTAGACCTGATACAGCGCGCCGTCGGTGTACGGCCAGACCTGGATCGCATTGACGTAGCCCTCGCGTGTGGGTTCCATGCGCGCCTGGGCGTTGGCACGCGTGACGCGCACGGTTTCGTCGGCGGGTTCGGGCGCGGGTTTGGCATCGCTCGCGTCGGGCAGCGGCTTCATCTGCCCCGGCATCGGCAACACCTTCGGCACCTCCACCACTTCGACGGGCTTGGGCGGTTCGGGCAGCGGCTGCGCGGCAATTGGCTCGTCGAGCGAAATGCGCGGCGGCGGCTTGCCCTGCGTGGCACAGCCCGTCAGGGCGGCGAGCATCAACATGACGGCGTAGAAACGGAAAGACGGTTTCATGGCTTGGCTCCTTCGGACACGTCCAGTTCACGGCTCCACGACAGGCCGTTGACGTAGATGCCCAGCGGGTTCTTGCGCAGGCGCTGTACGGTGCGCGGGGTTTGCAACACAATGGAAATCATGGCGTTCCAGTGCTGGGTGCTCTCGGGTTCCCCATTGGTGAAGTGCTGTTCGATCCATTGCACGTTGAACGACGTGTCACTCGCGCGCGTGATGCTCGTGACCTGCACCGTCACCGACTCCTTGCCCACGCGCGCGAACGGATCGTTCGTGCGCGCGTAGTCGTTGAGCACGGCCGCACCGCGATCGGTGGTGTAGTCGTAGGCGTTGAGCCAGTTCTGCCGCACCACCACCGGATCAATGGAGAGCGAACGCACCCACGTGATGAACTGCGCCAGGTAATAGGCGATCTGCGCATCGGTCGGGTGGTACGGTGTCGTCGCCTCGCCAACCGTGCGCACTTGGCCCGCGTGATCGACCTCGATCACGTAAGGCGTGATGGTGGACTGCGCCGAGCGCCAGACCAGGCCCCCGGCCATCAGCACCGCGAGCACCAGACAGCCGAACGCCATCCATCGCCAGTTCTTCGCCTGCACGCGGGACGAGCCGATGCGCTCGTCCCAGAGCTGCGCCGCAGACTGATAAGGAGTGGCAGGCTGCGGCGTACTGGCGTAGCGCACCTGGGGTCGCTTGAATCGCATAAGTCGTTCTCCTTACGAATCGGAATCACCCAAGCTCGGGCCTTGTGCGGAGCCGCCTCCGTCACCGCCGCGCAGCGTGTGCGTGGCCGTCGTGGCGGCATGGCTGATCTGCTGGCGTCGATGCAGGCGCTTGGCCCAGGCGGGCTGTTTGGAATCGGGGGCAGCGGACGATGTGCCACCTTCCGGGGCGCTGGCATCGGCTCCGGCGCTGCTTTCCCCACGGAAGGCCGAAGCGGTGCGTTCGCCAAACGCCCGCGCACCTGCCGCTGCCTTCTGCCCGGCGGCCTGCGCGCCGGTCTTGGCGACGTTACCCACGCCCGCCGCCGCGCCCTTGAGTCCACCGCCCGCGGCGGCGGAACCGGCCTGGTAAGCCGAACGCGCACTGCCGGCTGTCGAGGCGGCAGCCCGCGTGCCACTGCCGATGGCGCTCGCCGCAGCCGGCGCCATGCGCGCGCCGGCCGCGACAGCGGCACCGACGCCGGTAGCCGCCGCGGCCACACCGATCGCGGCACCGGCTGCACCTACGGTCGCCCCGGCCATCGCGCCCGCGCCGAGCTGCGGCGCACCGGACACCAGGCCCGTTGCAATGCCCGGTCCGAAGATGCCCAGCGCGAGCATGGAGAGCGAGGCCAGCATCACGACCAGCGCATGGTCGATGGACGGCTCGGCAGGCGTGGTCGGGAACTGGGCAAAGAGGCCCGTGCCGATGCCGACGATGACTGCGAGCACCAGCACCTTGATGCCCGTGGACACCACATTGCCGAGCACCTTTTCAGCGAGAAACGCGGTCTTGTTCCAGAGCGCGAACGGCACCAGCACGAAGCCGGCGAGCGTGGTCAGCTTGAACTCGATCAATGTGACGAAGAGCTGCACCGACAGCACGAAGAAGCAGACGATGACCGTGAACCAGGCGAGGAACATCACGACGATGGGCGTGATGTTGACGAACACCTCGGGGAAACCAGCCATCTGGCTGATCTGTTCGAGGATCGGCATACCGGCGTCGATGCCGGTCTTGGCGATGTGACCCGGTTGCAGGAACGTCTCCATGCTCAGGGTCGAGCCGGTGGCCGTCAGGCCCAGACCCGCGAACGAGCGGAACACGATGCCCGCCAGCCAGTTGAAGTTGCCAATGATGTAGGCGAAAGCGCCGACGTAGAGCACCTTGCGGATGAGCTTGGCCATCACGTCTTCGCCCTGGCCGGCGGCGTGTCCCAGCGCCCAAGTGAGGCCGGCGAGCGTCATGTCGATCGCCACCAGCGTCGCGGTCAGAAACGCCACCTCGCCATGCAGCAGGCCAAACCCCGAGTCGATGTAGGTCGAGAAAACGTTGAGGAAGTGGTCGATGATGGAAACGTCGTTCATGGCCGTGTCTCCACGGACACACTGGAATCCGCGCCGGGGCTGGAGCCGTCGAAGCTGGGCGGGATGTCCGCAGGCAGTTCGGAAAGCGTGCGGTATTCGTTTGGCCCAGACTTCCCCGACATAAAGCGCTGCAAATCGGCCTGATCGACGCGCGCGCAGAACGCGGCCTTATGTTCGCCCCGGCGGCACTGCGCGAGCAGCCGATGCAGCAAGATCGGATCGACGGCGATCGCATCGACCGATAGCGTCTGCGGCCGGTCGCAACCGGCCAGCAGGCAGGCGACAGCGAAGTGCGCAGCAAACAGGACTGGCGCGCGCGTCATGGCCGCCTCCCTCAGTTGCCGTAGAAGTTCACGGTCTGCGGCGTGTACGGCGTGCCGGTGCCGAGGAAGCGCTGCGTGATGACGCGGCCCTGTTCGACCGCGGCGGCTTGCCGTGCCAGTTCCAGCGCCGCCGCGCGACCCTGCGTGAGCTGGAGCTGTTGCGACTCGCTGGTCTGCTTCGCCTGCAGGGCCAGAAGCTGGTTGGTCGCCTGCATGGCCTGCAAGGCGCCGGTGGCCGACTGGCTTTGGCCCACGAGGTCGGACAGGGTGCCCGCGTCAACGTTGATGTTCTGCGATACCTGCGCCTGCATCTGCATCGCGGTCTGCAGACCATTGAGCGTGTTCTGCCAGCGCTGGTGCGCATCCTGGTACATCTGGTTGCCGCTGACGGTCGCGGCGTATTGCTGCGGGTACAACTGTGCGAACTGCTGGTTCATGCTCTGCACCTGGAACGCCAGTCCCTGTGCCTGCGTGATGAGCTGCTGGGTATTCGCCAGGTTCGTGCGCAACTGGCCGACCACGTTGAACGGCAGGCTCGCCAGATTGCGCGCCTGATTCATCAGCGACTGCGCCTGGTTCTGGAGTTGCCGGATCTGGTTGTTGATCTGTTCCAGCGTGCGCGCGGCAGTCATCGTGTTCTGCACGAGGTTGGTCGCGTCGATGACGGCCCATTGCGCCTGCGCAGCAGGCATGACGCCGACGAGTGCAGCAACAGCGAGAGCGAGAAGACGAATCTTCATGGTGAAATCTCCTGTGGTTGGGGAGCGAGGAAGGACGTGGCCGACGGCGCGGACGACAACAGGTCAGCCGCCCAATCGAGGCCGCGATGGCGCAACCAGGCGCCGGCGAAACCGGGGGTGCCGGCCTGCTCCAGCGCGCGGTCAATGTCGCGCTGGTCTTGCGGTGTGGAGGCGCCCGCGAAAGCGAGCGTGACCGGCCCCAGGTCGAGGTCGAACAGACGGTTGCCGGCGCGGGATTGGTAGTAGTAGTCGCGCTTCGGTTGCGCGGTGGCGACGATCTCGATCTGCCGGCTGTTCAAGCCGAAGCCTTCGTAGATCGTGCGTATCTGCGGCTCGGTCGCCTGCGGGTTGGGCAGGAAGATGCGGCTCGCGCAGCTTTCGATGATCGCGGGCGCGATGCTCGAATCTTTGATGTCGGCCAGCGACTGCGTGGCGAAGATGACGCTGACGTTCTTCTTGCGCAGTGTCTTGAGCCATTGCCGGATGCGCGCGGCGAACACTGGGTCATCGAGAAAGAGCCAGGATTCGTCGAGGATCAGCAGCGTCGGCGCGCCATCGAATCGCTCGTCGAAACGCGCGAAGAGATACCCCAGCACGGCCAGCACCGCCGCCTTGCTGTGCATCAGTTCTTCCATCTCGAAGCACTGCACGTCGGCTGCACCGAGCCGGTCGTGATCGGCATCGAGCAGCTTGCCGTGCGCGCCGCCCAGCACGTAGGGCGCGAGCGCCTGGCGCAGCGCATTCGATTGCAGCAGCACCGACAAGCCGGTGAGCGTGCGCTGTTCGACCGGCGCGCCGGCGAGACTGCCGAGTGCCGACCAGATGGCCACCTTCTCGTCGGGGCCGATGGCGACGCCTTCGTGCGACAGACGGCCTTCGACCCATTCGGCGGCCCAGGTGCGATAGCTATCCTGGTCGATGCGCGCGAGCGGCTGGAACGCGATCGCGCCATCTGCGCCGAGGTCGTAGTATTCGCCGCCCAAGCCCAGCGCCGTCGCTCGCATCGAGCGGCCCATGTCGAACGCGAAGATGCGCGAACCGGGATAGCGACGGAATTGCATCGCCAGTGTGGCGAGCAGCACCGACTTGCCCATGCCGGTCGGCCCGACGACGAGGGTATGGCCCACGTCGCCGATGTGCGTCACAAGCCGGAACGGCGTCGCGCCCTCGGTACGGGTAACGATCAGCGGCGGCCCGTCCAGGTGCGCGTTCTTCTCCGGCCCCGCCCACACCGCCGACACCGGCATCAGGTGCGCGAGGTTCAGCGTCGAGATGATCGGCAGGCGCACGTTCGCATAGGCGTTGCCCGGCACCGACGACAGCCACGCCTCCACGGCATTGAGCGTTTCGGGAATGGTGACGAAGCCCCGGCCCTGGATGGCGCGTTCCACCTGACGCAACTTCTCGTCGGCCACGGCCGCATCGGCATCGAACACCGTCACGGTCGCTGTGACGTAGCCATAGGCGACCTGATCGCTGCCCAGCTCCTGCATGGCGGCATCGGCGTCGGCCGCCTTGTTGCTCGCATCGGTATCGACCAGCGGTGATTCCTGCTGGAAGATGGTTTCGCGCAGCAGTGCGATGACGTTCTTGCGCTTGGCGAACCACTGCCGGCGCAGGCGGCCGAGTTCTTTTTCGGCCTCGGCCTTGTCCATGCAGAGAAAACGCGTGCTCCAGCGATAAGCAAAGCCCAGCCGGTTGAGGTCGTCCAGAATCCCCGGCCAGGTCGAGGTCGGAAAACCTCGCACCGTTACGACCCGAAGATGCTGGTCGCCCAGCATCGGCGCGAGGCCGCCGATGAGCGGCGAGTCGGCCAGCAGTGCATCGAGATGGAACGGCACCTCGGGCACGCCGACGCGATAGCGCCGCGTCGAGATGGTGGCGTGCAGGTACGTGAGCATGTCGCTGTCGTCGAGCCAGGCGATTTCCGGCATCACGCCGTCGAGCAGGTCGAACACCCGGTCGGTTTCGGCGACGAAGGCGGCGAGCCGTTCGCGCCAGTCCACGCCACGGGTCGCGGTGTTCTCGTAGAGGAGCTTCGCCGCACGAGCGCGGGATTCCTCCGGCGGCAGATAGGCGAACGTGACGTGATAGCCGCTCTCGAAGTGATTGCCCGATTCCTCGAAGGTCGCGCGTCGTTCCTCGTCCACGAGCCAGGACAGCGGTTCGGGGAAATCCGATGGCGGATAGTGCGCGGCGGGTCGGCGTTCGGCCTCAATGAAGAGCGCCCAGCCGGCGCCGAGCCGGCGCAGTGCGTTGTTCAGGCGCGCGGACGTGGCGATCAGCTCGCCTTGCGTGGCGCTGTCCAGGTCTGGCCCGCGAAAGCGCGCCGTGCGCTGGAAACTGCCGTCCTTGTTGAGCACGACGCCGGGCGCGACGAGGCCCGCCCAGGGCAGCCAGTCGGCGAGCAGCGCCGGACGCTGGCGATATTCGGCAAGGTTCAGCATGGGCTGTCCCTCACACGTCCAGCAGCGGCTTGTGCCGCAGGTGCTTGGCGAACACCTGCATGAATTGCGGATCGACGCGCGCGCCCCACACCGCCAGCGAATGGCCGACGATCCAGAGTGCGAGGCCGGGCAGCCAGAGCTGCATGCCCAGGCCCACGGCGGCGGCCAGCGTGCCGTTGGCGATCGCCACGGTGCGCGGCGCGCCGCCCAGCAGAATCGGCTCGGTCAGCGAGCGATGCAGCGGCACCTCGAAGCCCGGTAGCGTGTTGGCCGTGTTCATACGACGGCCCCGCCGGAGAAACTGAAGAACGACAGGAAGAACGAGGACGCCGCGAACGCGATGGACAGGCCAAAGACGATCTGGATCAGCTTGCGAAAGCCGCCCGACGTGTCACCGAACGCGAGCGCCAATCCCGTGGCGATGATGATGATGACGGCGACGATGCGCGCGACCGGCCCCTGGATGGACTCCAGAATGGATTGCAGCGGCGATTCCCACGGCATGTTGGAACCGCTCGCCTTCGCGGTGCCGGCCATCAGCAGCATCGCGGCGGCCGACAGCAGACCGTGACGCGCGGGAGCGACCAGGCGCCGCAGACGCGATAGGCACGGAACCGGATTTACGGAAAAACGGAAAGCAGTAGCACTCTGCGTCATGGCAGTTCTCCAGGAGATTCGGGGGACGGGGAAGCGAGGGAGGCATCGACGGCGGATGACGGCGACAGCGCATCCGCGAGGCGGTAGCCGATGCCGTCGAAGCCGACGACGCGAGCGATGCTTTCGATGCGACGCCGACGACCGCGACCGGCGATGTGGATCACGACATTGACCGCCTCGGCGATCAGCGCGCGCGGCGGGTTCACGGCGACTTCGAGAATCAGTTGCTCCAGGCGCAGCAAGGCGCCCACGGCAGAGCCGGCGTGGATCGTGGCGATGCCGCCCGGATGGCCGGTGCCCCACACTTTGATGAGATCGAGCGCTTCGCCGCCGCGGACCTCGCCGACGATCACGCGATCAGGGCGCAGCCGCATCGTGGCGCGCACCAGCTCGGTCATCGACACGACGCCCGCGCGCGTGCGCAGTGGCACGTGATCGCGCGCGGCGCATTGCAGTTCCACCGTGTCTTCGAGCACCAGCATGCGATCGCCAGTGGCCGCGATTTCGGCGAGCAAGGCGTTGGCCAGTGTTGTCTTGCCGGTACTGGTGCCGCCCGCGATCAGGATGTTTTGTCGTTCGCGCACGGCAACGCGCAGGAACTCGGCCTGCTCGACGGTCATCATCCCGTCGGCAACGTAGCGGTCGAGCGGGATGACGCCGACGGCGCGCTTGCGCAGCGCGAAGGCCGGCCCCGGCGCAGCCGGTGGCAAAATACCCTCGAAGCGCTCGCCGGTTTCCGGCAGCTCGGCGGTCAAGAGTGGTTGACCGCGATGCACTTCCGCACCGACATGCGCCGCGACGAGGCGGATGATGCGTTCCCCATCCTCCTCGGACAGTTCCGCGCCGAGCGGCGCGCGGCCTGAAGACAGACGATCGACCCAGAGCGTGTGATCCGGGTTGAGCATGATTTCCACCACGTCCGGGTCTTCGAGCGCGGCGGCGATCAGCGGCCCCATCGCCGTGCGCAACATGCGGATGCGCCGGTCGAGCGAGGTCGTGGAGAAGGATTGCGG
The DNA here is from genome assembly GCA_035508595.1 of Dyella sp. Classification (GTDB taxonomy): domain Bacteria; phylum Pseudomonadota; class Gammaproteobacteria; order Xanthomonadales; family Rhodanobacteraceae; genus Dyella_B. The sequence continues at coordinate 13,437 of DATJMR010000306.1, forward strand.
CACGGCGCTCATGACGCACGTTCCTCGGCCTCGGCCAACGCCACGGCATCCTCCAGCCGCACGGTGTCGGGATTCAGTTCCTCCACCACATCGCGCACCAAGCTGCGTCCGCGCATCAGATGGCGGCCGAGTTGTTCGACGAACTGCTCGAAGCGCGCCTTACCCTGCGCGCGGGCTGCGTCTTGGTGGGCTTCCGGGACCGGTGTGCTGACGGTGAGGAAGTAGCGCACGAACAGCGCCAGCGTCTCGATCTCGATGTTCTGGTCGCGCTCCAGCTTCTCGAACTGGCGCGACAGGCGATCGAGCCGTTTGGCGATGGCGGCCTCGCGCTGGTCGCCCGCGTCGGGCGAGAGCCACGACGCCAGCGCCGCCGCGACGATGGACGACTTCGACACGCCTTTCTTGGCGGCCAGTTCGTCGAGCCGTTTGGCGTGCTCGGGGGCAATGAACAGGTTGAGTCGGTACTGGCTCATAGCTGGAGTCCGTCGTCGGGATCGAGGGAGGCCAGCCGGGCCGTGCGTTGCATGGCCGGGTCGAGCTGGCGAGGAAGCGGCAGCGGCAGGTCGTCGTCTTCGAGCAGCGCCAGGTCGTTGGCGGTCGGCGTCGGTTCCGGGTGATATTCGGAGACTTCGGATAGCTCCGGTTGCCGGCGCGTGCCGCCGTCATCGGCGCTGCCCGCGAAATCCTCGGTGGCTTCGGTAGCGGGCGCGGCCGGTACGGCGGGAATCGCCAGCGCGCTCCAGTCATCAGGCCGTAGCGGAGGCGCATCGGCATAGGGGCCGGCCGCGAGCGCGGGTGGCGGCAACACGCGCCGCTTGAAGTTGGCATCGTTGTAGTAGCGCAGCTTCTTCGCCTTGATCGGCGCCACGCTGGACACCATGACCACGGCGTCGTCGGGCGGGAGCTGCATCACTTCGCCGGGCGTGAGCAGTGGGCGTGCCGTTTCCTGGCGCGACACCATGAGGTGCCCGAGCCAGGGGGAAAGCCGATGACCGGCGTAGTTGCGCTGCGCGCGCAATTCGGTCGCGGTGCCCAGCGTTTCGGAAATGCGCTTGGCGGTGCGTTCGTCGTTGGTGGCGAACGTCACGCGCACATGGCAGTTGTCGAGAATCGAATGGTTCTGCCCGTAGGCTTTGTCGATCTGGTTGAGCGACTGCGCGATGAGGAAGCTACGGATGCCGTAGCCGGCCATGAACGCGAGCGCCGTCTCGAAGAAGTCGAGCCGGCCTAGGGCCGGGAACTCGTCGAGCATCAGGAGCAGCTTGTGACGGCGCGCGATGCCGTCGCTGCCGTCGAGCGATTCGGTCAGGCGCCGGCCGATCTGATTGAGGATCAGGCGTACCAGCGGCTTGGTGCGGCTGATGTCGGACGGTGGCACGACGAGGTACAGCGAGACCGGGTGATCGGCGGAAATGAGATCCGCGATGCGCCAGTCGCAGCGCGAGGTGACTTCGGCCACCGTGGGGTCACGGTATAGACCGAGGAACGACATCGCCGTGGACAGCACGCCCGAGCGTTCGTTATCCGATTTGTTCAACACCTCACGCGCGGCGGAAGCGACGACGGGATGCGGTGCATCGCCCAGGTGCCGCGTCGTCATCATCCGGTGCAGCGTCAGCTCGAATGGGCACGCGGGATCGGAGAGGAAATTGGCGACGCCGCGCAGCGTCTTGTCCTCGCCCGCGTAGAGCACATGCAGGATCGCGCCGACCAGCAATGCATGACTGGTCTTCTCCCAATGGTTGCGCCGCTCCAGTGCACCTTCGGGATCGACGAGGATGTCGGCGATGTTCTGCACGTCGCGCACTTCATGCGCGCCGCGCCGTACTTCCAGCAGCGGGTTGTACGCGGCCGACTTCGCATCGGTCGGGTTGAACAGCAGGCAGTGCGAGAAGCGCGAGCGCCAGCCCGCGGTGATGCTCCAGTTCTCGCCTTTGATGTCGTGGATGACCGCGGACGCGGGCCAGCTCAGGAGCGTCGGAATGACCAGGCCCACGCCCTTGCCGGAGCGCGTGGGTGCGAAGGTCAGGACGTGTTCCGGGCCTTCGTGACGCAGGTATTGCCGCTCATGCAGACCGAGAAACACACCGGCCGGTTGATCGAGGCCGGCCTTGCGAATATCGACGGCGTTAGCCCAGCGCGCCGAGCCGTAGGTCGTGACGCGCTTGGTCTGTCGCGAGCGCCAGACCGACATGGCGATGGCGACCAACACCGCTGCCAGACCACTGCCGCCGGCGATGGCGCCGCCCTTGTCGAAGACGCGGGGTGCGTAGCCGTCGTAAAGGAACCACCACTCGAACAGACGCCAGGGGTGATAGACCGGCGTGTTGAAGAAGTCGAACCAGGGCGAGCCAAGGCGTAGCTGATAACCCAGGGCGGCGGCTGTCCATTGTGTGGCACTCCACACGCCGGCGATCACGATGCCGAAAACAACGGCAATCTGCCCGAACAGCACGCCTTGACCCTGCATGTCGCTCTCCGCTTTCTCCTGTGCGAATCGCGGCACACACACGTGCCGCAGACGGGAGGATCGGAGTCAGGTCAAGGGCCGGTCAAAGACCGTTATCGAAAGGAATATTGAGGAAAAAGCAAGGATTCGCGCAGGGGCGAACGCACGAAAAACGCCGCAAGCGAAGGCGCATTGCGGCGTGGCAGGCGGAAAACACGAAATTTGTGATGCAGAACGGACGATCAGAACTTCGGCGAGTCCTTTGGCGGGGTATAAGGCGTATTGCCGTTGCCGAAGAAGCGTCGGTTCGTCGCCTCGGCCACGCGGTTGCAGAGTTCATCGTCCAGCTTCACGTGATCCGTCTTGCACTGCTCGCGCAGCTCCTTCAATCGCGCAGGGTTGGCCGCGAGCGAATCCACCGTATCGGCCGGCTCGGATTTGCCGCAGGCGGTCAACATCACGACAAGCATCAGCAGCAGGATATTCTTCATGACTCGGTTTCCTCTGGAACATTGGGCTGATCGCTACCGAGCGCTTCAACCGCATGGACGCACTCGATGAAACGAGTCACGATTTCGGATGGTTCCTCATCGGGGCGCAGCAGATAGGTAGTCAGCTTGGGAGAGAGTCCCGCCAGTGGGCGTGCGATCACACCGCGTTCGCGGCTTGCTGTGAACTGCGAGGCGCCCGCCAGACCCAAGGCGCAGCCCGCTGCCACCATTGCCATCATCACGGTGATCGTGGCTACACGGCCGGCAACCAAAGGCTCCCTATCGGCATGCCGCAGCAGGCGATCAATCTGCCGCACGTAACCTTCACATGCATGGGGATCGCCCAGCACCAGCGGATAGCGCAGTACTTCCTCCAACGGGATACGTTTGTAGGACAGCAACGGATGGCGGTCGGGAACTGCCACAACCAGCGGATCGCTCCAGGCCGGCTCCGCGAAGACGCCGTCGCCAACTTCATCGGCACGTGCGAACCCCAGGTCGTAGGCATCATCCAGCAACCCCTTGATCTGCTGTGACAGGGGTACTTCGGAGAGACGGATTTCGATCTCAGGTTCTTCTTGCCTGCAAAGTGCCAAGAGTGCTGAGAAGCACGATGGCGTAATACCGTCTGATAAGGCAACTCGCAATTGACTGTGATAGCCGTTGGCAGCAGCCTTCACGCTATCGCGTGCCTGCTGCAAGGCAGTGAGGACACGCGGCACGTGC
>DATJMR010000307.1:0-2636 GCA_035508595.1 Dyella sp.
CGGCGCGACGCTGTCTGGTTCGGCGACTCCATCGACGCATTGTTCGATTGGATGAGCCGCTACCAGCCCAGTGCCGCTCCGTCCGGCATCGACACGTCCAGTATCAAGGCATAGGGCGCACGGCTATGAACGCATTTCAGGCATATCGCATTCACAACGATGCCAACGGCTACCGCGGCGGCATCGAAACGCTGCAAACCGATGCACTAAGCGCGGGCGAAGTACTGGTGAAGGTGGCCTACTCGTCGGTCAATTACAAAGACGCGCTGGCCGGTACCGGCAAAGGCAAAATCCTTCGCCAGTATCCGCTCAACGGGGGCATCGACGCGGCCGGGGTCGTGGCGGCCTCCACCTCCCCTGCTTTCAAAGAAGGTGACTCTGTGCTTTGCACGGGCAGCGGCCTTTCCGAAACGCGCGACGGCGGTTACAGCCAATACATTCGCCTGCCGGGGTCGTGGACGATTCCATTGCCGCAAGGACTGAGCCTTCGCGAAAGCATGATCTTGGGAACAGCCGGCTTTACGGCTGCACTGGCATTGGTGCGGATGGAAGACAATCGTCAATCGCCGGCAGTTGGCCCGATTGCCGTGAGCGGTGCGAGCGGCGGTGTAGGCATGCTCGCCATCGACATCTTTACGCGCGCCGGCTACCAGGTGCACGCCATCAGCGGCAAGGCTTCGCATTTCGATTTCTTGCGCAGTCTTGGTGCGGCCGAGTGCATCGATCGCCACCAGCTTGCCTTTAGCGGCAAACCCATGGACTCGGCTCGGTTCGGCGGCGCCCTGGACAATGTCGGAGGCGCCATGATCGCCGGCCTGCTCCCACTGATCGTGCCGTACGGAAACGTCGCCATTTGTGGCAACGCAGGCGGCATTGATCTGGATAGTACCGTGATGCCGTTCATCATTCGGGGCATCAGCCTGCTCGGCATCGCGTCGGCGGGCACGGCCCGCGATCTCCGCGACCAGGTGTGGCAACATCTCGCCAACGACTGGAAACCGCGCCACCTCGATCGTATCGCCACCCAGGAAGTTACCCTGGAGCAGCTCCCGCAGGTGTTCGAGCGTATGCTGGCGGGTGATTCGTTCGGCCGCACAATTGTGCGAGTTGGCACGATCTAGTGCATGGAAGCTTGGAAGCTTCGCCGTCACGACATAGAATTAACGAAACGACAAGGGGATTTCCACCTTATGGCACGCATTTTGATCGTCGACGATTCTCCGTCGCAGCTTCTCGGCATCAAGCGCATCGTCGAGAAACTCGGCCACGAAACGCTGACCGCCGAAGACGGTGCCGCGGGTGTCGCTGTGGCAAAGCAAGAAAAGCCGGCGCTGATCTTGATGGACGTGGTCATGCCGAACCTCAATGGCTTCCAGGCAACCCGCACCATCAGCAAGGACCCGGAAACCGCGCACATCCCGATTGTGCTGGTCACCACCAAGGATCAGGAAACCGACAAAGTCTGGGGCATGCGCCAGGGCGCGAAGGCTTATGTCACCAAACCGATCAAGGAAGAAGAACTGGTTGCGGTTCTGAAGGAATTGCTGCCGGGCTAAGCGGTTACGCTCTGCATAATGCACAAACGGCGCCTCGAGGGCGCCGTTTGCATTTGCGATGGCGTGTTTCTCAGCGTCGCGGATCGTATTGGGCAAATTGCATACGCAACGCTTCATAAGCCTGACGCTGCGCATCGTTTTCCGCCGGCGGCACTCTGATCGACACTTCCACTAACTGATCACCGGTCGTCTGGCCCGCCAGCCCGCGCCCCTTCAAGCGAAGTTTTCGACCCGATTGCGTCCCGGCAGGAATACGCAAATCCACCGTGCCCGCAAGCGTAGGCACCGGCACCGTGGCGCCCAGCGCGGCTTCCCAAGGACTGACGGGCAGCACATGCAGCACGTTGCGGCCATCCAGTTTGAAGCGCGCATCGTCGCGAATGCCTACTTCCAGCAAGAGATCGCCATTCGGGCCGCCCCCTGCGCCAGGATGACCCTGGCCGCTAAGGCGGATGACTTGACCCGGCTGAATCCCGGCTGGAATTTTCACCTCCAGTACTCGTTCGGTGCCACTGCCGTCGTCGAGACTCAGGCGCGTGCGGCCGCCGTTGAAGGCCGTCTGCAGGTCGATCTGCACCTGGGCGTGTACATCGCGACCTCGCCGGGGGCGTGGCGCTTGGCCATGGCGCCCACCCGATGCGCGGCCAAACAGACTTTCGAAAAAATCGCTGAAATCGCCTTCGCCGGCGTCTCCGAAATCGAAACCTTGCCCCTGCCCCCAATTCGGCGGCGGCCGGAATTGTTCGCCGGGACGATATCCGCCTGCGCGCAGCTGATCGTACGCACGACGCTTTTCGGCATCGCGCAGCACCTCATTGGCCTCGTTGACGGCCTTGAACTTCTCTTCCGCGCCCGCGTCTTTGTTCTTGTCCGGATGATATTTGCGCGCAAGCTTGCGATAAGCCGTCTTGATATCGGCCTCGCTGGCGTCGGGTTTGACACCAAGGGTGTCGTAATAGTCTTTGAATTCCACTGTCGCTCCCCAGAGCAGGCTCTTCACCAACACAGATAGCCCGCCACGGAGCATGGCCCGTGGCGGGCTATCTACGCAACATCAAGCCATATACGGTTATTGCGCCG
>DATJMR010000308.1:0-7390 GCA_035508595.1 Dyella sp.
CACGCTGCTGTAGCCGTAGTTCTCCATACCCTCGCGCGAGGTGTACAGCTCGTAATGCTGCGCAGAGACGTCGACACCGAAGGTCTTGTCGCTGTTGTGCCAGGAATAGAACACCGAGCCGTTCGGGCGCTGGTTGCCGACCATGTCGTTGTAGTTGACACCGAACGAACCGCTAAGCGTCCCCGAAGCGACGTCGAGCGGCTGCACGGTGTGCATCAGCACGGTACCGCCGAGGCTGCCCTCGACAATGCGCGCTTCCGGGCTCTTGAGGATTTCCAGCTGACCGAGGAATTCCGCCGGCAGCAAGGAGTAGTTGAAACCGCGGTTCGGGTTGTCGCCGAACAACCAGATGGCCTGTGCGACCGGATGGCCGTCCAGCAAGCTCACGTTGAGGCTGGGATCCATGCCGTCGATGCTGACGCGCTGGGTGCCCGGAATGCTGCGATCGAGCGTTACACCGGGAACCTGCGCCAGCGCTTCGGCAACGTTGGTGGCGGGGAACTTACCGATGTCGGTAGCGGTGATGGCATCGACGATGGCATCGGCGTTGCGCTTGGTATCCATCGACGCCTGCAAGCTGGCGCGGATACCGGTCACCGTTACCGTGGCGAGTTGTTTTGCATTGGCTTTCTCAGCCTGTTGCTCAGTCTGAGTAGCGCTGTTGGCGGGTTGCGACTGCGTGTTGTCCTGTGCATTCAAGGCACCGGACAAACAAAGTCCCGTGATGATGCTCGCGGCAAGTAGAGTCTTACGATGTGACATAACTTCCTCCCCTCAGAGGCGTTTTCAGCACGGAAAATGTTCGCGGCATGTCCGTACTGCGTGGCGTATGGGCTTGCGCCCGGTTCGTTTCAAAAAACCTCGTTTTGCATCGTTCGGCACGCCCATCACTGAGCGTGCTGACCGTCCAAATACAGGCCGGCGGCGCCAATGACGCCGAGCTGGCCGTGATCCATCAGCCGTACAGGTACCTGTTGCAAAAAAGGGCGCATGACGCCTTTGTTGAAGAACCGTTCGGCGAACGTGCTCGACAACAGCAGATCGCGAATCTGCGGCAGGATGCCGCCGGCGAGATACACGCCGCCGCGCGCGCCATACAGCAGCACGAGATCGCCGACAAAGCTGCCGAGCAATCCGCAGAACACGTTCAACGCTTCCACCGCCGCCGCGTCCGTGCGCTCCACGGCGCTGCGCGTCACGTCGGCGGGCACGTGCAAATTCGCCGTCGCACCGCGCAACGCGCAAATGGCGTTGTACAGATTGACCAAGCCGGGACCGGACAGCGCATGCTCGTAGGAGACATACGCGCGATCGCGCGCCAGCCACTTGAGAATCTCCATTTCCAGTTCGTTGCCGGGTGCGAGCGAAACCTGCCCCGCTTCGGTCGCCAACACCGTGGCGTGCGGCTTGCCGGGAAACAGCACCGCCGAACCGAGTCCGGTACCCGGCCCCATCACCAGCACCGGACCGCTCATCTGCGGTGCGCTGGTCTCGATCACCGGAACGGTGTCCGATTGCGTCATGAATTGCGTGGCGTACGCCACGGCTTCGAAATCGTTGATCACGGCCAGTTGGGCGATGCCCAAAGTTTCGCGAATGTCGCGAATCGACACGGGCCACGGCAGGTTGTCGTTGACGATGGAATCGCCCAATACGTAACCGGCGCTCGCCACGGCGCACTGCTCGACGCGCGTGCCGGCGCTGAGCTGCTCGACGAAATCTTTCAGCACCGCGGTGAGGCTGGGCCATTCGGCGCATGCGTAGCGGCGATATTCGAGCACCGTCACCGGACGGCGGCCATCGGGACGCGGACTCACAAGCCCGATGCGCGCATGCGTGCCACCTACGTCGGCAGCCAAGAAGGCCAGCTCCCGCGTCGGTGCCGATTGCGCCTTGCCATGAACGACAGCCTGAACCACGCCCCCTCCTCTCGCTTTGTGTCGCGCATGCCCTACTTGATCCGCAGAGCTTCTCCGCTTGGCACGACTTTGATGACGGAGTCTGGTCATGAATGACAACGCTGTCAACATGCCGTAACGCATGCGTGTTCCCGGCGTTTGCCGCGCCGCGGAAGGGCTTGTTTCATGGTTGCAGATGAAATTATTTAACTTATTGACAACAAATAATTTTATTCCCGATCATGTAGGCCAAATGGCCTAGTGCCTGCGCTGTTGCGCCGCATCACGCACAGATGCTGTCGCGGCCGAAATGACGCACGTTGTCGGCGCGCTCCAACGCCATTGATTGACAACGTTGTGCCTTGAGGACAATAAAGGTCGTTACGGTGATGTCGGTTGTCGGCATCGGGTCTACGCACGGGGAAAACGTTACATGTCGTCCACCACTTACACCACCGACGCATCGCGTTCGTCGACATGGCTGCCGATGATGATCATCGGCGTGCTGTTCTTCATCATGGGCTTCTTCACGTGGCTCAACGGGCCGCTGATTTCGTTCGTGAAGGTGGCTTTTACGTTGGACGACATCAACGCGTTTCTGGTGCCGTTCGCGTTTTACGTTTCCTACTTCGTGCTCGCATTGCCGGCAGGTGCTGTGCTCAAGCGCACGGGCATGAAAAAAGGCATGGTTTTGGGCCTTTTCATCATGGCGATCGGTGCGGCGGTGTTCGGCCAATTCGTGCGTATTCGCATTTATCCCGGCGCGCTGACGGGCCTGTTCGTGATCGGCGCAGGATTGTCGCTGCTGCAAACGGCATCCAATCCGTACATCAGCATTCTCGGTCCGATCGAAAGCGCGGCGCAGCGCATCGCGCTGATGGGCATCTGCAACAAAGTAGCCGGCGCGCTCGCGCCGCTGGCGTTCGGCGCACTGGTGATGACCGGCATCGATGCGTTCCTCGATCAAATCTCCAAGATGGCGACCGGCCCGTCGCGCGACGCCTTGCTTACCGAATTCGCCGCGCGCGTCTTCTGGCCGTATATGGCCTTGGCGGGGCTGCTGGTGGTGCTGGCGATCTGGATTCTTTTTTCCTCGTTGCCGGAAATCAAACCGTCCGGCGCCAACAGCGAACGCTCGATCGGCCACAGCAAGGGCGGCATTTTCAGCTTTCCGCATTTGTGGCTGGGCGTACTATGTCTGTTCCTTTACGTGGGCGTGGAAGTGATGGCCGGCGACGCCATCAACACCTACGGCCAGGGCTTCGGCCTGCCGCTGCGCATGACCTCGCATTTCACGACGTACACGATGGCGGCGATGCTGGCCGGCTACCTGCTCGGCTCGGTGCTGATTCCCCGCTTTATTTCGCAACAGCGCTACCTTGCCGTATCGGCCGTGCTCGGCGTGTTGTTCGCGCTGGGCGCCTATGTCACGCACGGCTTGGCCTCGGTGGCATTCGTGGCGGCGCTGGGCTTTGCCAACGCCATGATGTGGCCGGCGATTTTCCCGCTGGCGATCAAGGGTTTGGGCAGTCACACCGAACTGGGCTCGGCCCTGCTGATCATGGGCATCGTGGGCGGCGCGCTGCTGCCCCAGGCGTTTGTGCACCTGAAGCAGTACATCGATTTCCAGCTCGCGTTCGTGATTGTCATCGTGCCGTGCTATCTCTACATCCTTTACTACGGGGTGCGCGGCCATAACGTGGGTAACCATGCCGGCTAAGGCGCTTTTGTGAAGTCAGGCTTCAGCCCTTCCATCATCAACACCAGACCCGGTCACTGGGCTACGATGCCCACCCGACACCCGGGAGGATCTCTCGTTGCACAGCCCCACCATCAAGGACGTCGCCAAACACGCCGGCGTTTCGTTGAAGACGGTTTCCCGCGTCATCAACCACGAAGCGGCGGTACGGCCCGAGACCCGCGAAAAGGTGGAACGGGCGATCGAACAGCTTGGCTACCGCCCGGACCCTTCCGCGCGCAGCCTGCGCAGCAGCACGCACTCCTATGCCATCGGACTGGTCTACGACAACCCGAATGCGCACTACGTCATCGACATGCAGAACGGCGTGTTGTCGGCGTGCCGAGCACGCGGCTTCGGACTGCAGATCTATCCTTGCGACTCGACCGCGCCCGGACTGGCCGAGGAACTGGTGTCGCTAGTGCAGCGCGCACGCCTGGCCGGCTTGATTCTGGCGCCGCCGATGTCGGAGCAGTCTGCGTTGCTGGCGACGCTGAAGGCGCACGATGTGGATTTCGTGCGCATCATCGCGGCGCGCGAAGATCCCAAAGACGGCATGCCTTGCGTGTATGTGGACGACCACGACGCGGCCTATGCGATCACCGAGCATTTGATCCAGCTCGGTCACACGCGCATTGGCTTTTTGTGGGGCGAACCGCATCACCGCTCCAGCCCGGAGCGCTATCAGGGCTACGCGGACGCACTGAAGGATTACGGCATTGCGCTCAATCGCAAACTGATTCTGCCCGGCCGCTATGCGTTCGACGACGGATTCCGCGGTGCGCGCAAGTTGCTGGCATTGAAAGAACCGCCTACGGCGATCTTCGGCTGCAACGACGAAATCGCAGCCGGCGTGCTGGCCGCGGCGCGCTCGGCGGGTCTGGACGTGCCGTGGGATCTTTCCATTGCCGGTTTCGAAGACAGCCCGTTCTCCAAGCAGGCATGGCCCGCGCTAACCACCGCACGGCAATCGACCAGCGAGATCGGACAGCACGCCGCATTGCATTTGATCGACGGCTTGCAACAGCGCGAAGCCGAGATCGTCAACGAAGGCTTTATGCCCGAACTGGTGGTGCGCGGTTCGACCGCGCCACCCCGTCAGACATAACGCCACCCGCTCCGCACGCTTTTTCCCGCCACGCAGACGCTTGTCGCGTGGCCGTGTGCGTGCGCCGTTTGCATCCGCCTTCCCCCTACCTGAACCCAAGCAACGTTTACGCGCCCCGCGCACGCGAGCGTTGCTGTTTCCATCTTTTGGAGCTTCCATGAAATCCGCTCGTGACACGTTGATGTACACCGAGGCGCAGGAGAGCGCCGCCACTGTCGAACGACAGCTTGCGCAAAATGCGTCCCTGCTCAAAACGCTGGGCGAACGCCTGCGCGCGCAGCCGCCGCGCTTTATCGTGACGTGCGCGCGCGGCAGCTCGGATCACGCCGCGGCATACGCAAAATATGTCTTCGAAACGCGGCTCGGCCTGGTCACGGCATCGGCGTCGCCGTCGATTTCCTCCATCTACGACGCCAACCTGAAACTCGACGGCGCCTTGTTCGTCGCGATCTCGCAATCGGGTAAAAGCCCCGACCTGCTGCGTAGCGCCGAAGCCGCAAAACAAGGGGGCGCCTATGTGATCGCGCTGGTGAACGTGGAAGATTCGCCGCTCGCCGCGCTGGCCGATACGGTGATCCCTTTGCGCGCCGGCCCCGAACGCAGCGTGGCAGCCACCAAGAGTTATCTCGCCACGCTGGCCGCGGTGCTGCAGCTGACCGCGCATTGGTCCAACGACGACGCCTTGCACGCCGCCATCGCGCGTCTGCCGGACGATCTTCGGCGCGGCTGGGAGGGCGACTGGAATGCGTTGGAGCAAGGGCTCGTCAACGTGCACAACTTGTTTGTGGTCGGCCGCGGCTACGGTTTCGGCGCGGCGCTGGAAGCCGCGCTCAAATTGAAGGAAACCTGCGGACTGCATGCGGAGGCGTTCAGTGCCGCCGAAGTGAAGCATGGTCCGATGGCGTTGGTCGGCGAAGGCTTTCCGGTGCTGTTTCTCGCGCAGGACGACGGCACATTGGAAAACACGTTGTCTGTCGCGGCCGAATTCCGCGCGCGCGGAGCACGCGTATGGGTGGCGGCACCCGGCGCCGAAGGTCCCGATGCGCTGCCGCTTCCTACCGGCATCGCACCTATCGTGACGCCGCTGCTTGCCGTGCAGAGTTTTTATCGCGCCGCGAGCGCGCTGTCGCTTGCGCGCGGCTACGATCCGGATGTTCCGCCGCACCTGCGTAAAGTGACGGAGACGGTGTAATGCCGCCGAATCCGCTTATCGCGCTCGTCAACGGTCGCGTACTTGGCGACCACGGTCCGCGTGAAGGCTTGGCGGTTTTGGTGCGCGGCAAGCGCATCGTCGCCATCGTCGCGCACAACGACGCGCGCATCGCCGATGCGCAAAAGCACGATCTGAAAGGCCGTCTGCTGCTGCCCGGTTTTATCGACGTGCAGGTGAACGGCGGCGGCGGTTTGCTGTTCAACGATGCGCCGACGGTTGAAACCTTGCGCGGTATCGCGCAAGCACATCGCACATTCGGCACCACCGGCATGTTGCCGACGTTGATTACCGATACCGCCGAAGTCATGCATGCCGCGTTGCAGGCGGTGGACGATGCGATCGAGCAACGCGTGCCCGGCATTCTCGGTATCCATGTGGAAGGTCCGTTCCTGGCCACCGCACGCAAAGGCATTCACAACGCCGACTTGTTCCGCCATCCGAACGACGAGGATGTCGAGGCGTTGATCGCTCCGCACAAAGGTCCGGTGATGTTGACGCTTGCACCGGATCAGGTGCCGCTGCCGGTGATCGCACGCTTGAGCGGCGCGGGCGTCGTGGTGGTTGCCGGTCACACCGGCGCCGATTACGCCACCACGCGCGCGGCGCTCGATGCGGGCGTGTGCGGTTTTACCCATCTCTACAACGCCATGACGCCGCTCAGCAGTCGCGATCCTGGCGTCGTGGGCGCGGCGCTGGACGATCCCTACAGCTGGTGCGGGCTTATCGTCGACGGCCATCATGTGCATCCGGCAACCTTGCGTGTTGCGATTGCCGCCAAGGCGCGCGGCAAGTGCGTATTGGTGACCGATGCGATGCCTCCCGTCGGCAGCGACCGACCCGATTACGTACTCAACGGCCAGACCATCGTGATGCGCGACGGCATCTGCCAGAGCGAAGCGGGCGTGCTGGCCGGTTCGGGCCTTGATATGGCGAGCGCCGTGCGCAACGCCGTACAGATGCTTGGGCTTCCGCTGGCCGAAGCGTCGCGGATGGCGAGCAGCTATCCCGCGGCATGGATCGGACTGGATCGCACACATGGACGCATAGCGGCAGGCTATCAGGCGGATTTCGCGGTATTGGACGATACGTTGACGGTGCGCGAGACCTGGATTGGCGGCGTCGCCCAAGCCGTGGATTGAATAAGCGCTTTTCGGGTTGGCGTCTGCTGACGCGGCGCCAACCTGAAAATTCAATCCAGCGGTTTACTGATACACATGCAGCCGGTTGAAGATCCACCCGTAATACGATTTCACTAGCGCTTTGTCGTCGCAATCGGCATACAACCCGTTGCAGCGCTCCCGCAGCGACGTCAGGGCGGAGAAGTACGGATCCATCGGCAACCCAGCGGCCTTGAGCACCATGCCCGGCAAGTGGGCGATATCCATCATCGGGTACGTCGGCAACGGCGCACCGGGCACGTTGCTCTTGATCAT
>DATJMR010000309.1:0-8470 GCA_035508595.1 Dyella sp.
GCTTCCCGAAGGGTGCGAGCGGCCCGCAACTGGATGCGCTGGCTCGCGCACCGCTGTGGGCAAGCGGCATGGACTACGGCCACGGCACCGGACATGGCGTGGGCTACTTTCTGAATGTGCACGAAGGGCCGCACAGCGTTCGGCCGCCGATTTCCGGCGCGCCCCTAGTTTCGCTGGAGCCTGGGATGATCACCTCGATCGAACCCGGTTTATATAAGCCGGCACGCCACGGCATCCGCCACGAAAACCTGGCCGTGGTGATCGAGGCCGAGCAAACCGAATTCGGCGAGTTTTACGCCTTCGAAACGCTCACCCTGTGCCCTTTCGACCGACGCGCGCTGGAGCCGAGCCTGCTGAACCCGGACGAACGGGCGTGGCTGGACGACTACCACGCAACCGTTCGCGCCGCGCTGGCACCTCTCTTGGACGATGCGGATTTGGCGTGGCTGGAGAAACATTGCGCACCCTTGTGAAAACAGAGCTCACCAAGGTATGCCTGGAGGCCCGCATACCCGGCGGCGCCGCAACGGATGTGTGCCGGCACGCGCCTTGGGACCCTTGACCTGCACCACGCCACCGCCCATCCTCCCGCCTCTAACTACCGACAAAGCACGCATCTCGCATTCGCATGAGCAGCCGCTATAACGCCGCCGATATTGAAGTCCTGTCCGGCCTTGACCCGGTCAAACGCCGACCGGGCATGTATACCGACACCACGCGCCCGAATCATCTTGCGCAAGAAGTGATCGACAACTCGGTGGACGAAGCGCTCGCCGGTCATGCCAAATCGATCGAGGTGATCGTCCACACCGACGGTTCGGTGGAAGTGACCGACGACGGCCGCGGCATGCCGGTGGATATCCACCCGGAAGAAGGCATTCCCGGCGTAGAGCTCATCCTCACGCGGCTGCACGCGGGCGGCAAATTCTCCGGCAAGAACTACAACTTCTCCGGCGGCCTGCACGGTGTGGGCGTCTCGGTGGTGAACGCACTGTCGAACAAGGTGGAAGTCACCATTCGTCGCGACGGCAACGAATACCGCATGACTTTTGCGAACGGCGATCGCGCCAGCCCGTTGGAAACCATCGGCACCGTGCCGAAGAGGAAAACCGGCACCACGGTGCGATTCTGGGCCGATCCGAAATATTTCGACTCACCGAAAATTTCGCTGTCCAAGCTCAAGCATCTGTTGCGCGCCAAGGCGGTGCTGTGCGCGGGCCTCAACGTCAAGCTCACCGACGAGGCCAGCGGCGAAGTCAGCGAGTGGTATTACGAAGACGGCCTGCGCGATTATCTGCGCGGCGAGCTCGACGGCGCCGAATGCCTGCCGGCCGATCTGTTCGTGCATCATGTCGCACGCGATACGGAAGGGCTGGACGCTGCCTTTACCTGGCTGCCCGAAGGCGAGCTGGTGCAGGAAAGCTACGTCAACCTCATTCCCACCGTGCAAGGCGGCACGCACGTCAACGGTCTGCGCACGGGACTCACCAACGCGGTGCGCGAGTTCTGCGATATCCGCAACCTGCTTCCGCGCGGCGTGAAGCTGGCGCCGGAAGATGTGTGGGAGCGCCTGGCTTTTGTGCTCTCGGCCAAACTTCAGGATCCTCAGTTCGCCGGCCAGACGAAAGAGCGCCTTTCGTCGCGCAATGCAGCCGCGCTGGTGGAAAGCGTCGTGCACGACGCCTTCAGCTTATGGCTCAATCAGCACGTCGATCTCGGCGAGCGCATCGCACAGCTGGCGATCGAACGCGCCAGTGCGCGATTGAAAGCCGCCAAGCAAGTGGTGCGCAAAAAAATCACGCAAGGTCCCGCGCTGCCCGGCAAGCTGGCCGACTGCACCGCCACTGACCTCTCCCGCACCGAGTTGTTTCTGGTCGAAGGTGACTCGGCCGGCGGCAGCG
The DNA here is from genome assembly GCA_035508595.1 of Dyella sp. Lineage (GTDB taxonomy): Bacteria > Pseudomonadota > Gammaproteobacteria > Xanthomonadales > Rhodanobacteraceae > Dyella_B. Next base: position 1,902 of record DATJMR010000309.1, read on the forward strand.
CCAAACAGGCGCGCGATAAGGAATTCCAAGCGATCCTTCCGCTGCGCGGCAAAATCCTCAACACATGGGAAGTGGAATCCACCTCGGTGCTTGCCTCCGAAGAAGTGCACAACCTCGCCGTCGCCATTGGTTGCGATCCGGGCAAAGACGATTTGACCGGCCTGCGCTACGGCAAAGTCGTCATCCTTGCCGACGCCGATTCCGACGGCCTGCATATCGCGACGTTGCTCAGCGCACTCTTTCTGCGTCACTTTCCCGCCCTGGTGCGCGAAGGCCATGTCTTTGTGGCAATGCCCCCGCTTTTCCGCGTCGATGTGGGCAAGCAGGTGTTCTATTGCCTGGACGAGAACGAAAAGGCCGCCATGCTTCAACGCATCGAGCGCGAGAAGATCAAAGGCCAGGTGACCGTCACCCGCTTCAAGGGCCTGGGAGAAATGAATCCCTCGCAGCTGCGCGAATCCACGATCTATCCCGATACGCGCCGTCTCGTGCAGCTCACAGTGGAAGACAACGACGGCACGGCCAAGTTGATGGATATGTTGCTGGCAAAAAAACGCGCGTCCGATCGCAAGAACTGGCTGGAAGAGAAAGGCGACCTCGCAACACTGGAAGTCTGATGCCTTTAACGGCGTTCGCCTTCATGTATTAAAGGCAAACGCCGAGCAGCATCACTGAGATACTACGCACATCAGCGCCGCCTCGAGCGGCGCTTTTGTTTACCAAGGACAGGTGCAGTAGGCATGAAGAAGTTCTTGTGGTCGCCATTCGCTATGGCCGCCATGATCTGCGCGGGTTGCAAGCCCACACCGCCGGTCAATGGGCACGTCGTGCCCGAAGCAACCCTGACCAAGGGGCAACTGCTTCAGTCCGACCCCAATCGCATGGCGAATCTGGAGATACGCGACAACCTCCAGGCGTTGTATTTGCTTATGGACAAGCTTTACAAACGCAATCCATCGGAGTGGAAAAAAGGTGACGCAACCAGCCGCGACGACGCCCAAACACGCATCCGAGCGGCCATTGAGAATCACCAACCTCTTTCCGGGCTCGACGTGCGCGATACCAAAGCCATCGAATTGGCGTTAGACACGGCTTTCAAAGGCGACCGCGTTGGCACACTTATCTACGGTCTTGGCGACATGCTTATCACCGCGCATGGTGGCAAGCATGCGATGTATCTCATTGACGGGTTGGACGCACAGCGCGTCTACAACGCCGCTCGCAACATCGAAATGACCATGTGGCTGCTTGCGCAGCGAAAGGACAGCACAGGTCGTCCATTATTGATATCCAACACCTTGTCCGATCGCGAACAGAACCTGAGTTTCGAGCGACTGTTCGGCGCGATGATTGGACGCACCGATCTTGTCGCCGAATTCACCGCAGAAAAATACCGTCGCTCCGTCATTGACTACGCACAAAGTTTCTTTGGCGGCCAATTTCTGCAATTTCTGCCCGTGAGCGAGATATCCAGCGCGGCGTCTTCCCTCTAACGCCGCATTGGCGCTATGGTGGCGTCCAGCTTTCTACGGATTCGTCGCATGTCCTTGCTGCCGCCTTTCGATCTTCAGCGCTGGGTTGCCGAACACCGTCATTTGCTGAAGCCGCCCGTTGGAAACAAGTGCATCGTCGATGGCGATTTCATCATCATGATCGTCGGCGGCCCGAACGCGCGCACGGATTACCACCACGACGAAGGCCCCGAGTTTTTTTATCAGATCGAGGGCGAGATGGTGCTTAAAGTGCAGGATGACAGCGTCGCACGCGACATCCCCATCCGCGCCGGCGAAATGTTCTATCTGCCACCACGCGTACCGCATTCACCGCAACGCATGCCCAATTCGATCGGCATGGTCATCGAACGGCGCCGGCTTGCGCACGAAAAAGACGGGTTGCTCTGGTTTTGCGAGAAGTGCAATCACAAGCTTTATGAAGAATATTTCGTGCTGCAAAACATCGAAACCGACTTTCCACCAGTCTTCGATCGTTTCTACGCGTCCAAGGATGCACGCACGTGCACGGCGTGCGGACACCTCAATCCAGCGCCCGCTCGCTACGACTGACGGCAGTCCCTAGCCAACCACTTGCGAGCCATGCGTTGCAGCGACGCATCGGCTTGCTCGTCGTGCGCTATCGCTTCAATCGATTTCCACGCCAGCGCTAACGATTCGTCGCTGATCGCAAAACGTTCGTTGTGCGTCGCATGTACAACGTAGCGCACGTCGTAGTGCCAGTGTGCCGGTTCATCGCCGCGCGCTGGAATCAGGTGACAATCCAAATCGAAAATTTCGTCATCCACCTGCAAGCCATCGAGCCCGGATTCCTCTTCGGCTTCGCGCAACGCTACGCGTGGCAAATCGTTATCGCCATCGGCGTGACCACCCAACTGCAACCACCGCGCCAATTTGCGGTGGTGCGTAAGCAACACACGGTTGCCATCCGCACTTACCAGCCAGGCCGAGCCGGTGAAGTGGCCTGCCGCGTGCTCGCGTAAAAAAACCGTAGGAGCGGAACGCAGGAATTCGGCGAAACGCTCGCAAATCGCAGCCTCTTCCGAGTGGCGAAAGCCGTAGTCTTGCAGGGCATCATGCAATGAAGCAGGTGTGGACATGACTTGTGACACAGGCAAAGTACGAAGCCGGACATCATAGCTGCGTCGCAGCTTGTACCCCTCCATCCGCTCCGCTATGGTTGGGCGTCACCTCGGATCGACTCGCCCTGGCTAGCCGCGGTTTTCGAGATATGTGATGTCTGTTTCCACGGGGAGCCTTCCTACATGCTTTTCAAGCGAGTCAAGCCGATCGATCAAATCATTGCAACGGCCGAGAAGAAGAGCCTCGTCCGACAACTTGGCGCGTTCCAGCTCACGATGCTGGGCATAGGCGCCATCATCGGTACCGGTATCTTCGTACTCACGGCGGAAGCCGGACAGAAAGCCGGTCCCGGCATGATGATCGCGTTCGTGATCGCCGCGGTGGTCTGCGCGTTCGCCGCGTTGGCCTATGCGGAACTGGCCTCGATGGTGCCGGTCGCCGGCTCGGCCTATACGTATACCTACGGCGTGCTCGGCGAGGGCACGGCCTGGATTGTGGGCTGGGCGCTGGTGCTGGAATACACCATCGCCGCAAGCACCGTCTGCGTGGGCTGGTCTGGTTACGTCAACGGCCTTCTCTCGCATGCGGGATTCGGTTTGCCGCACTTCCTGCAGGTAGGCCCGATGGATGGCGGCAGTTTCAACCTGCTTGCCTGCCTGATTGGCCTGGCCGTGACCGGCTTGCTGGTAGTCGGCACCTCGAAGTCGGCCAAGGTCAACACCATCCTGGTGCTGATCAAGATCGCCGCCCTCACCGCCTTCATCTTCATCGCGCTGCCGGCGGTGAAGGACCAGAACTTCACGCCTTTCGTGCCGAACGGCTGGGGCAGCCCGATGGGCGGTATCGGCGTACTGGGTGCCGCGGCTTCCATCGTGTTTGCCTATATCGGCTTCGACGCCATCTCCACGGCGGCCGAGGAAACGAAGAACCCGAACCGCAACATCCCGATCGCCCTGATCGCCTCGTTGACCGTATGCACCATCTACTACCTGCTGGTGAGCTACGGCGCCGTAGGTTCGGTGGGCGCGCAGCCCATGCTGGACGCGAATGGCGTGGCGCTCGAACCGGGCACGCCGGCCTTCGCCGCAGCCTGCGACGGCTCGCAGGCGCTGGTGTGCAGCAAGGAGGCGCTGGCCCACGTGGTACGCCTGCTCAACCACAACACCGTCGCCGCGTTCATTGCCTTTGCCGCCGGCATCGCATTGCCATCGGTGATCCTGACGATGACTTACGGCCAGACCCGCATCTTCTTCACGATGTCGCGCGACGGCCTGTTGCCGACCTCGCTGGCCAAGATCCATCCACGCTTCCACACGCCGCATGTAATCACACTGATCACCGGCACCTTCGTGTCGCTGTTCGGCGCGTTGTTCCCGGTTGGCATCCTCGCCGACATCACCAACTCGGGCACGCTGTTCGCGTTCATCATGGTGGCGATCGGCGTCCTGATTCTTCGCCGCACCCAGCCCGAGCGTCCGCGTCCGTTCCGCACCCCGATGCCGTGGCTGGTCTGCCCGCTGGCGGTGATCGGTTGCCTGCTGCTGTTCCTCAACCTGTCCAAGGAAGCCAAGATCACGTTCTTCGCGTGGGGCGTAATCGGCTTGGCCGTGTATTTCCTGTACGGCTACCGCAGGAGCAACCTGGCTCGCGGTGTCGAGGTGGACTGATTTTCGCGCCCGCGCATTCCAAACGTTACGCCACCGGCACGACGTCGTCGTGCCGGTTTCATGTCCGGAAGCCCTATGCTTAAACAGCTGTTCGCCCGCAAGTCCGATTTTTCCGACGACGAATCCTCGCACGGCCCTAGCCTGCGGCGAACACTAGGTCCCTGGGGCATTACCGCGCTGGGCATTGGCGCCGTCATCGGCACCGGCATTTTTGTAGTGACCGGTCAGGCTGCAGCGGATCATGCGGGGCCTGCCGTACTTATCTCGTTCATTCTGGCGGCGATCTGCAGCGGATTCACGGCGTTGTGTTATTCCGAATTCGCTACGCTGATTCCGATTTCCGGTAGCTCCTACTCCTATGCGTACGCCACGCTCGGCGAACTCGTCGCATGGTTTATCGGCTGGAACATGGTGTTGGAGTACGGCATTTCCGCGTCGGCCGTGGCGACAAGCTGGACGGGTTATTTCGTCAGCTTGCTCGATCACGTCGGCATCCATCTTCCGCCTTCGCTGACGGATGCGCCGTTCTCTTACACCAACGGCGCACTGGTCTTGACCGGCCACCTCTTCAACTTGCCCGCGGTCGCGATCGTGATGGCGCTGACCTGGATCTGCTACATCGGTATTCGCGAGTCGGCCGGCATCAACCTGTTTATGGTGGCGTTGAAGGTCGGCTTGATCATCGTCGTGGTGGTGGCCGGTTATCGCTATGTGGATCCGGCGAACTGGCATCCGTTCATTCCCGCCGCGCAGGGTAATCACAAATACGGTTGGGATGGCATTCTGCGCGGTGCCGGCATGGTGTTCTTCGCCTATATCGGCTTCGAAGCCACCTCGACGGCGGCGCAGGAGTGCAAGAACCCGCAACGCGATCTTCCGTTCGGCACGCTAGTGTCGCTGGTGATCTGCACCGTGTTGTACCTGGCCATGGCAGCCGTTCTCACCGGGCTTATTTCGTACACGCAGCTTGGCACGGACGAACCGGTCGTTACGGCGATCAAGGCGCATCCCGAATTGGATTGGCTGCGTTCGATCGTGGAGGTGGGCGCGCTTATCGGCTTGTCGTCGGTGATCCTGGTGATGATCATCGCGCAGCCGCGCATCTTCATGATCATGTCGCGCGACGGCTTGCTGCCGCGCGTATTCAACCGTATCCATCCGCGTCACCGCACGCCGCATATCAACACGCTGATCACTGGCGCCAGCATTGCGGCGCTCTCCGCCGTGTTCCCGCTCGATCTATTGGCCAATCTCACGTCCATGGGCACGCTGATTGCGTTCGTAGCGGTGTGCGCAGGCGTATTGATCCTGCGCTACACCTCGCCCGAATTGCCGCGCACCTTCCGCGTGCCGTGGGCGCACTTCATCTGTATCGCCGGGGTGTTGAGCTGCCTGGCCCTCTTGATCACCTTCGACTGGTTCAATTGGGCGCTGATGGTGGTCTGGACCCTGTTCGGCTTTGCGATTTATTTCACCTATGGGATACGCCATAGTCGCCTGCGTCTTGCCAATGGTACGGCCAAGGGGCAAACATCGCCGATTTGAAGATAATTTCGGAGAACCACGGCGAAATCTCGACAATTTGTCACTAACGGCATTTTAATGAGTCGAATGTGATGGTTTCAGTTTTAGCTGCAACTCATTGAATTTTAAAAATAAATAATTTCGCCGCCACAAATTTCAAGCCTTGGCCCGCCGTATTTCGGTCAACCGGAGTATCATCAACAGCCCGTGGGTTGATCACTTGGCAGTGGGCCCCGGATCGCGACCCGGCGCGTCAGGCTAGCTAGCTCCTCGACCTGACGCGTCCGGGTAGCACTTTTCGGCAACACCCCTTCGTTTTTCATCAAACGCCTGTCTTATGCAGGCGTTTTCTTTTGTATGGAAACGAAAAGGCCGGCACTCGGCCGGCCTGTATAAATCTTCGCGACGTCGGTCAGGCTTGCTTAGCGGTGTGCGAGATGCACCAGCCTTTCGCCGACACCGCTTTGCCCGGAAACAACTGACACGGCCCGTAACCGGTAGCCGCACCTGTATAGAATTGGCAGTTCGCGCAGGTATCGCCGGGTTTGTGCTTGGGATCTTTCGTTGTCGTGGCGTCTTCGACGTAGCCTAGCGCTTTGGCGGTGAGATCGGATTCGGACACATGCGGCAGATCGTCCGCACGCGCAACGCGCGGCAAGCCGCTCACCAACATGGTTGCGACCGCCGTACCGGTAGCAAGCTTTAGGAAACGACGACGTGACTCGATATCTTGATGCCCTGACATAACCATCCTCATCACGGTGGAATGCCGCAGGAACGCGGC
>DATJMR010000310.1:0-8042 GCA_035508595.1 Dyella sp.
TCTGGTTCGCACGCCGCACGTCAAAGCCGATTTTCACCTCAAGCTGAAACCCGGTACCAACGTCGCGATGCTCAACACATTGGCCCACGTCATTGTGACCGAAGGCCTGGCCGACGAGGCCTTTGTCGCGGCGCGATGCGAGCCCGACGCGTTCAAGAAATGGCGCGACTTCGTGGCGCAGGACAAATACAGTCCCGAGGCCATGGAGGCCGAAACAGGTGTGCCGGCTGATCTGGTGCGCGGTGCCGCGCGCTTGTATGCGACAGGTGGCAACGCGGCGATCTATTACGGCTTGGGCGTGACGGAACACTCGCAAGGTTCCACGGCCGTGATGGGCATTGCCAATCTCGCCATGGCCACGGGCAACATTGGCCGCGAAGGCGTCGGCGTAAACCCGTTGCGCGGACAAAACAACGTGCAGGGTTCATGCGATATGGGTTCGTTCCCGCACGAGTTCACCGCTTACCGGCATGTCGGCGATCCGGTCGTTCGCGGCTCGTTCGAAGCGGCATGGGGTGTGCATTTGCATGACGAGCCAGGCTTGCGCATTCCCAATATGTTCGAAGCCGCCATCGACGGCAGTTTCAAAGGCCTCTACATCGAAGGCGAAGACATCGCTCAGTCCGATCCGAATACGCAGCATGTCACGGCGGCGCTGGAATCGATGGAGTGCGTGGTGGTGCAGGATTTGTTCTTGAACGAAACCGCCAAGTTCGCGCATGTCTTTCTTCCCGGCTGTTCGTTTCTGGAAAAGGACGGCACCTTTGTCAATGCCGAACGCCGCGTTTCGCGCGTGCGCAAGGTAATGGAACCCAAGAATGGTTACGCCGACTGGGAAGTGACCCAGCTGCTGTCCAATGCCATGGGTTATCCGATGCATTACGCGCATCCCTCGGAGATCATGGACGAGATCGCGCGCCTCACGCCGACGTTCAGCGGCATAAGCTTCGAGAAGATCGATCGCCTTGGCTCGGTGCAATGGCCTTGCAACGATGAGCACCCGGAAGGCACGCCGGTCATGCACGTCGGCGAATTCGTGCGCGGCAAAGGCCGCTTCATGCTCACCGAATACGTGCCGACGTCGGAGAAGGTCAACGCCAAGCATCCGCTGATTCTCACCACGGGCCGCATTCTCAGCCAGTACAATGTCGGTGCTCAGACACGGCGTACCGCCAACGTGATGTGGCACGACGAAGATCGCTTGGAAATTCACCCGAACGACGCGGAAGAACGCGGCATCAACGAGGACGATTGGGTCGGTGTCGAAAGCCGTGCGGGCCAGACGGTGCTGCGCGCGCGCATTTCCGAACGCATGCAGCCGGGCGTGGTCTACACCACGTTCCATTTCCCAGGCACGGGCGCGAACGTCATTACCACTGAAAATTCCGATTGGGCCACCAACTGCCCCGAATACAAAGTCACGGCGGTGCAGGTGACGCGCGTGAATCAACCGTCGGAATGGCAGAAGCGTCATGTCACTTTCTCCAGCGAACAGCAGGCATTGTTGGATGCAGCCGAATCGCGTTGATCCATCGGCCGTCGGCAGCGGCTATGTCATGCGTCGCGTGGATCGTTATGGCGGCGGCAAACATGAGTCGGTGAGCGACACCATCACCGAGGAAGTGCCTGTCGCCATGATCTACAACGACGTGCCTTTCGCCGTGATGATGGTGACGCCGCTAGACTTGGAAGATTTCGCGCTCGGCTTTTCGTTGAGCGAAGGCTTGGTGGCGAAACCGGAAGAGATCGTTTCCATCGAAGTGCGCCCGCAATTGGAAGGCATCGAGCTGGCGATGCAGGTGTCGTCAAAAACCGTCGAACAGCGCGCGGGCCTAAGTGGCGAACGATTGCTGCCTGGGCGAAGCGGATGCGGATTGTGCGGCGCGCGCATGCTGGAAGACGCCGTGCGTCATCCCGACCCCGTCGGAGAAGGACCGATGGTGGAAGCCGCCGCGCTGGAACGTGCGCTGCAAGCCCTCAAAGACGCCCAGCCGGTTAACCGCGCCACCGGCTCGGTGCACGCAGCAGCATGGGTCGACAGCAACGGCGCCATCGTGCTGGCACGCGAAGACGTGGGACGCCACAACGCGCTGGATAAGCTGATCGGCGCCATGACCAGGGCGCATATCGATCCGGAGCAAGGTTTTCTGCTGGTGACGAGCCGCGCGAGTTATGAAATGGTGACCAAGGCGGCGAGCGCGGGTATCACGGTCATGGCGGCGATTTCCGCGCCGACCGCCTTGGCGATTCATCTGGCCGAAAGCACTCGTGTCACCCTGATTGGCTTTGCGCGCCCAGGCAGCTATGTCGTCTATACCCATCCGCAGCGACTGATCCATGCCGCCGGAGTCTTTCAGATATGAACATCGAACATCTCGTCGCCATGGTGAATGACATCAGCCACTATTTCGCCGCCGAACCGGATTCGGCCGCAGGCGTAGAAGGCGTCGCCACGCATCTGAAGCGCTACTGGGAGCCGGGCATGCGCAAGCAGATCGTGGCGTATCTTGCTGCAGGCGGAGAAGGTTTGGAGCCGCTTGGCAAAAAGGGCGTGGAAAGGCTCGCCGAGTTGGATGCCAAGCCGCTTGGGGCATAACTCCATTGTCGCTATTCGGAACACAGCGTGGCGTGTCGAAGACTGTGCATCGTGTTGCCAAATGCTCGGCAACACGATGAAGGTGCTAAGGGATACTTTCACTTCATCAGCGTGACAGTGGTAAGGAAAGCAATGGAGTGAAGTAGTTTCGATGGGTGCTTCGCAGCTCGCCGGGACTTGCGGCAGAATGGGAGCGGCGCAGCATCATTGCACGTCCATTCGTCCATTCGTCCGTTCTTCTTTATGATCGACGGCATGCGGGTCAGTGAAGTCGCACACGTTGCGGAAAGTCAAGCCCACACGCCATAAGGTGCTGACTCGACTAAAAACGCACCAGCACCCCCATCAACATGTTGGCTTCTTGCTGCTCAAGGAATCGAGCAGGGAGTTGCTCCGTTGAAGCATCCTCGCTGATTCGAGGCAGCTAAAAGTAGAGTTCCCGCCCAAAGGAGCTCTACATGAAGAAGTCGAAGTCCAGCGAAGAACAGATTGTCCGAATCATCAAAGAAATCGAAGCGTGGACCAAGGCCGGCGGATCGGACGCTTGCAGATCAGGAGAGGCTATCTTTTTTCCAGCAGCGAATGGCCCCTGTAGGTAAGTGCACAGCCAATCGTTCGGGTAACGGCGTGTCGCTGGATATCGATGCCCATAATCGGCTTTGGCCGCAACGCAGCCCCAACTGCGTGGTGCGTCCCATGGCCTGTCGAACTTCTATTGTCGCGGGAATGGCTTCGACAAGTGCATCGCGGGAATCGACTAAGTGAATTGCTTCCGGGTCGATCGTCCAATCAACCTCGATATCCGTGTCGTTCTGATTGTCGATTGGAAAAGCGACGGCGCCGTCCTGCCATATCAGTCGGCGTGCGCCACGAGAACCTTCGATTCTGCCGCGATGCACATTGCGGTGTCCGAGCAGGCGAGCGGCGGCGCCATTGACGGGGTTTGCGTAAACGAGGTTGGGTGGTCCGATCTGGATAACGTTTCGGTTGTGCATCAATACCAGCCGATCCGCCACGGCCGCCAGTTGAGGATCGTGGCTCACGGCTAACGCGGGAATGCCGAACTCATGAACTTCACCGATCAGCTCCGCGATCACATCGTCGCGCGTTACCGGATCGAGCGCCGAGGTGGGTTCGTCCAGCAACAGCAACTGCGGCTTGCGCGCCAAGGCGCGCGCTAGCGCGACACGTTGTTGCTGCCCGCCTGACAGTGTCGCCGGATAGCGTTCGGCAAACTCCGCCATGTGGACGCGTTCGAGCCACTGCATGGCTTGCGCGCGCCGCTGCGCGCCTCGCAGTGAAAAAGCGACGTTCTGCCAGGCATTGAGATGCGGGAATAGTGCGTAACCTTGCGGCAGATAACCGGCGGCACGGTGTTGCGCCGCCATGCCGTGGAATGGCTCGCCTTGCGCCGGTGTCAACCCTGCGATGGCCCGAAGCAAAAGCGATTTGCCTTCGCCGCTTGCGCCCAGCAGAACGGTAAAGCCCTCGACGTCGAACGCCGCATGGAGTGCGATGGGATGGTCGATGCGATAGTCGATGCGCATCAGAACAGGTGCCTGCGTCGAGCGGCCAAGCCAAGCAACAAGGGCAGCGGCATGGCAACGATAAAGAACACCCACAGCAGCGGGTACACCGCGTTCAATCCAATGTCCTGCAAATTTACCCACAGCTTTACAGGGATGCCCTGCGGGTAGTACGCCACAATCAGTACGGCACCGAATTCACCCAGCGCGCGCACCCATGCCAGCGCAATGGCCGCCGCCAATCCCAATCGTGCAAGCGGCAGACTGACGTGCAAAAAGCTGTGCCAAGGCGAATGACCCAATGTCAGTGCGATCTGCTCCAGTTCACGCGGTACATTTTCGAACGCCGCGCGTGCGGCGATCACGTAATAAGGCAGGGCGCTGTAGAACTGCGCCATGACAAAAGCCGGTGCGGAATTAGTAAGCACAAGCCCGGCGCGCTCCAGCAGATTGCCCGCGGGACCGTAGGGCCCGTACATCGAGGCCAACAACAAGCCCAGGGCGAGCGGAGGTGTCAGCAGCGCCAGAAGCAGCAGGACGTCGATGAGCCATCGCGCGCGAATTTGATGGCGTGCCAGCCACCATGCGAGCGGTGTTCCCAGCGCGACAATCAACACAAGGGCGATGCTGCTGTAGATCAGCGAAACCCCGATGGCGCTTGCGTCTCCGTCGGCAAAACCGAAATGGCGCCAAGGCGTGGCCAGTGCGAGCCCGATGAAAGGTGCGATCAAGAGCAGCAATGTAATGCTGCTGACAAACGCGGAAAGGCGCGCGTTGCCATGGCTCATGCGCGCAACTCTTGAATGGGCGGCTCAAGGCGCAAGCGCGACCTCACAGTCCGTTTCCGCGCGGTGCGCTGTAACCATGCTCTCGGAACATGGCCTGTCCTTCCGAACTCTTTAAATAATTTACAAAGGCGCGAGCCAGTGCCGGCTGTTTTGCGTTGGTGAGCACACCGGCGTAGAAAACCAGCGGTTGCACGCGCAACGTTTTGCCATTAGCCAGTGCAATGGAGGCGCGGTCGTACCACGATGCTTGCATATCCGGATCGCCGAGATTGATCTGGTCGGGCAACGCAATCGTGGGCAGATGGTGCGATTGCGCGGCACTCAGATAGCCGATGGCGACATCGATCTGTCCGGCCTCCAAGCGCGACATCAACGATGGCTCGGTAAAAATCTGCGACGGATTTTGCGGCGAGCCCGCGACCGCCTTCAACAAATCCGGTTTGTGGTAGTAATCGGAGGCCAGCTGCAAGGTGAGTAACACATTCGCGCCTTGCGGATCGATCTCGGGATCGGTGCGCCCCAGCCGAACACCGGGTTCGCTCAACACGTCGTACCAGTTTTTTTGGCCGTGCGATGCGGCGTCCAAATCGCGCGCAAAACGGCTTCGTGGGCTGTAGATAACCGCCATCTGCGTACTCGCAACCGGCGTGCCGCTCGTTACCAATCCGGCTTGCTTGAGTACCCGCATGGGGCCGGGTGTAATGGTGACGAAGACATCCGCTTGCAACTGATGGGCGGCGAGCAGCCGCGCCAGAGCGTACGAGCCCTGACCCATACCTTGATAGCTGGCCTGATGCGCCTTGGCGAAAGCAGGTCCGGCGGCATTGTCCATCACGACACCCATGGAGCCGGCGTAGGCAACGCGCAATACGGGGGTGTTCTGTGCAAGAACGCTGGTGCCGATCAGGCTTAGCAATGCCGCAAGGAGTTGCCATTTTTTCATGAGCGTTGCCCTTCGGATGATTTGCGCATGCGCTTGCGCGTGCTGTCGCGAACATCGATATCGAACAGTAATCGCAAGGCGGTGCCGTGCGAGGCAGGGAGGGAGAACTGCAGCCCATCGCGCGAGGGTAGGCGTTCGCTGAGTGCGCGTACGTCCGTTTCAGGCAGATCGATGAGCCATGTCGCATCGTCACGGCGCCACGCGAGGTCGGAGGCGAGCCGCACACCTTGCGTCTCGATACGACCATCGGGAAGCTCGGTGCGATTTTGTACCGTGCCGCCAGACAAAAGCTGAGCGAGTTCGGTTTCGTCGATGCGAAGCCGCAGGCTTTGAGCTTCCAGTTGCACTCTCATGTCGTTGCCTCCTGCCAGGCTTCTTCCGTGTTGCAGTCGATCAGTTGCTTCGATTCGTCGTCGGAAAGAGCGATTTCCACGATGCCGAGGCGTTCTTGCAGCGTCCGCAGGGATCGCGCACGCTTGTCGATTGCAACGATCAATTCGTTCAATACGCCGCGACTCTGTACATCCAGTCGCATGCGCATGGGTAGCACGCGGTCGGCAAACCTCACGCAAGCGGCATCGCGTTCGCTGTTCTGCAAGCGTTGAAGCAGCGAGGCACGCAGTCGAGGCATATCGACAGGAACGATCAGCAGCTCGCCGTCCTCGCATACGGCGGCAACGCCTGCTATGCCGCCAACGGGACCGGCTTGCGGAATGAGGTCGCAGATGCCGTGATAGTCCGGTCGGTAGCCGCTCACTTTCACGTCCTTCGCACCGGCGGATTTGAGCAGGGCGATTTGATGTTCGATCAATGGACGCCCCTGCCACGAAAGTAGCGCTTTGTCCCGGCCCATGCGAGAAGAAAGCCCGCCAGCGAGCACCACGCCAATATAGCTTGCCGGCTCAGTGGCTGTGGCCATGCACCTCTCCATGGGAGGCGGTGGCCTGCTCGGCTTGGCGGTGTTCATCGCATAGCGAACAGCCTTCGCTCCAGGCGCTGTCGCCATCGACATAGTGTTCTTGCTTCCAGATCGGTGCTTCGTGCTTCACCGTTTCGATCGCGAGACGGCAGGCTCGAAACGCTTCATCGCGATGGGGCGTGCCTGCCGCCACGATTACGGCTACGTCGCCGATACCTAGATCGCCCTTGGCATGGGCGATGTACAGCTTCATCGGTCCGCCGATTTCGTTGCGTGCGCGTGCCGCAATGGCTTCGAAGGTGCGAAGCGCCAGCGGCTCAAATAGATCGTAACTGACACCGGTCACGATGCGGCCGAGGTTGTGCTCGCGCACTTTGCCGATAAACATGTCGATGCCGCCGAAGCGAGGGTCGGAAACGAAATCGAGGGCCGCCGCGGGATCCAAAGCAGTATCGCGGATATCGACAACGGCAGTGTGCAGGTCAGTCATGCGCGTACCTCTCAGCCTCCGCTTACCGGGGGCAATATCGCGAGCTGTCCGTTATCGGGGAGCGTGCGATGGCCATGCAGAATTTCGTCTTCGCTGGCGAAGGCGGAGCGTTGCACGAGATGGGGGCTGATGTGCGGGGCATGTTCGCGAAGGTGCGCGCGTAGCAATTCGCGCAGGGTGGCGATCGTGCACGATTCGGGTGCTTCCAGCTCGATGAAGCCGCGTGCGTCTGCATCGCGTAAGGCGCCGAACAAGGCAATGTGCACTTTCATGCGACGCTCTCGTGCGGCAGCGGAAACTCGAAATGGCCCACGCCGTAGACATCCACCAGCGCACCGGCAGGCAACGCTTCGACATCGGCGGACACGACCGCCCAGGCGTTGGCTTTGGACAGCGGACCGATGCGATAGGACTCTTGCCCTTCGAGCACCTCTATCGCAAGTTGGCCACGCGCATCGATGTGCATGTTGCTTTTGAGGTGAAAACGCAGACGCGGTTTCTTGCTATACGCCTTGCTTAGCGGTACGCGATGCGGTGCTTCTTGAGGCAGCCCCAGCATGACCCGTAGCGCAGGCTCCACAAAGAAGCGCAAGCCAACCGCCACCGCGATTGGATTGCCGGGCAAGCCAAACAACAATACGTCGTTGGGCAGCCGAGCGAACAACAGCGGCTTGCCGGGACGTATCGCGACTTTATGGAACAGCGTTTGCGCACCGAGACGATCCAGCGTTTGCGGCACGAAATCGTAACGGCCCATGGATACCGCGCCGCTCGTGACGA
>DATJMR010000311.1:0-11517 GCA_035508595.1 Dyella sp.
AAGCTTATCCAGTTCCGTCATGCTTAACTGCACCCAGGTCGGGCGCCCGTGATTGCATTGGCCGGAGCGCTCGGTCGCTTCCATTTCACGCAGCAAGGCATTCATTTCAGGAACGCTCAGACGTCGCCCTGCGCGCACCGAACCGTGGCATGCCATGGTCGAAAGCAGCTCGTTTTCCAGTTCCTGCAATTGACGCGAACTCCCGTGCTGCGCCAGCTCGCCGAGCACATTGCGCGTCAGTTCGGCGACATCGGCGCCTTCCAGCAAGGCCGGAATGCGTCGCACCACCACGGCAGAAGGTCCGCTGCGCGAAAGTTCCAACCCCCAATCGGCTAGCGCCTCGCCGTGTTCTTCGGCAGCCGCGGCTTCTTTGGCGCTTACCGGGACCGGCAGCGGCACTAGCAATATCTGCGAACGCAGATTGCTGCACGCGCGGCCCGATTTCAGTTTTTCGTAGGTGATGCGCTCGTGTGCCGCATGCATATCCACCAGCACCAAGCCATGGATGTTTTCGGCCAGGATGTAAACGGTTTTGAGTTGAGCGACGGCGTAGCCCAGCGGCGGCACTTCGTCGTCGTTGGAGGACGGCAAGGACGCCGGCACGAAGACGGGCTGCGCACTCGCTTCGTCGCCGAGCAGCGCCGCGTATTGCGAGAGAGGCTCCTCGCGCAAGCCAAGATGAAGTCGATTTTGGGCGGCATAAGCCGGCCACTGATTGGCTTGGCGGCTGACCCCTTGCACCACCGCCGATGTCACATTGGAGGCGCTGGACCAATCGGCAGCTTCCGCTTGCACATTTTGCCCTGCACGCGTTTCGGCCAATGCTTCGTGCAAGGTACGAAACAAGAAATCATGCACCAGCCGCTGCTCACGGAACCGCACTTCGCTCTTGGCGGGATGCACGTTCACATCCACGCCTGCCGGATCCAGTTCCAGATACAGCACGAACGTGGGATGACGACCATGAAACAGCACATCGGCGTACGCTTGCCGCACCGCGTGCGCCACGACGCGATCGCGCACCAGACGACCGTTCACATAGAAATACTGCGCATCGGCTTGCGACCGCGAGGCCGTGGGCAAGCCTACCCATCCCGACAAACGCATGCCCGCTGCAGCGTAATCGATGCGCAGACTCTGTTGCGGAAAGGTGTCGCCCAGCACTTCCGCCACGCGCGTCAGCATGGCATTTTCGTCGCGCGCCGCCTTCCACACGCGTACCGATTTGCCATTGTGGCTTAAACGAAATTCAACACCGCCGCGTGCAAGCGCGAGCGATTTGAGCAAGTCGTCGATGTGCGCAAACTCGGTGCGCTCGGCGCGGAGAAATTTGCGCCGTGCTGGCACGTTGTAGAACAGATCGCGCACCTCCACGCTGGTGCCTTGCGGATGCTGCGCGGGTCGCGCCTCCTGCATGCGGCCGCTGTCGACCTCGATGCGAAATGCGCTGTCCGTACCGCGCAAGCGCGAGGTAATGGCGAAGCGCGCGACCGATGCCATCGACGCCAGCGCCTCACCGCGGAAACCCATGCTTGCTACGTGCTCCAGGTCGTCGAAGCTGCCGATTTTACTGGTGGCGTGCGAGGCCACTGCCAGGGACAAATCGTCCGGGGCAATACCGTCGCCATCGTCGCGCACCCGAATCAGCCGCGCGCCGCCGAGTTCTACATCGACTTCGATACGCGTGGCGCCCGCGTCGAGGCTATTTTCGACCAGCTCCTTCACGACCGAAGACGGCCGTTCGATCACCTCGCCGGCGGCGATCTGGTTGATGAGCTCTGGGGGAAGTGGGCGAATCCTGGACATAGGGCGCAAGCTTAACAGCGCGCCACGCCCCTAACTATCCGAATTCGTCAGCCGCTGGGGATAACCAGCATCGTTCCGGTGCGCACGCTGTTGCTGTTGATGCCGTTGACGCTCTTGAGCGAATCCACGCTCACGCCATATTGCTTGGCAATGCTGCGCAAGGTTTCGCCGGTTTCGACGCGGTGCATATCGCGCACGTCGGCATCGGCAGGCTCGGCCGCGCTTGCGACCGTGTCGGACATTTTACCGGACGTATCGTTGTCGGCGACCAGCAGACCCTTGCGACGCGCGGCCTCCATGGCGAACCAGGTACCTGGCGGCGGATTATTTGTGAAGTAACCCTTCACGCCGGCCATGATCGCGGTAGCAAGCTCTTCCTGGTGTGCCGGATCGCGCAGCTTGTGCTCTTCCGTCGGATTGCTGATGAAGGCGGTTTCCACCAGGATCGACGGCACATCCGGCGAACGCAGCACCACGAAATTGGCGTGCTCGACATAACCGCGGTGAGTGGGCCCCAATGCGGACAGAGCATTCAACACATTCTGCGCAACCGTGTCGCTGGCTTGCACTGCCCAGCCCTGCTGCATGTCCAGCAGCACGGAGGCCAGGCTGTCGTTCTCCGATGCCAGCGAAACGCCGCCGATCAGATCCGAACTATTTTCACGATCCGCCAGCATCTGCGCCGCCACCGAACTTTTGCCGCGCGGCGAAAGCACCCATACGGAAGAACCGCGGGCGTCGCTGCTGGTGTAGGAGTCGGCGTGAATCGACACAAACAGATCGGCCTGATTTTGCCGAGCGATCTCGTAGCGTTGCTTCAACGGAATGAAATAGTCGCCATCGCGCGTAAGGACGGCCTTCATACCGGGCTGGCGATTGATCTGCGCGGCCAGGTTGCGCGCCACAGCCAGCGTTACATTCTTCTCCAGCGCGCCGTCGGGACCGTGTGCGCCCTGATCCTTGCCGCCGTGGCCGGCGTCCACCGCCACGATCACCGTGCGCTGGCTGTTCAACAATACAGCCGCCTGGCGGGTGGTGACGCCCTTGCGGGAGGTCAGCTTGCTGTTTGCGTTGACAACCACCGGCGCGGGCGCCCCATCGCCCTTGTCGCCGTCGGCCGCGGCGGTTTTGTCGGCATCGTCGACAACCGGATTGGCGGAAGCAGCGGCTTTATCGCTTGCTTTGCCGCTACCCGGATAAAGATCCAGCACCAGGCGATAACCCGCCTGGCCGGACGGCCCCAGGACGAAGGTCTTTGGTTGGCTGTTGGGCACCACCGAGGCGATGAGGCGCACGGAATCGCCGTGCACCCCGCTGCTCAGGCCTTTCAGAAGACCCTGCGCCGATGACGCCAACCGCCCGGTGACGCTGCTGTCGGCCAGCTCCAAAACGACCTGGTCGCCTTGCTGGCTAAGCTTGTATGGGGTTGGACCTGAGAGATCGAACACTACGCGGGTGTAGTCATGGCCTGCCCAGATGCGTGCGCCTTTCACGTCCGCGGCTTGCAGGCCAGCACTGGGCGCCGCGACGAGAATCGCAGTGCCAACCAGGTAACAAATGCGTGTGAGATAGCCCCTCATGGTGCCGCATTGAAACGCAGCACCTTTCTGAATGCAAGAGGTTTTTCTTTAAATTTCCAGAACCTGCGTCGCTTTTGTCAGATCGGCTCAAGCTATCGGCCATAAGCCACGCATTTTGCGACAAGGCTTGGGGATAGCCTTGTCGTTCAGATTTCCTTGGCGGCACCGGCACTTAGAGAAAGCGACATCTCAATCGAGATTTTCCAAAGCGCGCTCGCCGCGCGAGGTCTTGGCTTGCAGTCGGGCGTGCCTTCCATCGCCGCTGTAGCTCAGATGCGCCTCCACATCCGGCATCGGCAAGGCGCCTTTTCCACGCTCAGGCCATTCCACCAGAACGACCGCCTCAGGATCGGACAGCGCATCCAGTCCCAACCACTCAAGTTCGCCAGGGTCAGCGATGCGATAGAGGTCCAGATGCCAGGCTGGCCGACCGTCTTTGGCCTGGTACCCCTCGACCAGGCTGTAGGTCGGGCTTTTGATGCGCTCGCCCACGCCCAGCGCACTGAGCAGCGCGCGGGCAAAACTCGTTTTACCTGCGCCAAGTTCTCCGCGCAGGTAAATGACCAGACCGCCGTGCAAGGCATGCGCGAACTGCGCACCCAAAGCGTGCGTCGCCTCTTCGTCGGCAAGCTCCCAATGTTGCTCAGTCATGCTCGATCCCATTGGCGAGCGCGCGAATGGGTTCCAGCAGATCGCTGGCCAGCAAACCGCGCTCTCCTTTGCGCGCGGCCGCGTCCCCGGCACGCGCATGCAAGCCGACGCCCATGCGCGCTGCATCCCACGCGCCGCAACCTTGAGCCATCAGTGCAGCGATGACGCCGGTCAACAAATCCCCCATGCCGCCGCTACCCATGCCAGGGTTACCCCATGTACAGACGTCTAAACGTCCATCCTGATTCGCAATGAGACTTCCCGCCCCTTTCAACACCACGACGGCACCGTAACGTCGCGCCATCTCTCGTACCGCATCGAACCGATTGGCTTGCACATCGGCCGTCGTCTTGTCGAGCAACCGAGCCGCCTCGCCGGGATGCGGCGTCAACACCACGGGCGTCGAAAAGCGTCGATATTCGCGCGCTAGCAAATTGAGTCCGTCGGCGTCCAGCACCAGCGGTTTACCGCTATCGAGTGCCGTCAGCCAAAGCGCGTGCCCCCATGCGCCTTGTCCCAATCCCGGGCCTACGGCCAGTACGGTGGCGCGTTCAAGCAGTGCTTGAAGCTCCTGCGGACCATGCGTGCCATGCGCCATAAGCTCCGGGCGAGCGCTGTTGAGCGCGGTGAGATGTTCAATGCGCGTCGCGATACTCACGAGCCCGGCACCGCTGCGCAACGCCGCTTCGCCGCACAAGCGAATCGCACCAGCCGTACCGGAGTCGCCGCCAATCGCCAACACGTGCCCGCTGTCGCCTTTGTGCGCATCGCGCGCGCGCGGCGACAGGTGCATGGCATCGAGCAACGATGCATCTGTGGGCATGCCTTGCCACAGAATGTCAGGCAGACCGAGCGCATCGACAAGCAACTCCCCGGTTTTCGAAGGGGCTTGCCCGGTGTACATGCCGCGCTTGGGAGCAATGAAACTGATCGTCACGCGAGCTTGTATCGCCGCACCTGGGCAATGGCCGGTATCGGCATTCAATCCCGATGGAACATCCACCGCCAGCACGGGTAGGCCCGATGCGTTGATGCGTTCGATCAACGCACTCGAGACCACGTCGGGCGCACGATTCAAGCCGGTGCCATAGAGCGCATCGACATAGACGTCGGCGTACGGCAAGGACACATCTGTGTGCCAATGATGCGTCGTGCCGCCGCCGCGTTGCCACGTATCGCGCGCAAGGGCAGCATCCGCGCCTGGCGCATCGCTCAGCTCTACGACGTCAACAGCGAAGCCGGAACCGTGCGCCAGGCTGGCGATCAGATATCCATCGCCACCGTTGTTGCCCGGACCGCAGAACACCACGATGCGTCGCGCTTGCGGCCAACGACGACATAAGCAAGCAAAAGCCGCCGTGGCTGCCCGGCTCATCAGCTCGAAACCGCTGATGCCCAAATCGTCGATGGCGCGCCGGTCGAGCGCACGGACCTGGTCGACTGTGTAGAGATCGCGATGATGCGTGGCTGCGTGCATCGGTTGATTATAGGGATGCGACTACAATACGCACATGTCCACGCACGCCGCCCCGGATTACGCCTCGCTCGCCCGCGACATCAAGCGTTGGGCCCGAGAGCTTGGTTTTGCCGATGCCGGCATCAGCGGCGTGACGTTGAGCCAAGACGAAGAACACCTCAATCGGTGGCTGGAAGACGGCTACCACGGCGACATGGACTACATGGCGCGCCACGGGAGCAAGCGCAGCCGGCCGGATGAACTTGAGCCCGGCACGCAACGCGTGATCTCGCTGCGCATGGATTACATGCCGCCGGGAACGCAGCATGCGTGGGACGTCATTCACGACGCCGAAGCCGGCTATGTGTCGCGTTACGCGCTGGGCCGCGACTACCACAAGCTAATGCGCCATCGACTGCAAAAACTGGCGGAGCGCATTCGCGACGCTATCGGCGATTTCGGTTATCGCGCCTATGTCGATTCCGCACCCGTGCTGGAAAAAGCGCTGGCCCGCAACGCGGGGCTCGGCTGGATCGGCAAGCATACGGTGCTGATCCATCGTCAGGCGGGGTCATACTTCTTTCTTGGCGAGCTCTACACCAACCTGCCGCTGCCGATTGACGCGCCAGCCTCCGCGCATTGCGGCACATGCAGGAAATGCATCGATATCTGTCCCACGCAGGCGATCGTCGCGCCTTACCGCCTGGATGCGCGTCGCTGCATTTCCTATCTCACGATCGAGATGAAAGGTTCGATTCCCGAAGAACTGCGCGCACCGATGGGCAACCGCATTTTCGGATGCGACGATTGCCAATTGATCTGCCCGTGGAACAAATTCGCGCAGGATGCGACCGAACCGGATTTCGCGCCAAGGCATCAGCTGGACGGCGCAAAACTGGTGGATCTGTTCGGTTGGAGCGAAGAAGAATTTCTGCAGCGCACGGAGGGCATGGCGATCCGCCGCGCCGGCTATGAAAGCTGGTTGCGCAATATCGCCGTCGCGCTTGGCAACGCGCCGCCTTCGACCCTCATTTGCAACGCGCTGCAAGCGCGCAGCGAGCATCCTTCGGCCGTGGTGCGCGAACACGTTGCGTGGGCGCTGGCCCGACAACAGGCGGCCGCTTCGGCCGCCTGACATCGCGTTAGGCGGCAGCCATCTGCTTGGGAATGGAGCGGTTGGTGTGGCTGATGCGATTGTCTTTGTCGACGTAGACAAGCATCGGCTGGAATTTCTCCAGCTCCGCTTCGTTGAGATGCACAAATGCGGCGATGATGACCAGATCGCCCGGCTGGGCGCGATGCGCGGCGCTGCCATTCACCGAAATGATGCCGGACCCTTCTTCGGCGCGCAGCGCATACGTGACAAAACGCTTGCCGTTGTTGATGTTCCAGGCATGGATCTGTTCGTATTCGCGAATACCCGATGCGTCGAGCAGCAGGCCGTCGATGGCGATCGAACCCTCATAGTGCAACTCCGCGTGGGTCACGGTGGCACGGTGGATCTTCGCCTTCAGCATGTTCAGTTGCATGACTTCATTCCAGCAGGAACTGCCTGCGTAGTTGAATATTATCGAGGCGCCACCGCTGCACTGCAACAGCGCCTGGCCGCAACATGGGGGTGCGGCGGGTCTGTTCAATGCCCCGGCACGCCGGCCTCAATCGAACAGCAGGTTGTCGATCAAGCGGGTGGTACCCAGCCTGGCTGCGATCAGGGCCACCAGCCCCTCGTGCTCGCCATCGGCGGGCTCGGCCAGGTCTTCGGCGCGCCGGATGGCAGCATAATCCGGCACGAAGCCGGCACGTTCCAGCTTGGACGCCGCCGCCTGCTCCACCACCTTGCGGGCATGCCCCTTGGCGATCAGGTCGCGCATCTGTTGCAGGGTCTGGTAGATCTGCGCCGCCTCGGCGCGCTCGCTGCCGGAGAGGTATTGGTTCCGCGAACTGAGCGCCAGCCCGTCGTCGGCGCGCAGGGTGGGGCCGCTCATCACCTTCACGGGCAGAGACAGGTCGCGCACCATGCGCTCGATAACCTTGAGCTGCTGGAAATCTTTCTGTCCGAATATCGCGATATCCGGCTGCACCAGGTTGAACAGCTTGCAAACCACGGTGGCCACGCCGTCGAAATGGCCGGGGCGATGCGCCCCTTCCAGGGTTTCGGTGAGCTCGGGCACGTGCAAATTCACGCTTTGCGCGGCGCCATAGGGATAGATCGTCGCCACATCGGGCGCGAACAGCACATCGCAACCCGATTCGGCCAAACCTGCCTGATCTTGGGCAAGCGTGCGCGGATAGCGCTCGAAATCTTCGTTGGGTCCAAATTGCGTGGGATTGACGAAAACGGTCGCTACGACGCGATCCGCGCGCGCGCGCGCGAGCTTCACCAGCGAATGATGTCCTTCATGCAGATTGCCCATGGTCGGCACAAGGCCGATCATCTGACCTTGCGCGCGCCAACCGCGAATCGTGGCGCGCAAACCTGCTGCATCTTGAATCGTCTGCATGAAAAGAAAAATCCGCGCTAGTTGTAACTGTGTTCGGCCGCAGGAAATGCGCCGCTGCGTACATCGGCCACGTAGGCGGCGATCGCCTCGCTCACCGAACCGCAGCCTGCAAGAAAATCTTTGCTGAACTTGGGACGCTTGCCGGGCGTGATGCCCAGCATGTCGTAAACCACCAGCACCTGCCCGTCGCAATGCGGCCCTGCGCCGATGCCAATGACAGGAATGTCGAGGGCTTTGGTAACCCGTTCGCCTAACTGCGTCGGCACGCCTTCCAACACCAGGATGCTCGCGCCAGCTTGTTGTACGGCTAATGCTTCGCTCAATACGCGCTCGGCCGCATCCTGCGCACGGCCTTGCACTTTGTAACCGCCGAACTTGTGCACTGATTGCGGCGTAAGGCCCAGATGCGCGCACACCGGTATCACGCGCTCGGTGAGTGCATGAATCGATTCCAGGATATGCGGCGTGGCGCCTTCCAGCTTCACCATCGCCGCGCCCGCTTCGCCAACCAGCCGCGCGCCGGCCTCTAATGCGTATGAAACGTCGCGGTCGGCCATGAACGGCATATCCGCGGCCAGCAGCGTCGTCGACAGACCGCGCGCCACGATGCTGGTGTGGTACACCATGTGATCGAGTGTGACGGGCAACGTGCTGCGCCGACCCTGTACGACCATACCCAACGAATCGCCGACCAGCGCGATATCGACCCCCGCTTGCTCCGCCTGCGCGGCAAAACTCGCGTCGTAAGCGGTAAGCATCACGATTTTGCGCCCTTCCGCCTTCATCGCCTGCAAACCGGGCACGGTGACCGGCTTGCGGGCGGGAGCGTTGGTGTTTTCCACGTACACGGCCAGTCCTCTAGGATGCTCTGATCCATTCTGCGCAGGTGTCATCGGTTCTGTCCGACCCCGCGCATTGGTTGAATTAATGGGGTGATGTCCAGAAGGCTCGCCGGCTGCGCCACGCAACACACCATGCAAGCCTTCTGGACATCATGCCACCTACGAAAAATGGATCAGAGCATCCTCGTGTTGCGACGAACAATTATCCGGCGCAGAACGGGTGGCGCTCAAGTTAAGGATGTACAGCCTTGCGTATCAACGGTTCGTAGAAGGTCGGCGACCTTGCCTTGCCCCGGAATCTCCAGATCGGGTGCCACGTCGCTCAGCGGCAACAGCACGAAGGCGCGCTCGGCGATATGCGGATGGGGCAGCGTCAAACGCTCGCTACGGATCGTTTCGCCCGCGACGTGCAGCAAGTCGAGATCGAGCGTGCGCGGCCCCCAGCGCTGGCCTTGACGCAATCGACCAGCGGCACGCTCGATCTCCAGCAACGCATCGAGCAAGGCATGCGGTTCCAACGCCGTTTCCAATATCGCTACCGCATTGAGAAAGTCGGGTTGATCAAGGACGCCCCACGGCGGCGTGCGATAGAGCTGCGAGCGCGCGATGATTTGGGTACCCGGCAACACAGCCAGTGCCGTCATGGCATCCAGCAGGTGTTGTCGTGAATCGCCAAGGTTACTGCCCAGCGCAACGTAAGCGCGCATCAAGCTGCCCCGGATTTCCCGGCGGAGGATTTGCGCCGACGCTTGCGCTTGCGGGTCGCGCCGCTGCGCACCGGTTCCAGATCGCCGGCATTGCCCATTTGCTGCAAGGGCAGCGCCGAGGCCAGCGTTTCATGCGGCAACTGTTGCGCATGCGCCCACCACCGCCCCAGCTCGCCGATGGCGGGCGATTCCGCTTCCCGCAGCAGCAGAAAATCGAACGCAGCGCGGAACCGCGGATGGCCGAGCAACCGGAATACTTTTTTGCGCTGAACCTGCTCGAAGCGCGGCTGCAGCGACCAGATCTCTTCCATCGTGATCGTGAAACGGCGCGGGATGGCAACACGCTGACATTGCTCGGCCACTACGTGCACCGCGGCGCGCGACCATGCCTCGTTGGTATCTTTGCCGTGCGTGGTCCACGTATGCGCGAGATCGCGCACCTCGCCCCACAGCAGCACCGCAAACAAAAACGCCGGGGTGACCGATTTACCCTCGGCGACACGATCGTCCGTATTTCCCAGCCCCCGCTCGATCAACGAACGCAACGCCTCATCGCCTCGTTTGAGCGCGCGCGCAGTCGCCGGGAACATGTATTTGAGCAACCCGGAACGTTCGAGGGTCCGGAAGCTTTTCAAGCCATGCCCTGACAAAAACATCTTCAGCGATTCGTCAAACAGCCGCGCCGGCGCAACGCCGCTCAACAGAGGACCCAGTTCGGCGAACGGCGCCGAGGCGGACGAGTCGATGCGAAAATCGAGCTTGGCCGCCAGACGCACCGCACGCAACATGCGCACCGGGTCTTCGCGATAGCGCGTGGTGGGGTCGCCGATCAGGTGCAACGCGCGTTCTTGCAAATCCTTGATGCCGCCGACGTAGTCGCGCACCGAAAAATCGCTGATGTCGTAGTACATCGCGTTGACGCGAAAATCGCGGCGCAGCGCATCTTCCTCGATGGTGCCCCATACGTTGTCGCGCACGATGCGGCCGTCGACGATGTGGCGATCGCCTTCGTCTTCGCTGGCGCCACGGAACGTTGCAACCTCGATGATCTCCGCGCCGTACACCACGTGCGCCAAACGGAAGCGGCGGCCGATCAAGCGGCAGTTGCGGAACAGCTTTTTGACTTCATCGGGCGTGGCGTTGGTGGCCACGTCGAAATCCTTGGGGTGGCCGCCCAGCAGCAGGTCGCGCACCGCGCCACCAACCAGGTACGCGTCGTAACCGGCTTCATTCAAGCGATACAGCACGCGCAAGGCAGCCTTGCTGATGTTCTTGCGAGAGATCGTGTGCTGCTCGCGCGGAATGATGCGCAGAGCAAGTTTGGCGTCGTTCCTGGCTGTGGAATTCAAGCGATCGAAATCCTTGCGGGTATCCAACTTCCGGGTCGCGGGGCTGAGTACGCCTGGCACGCTCCGGATGGAAAAAAGCGGCCAAAAGCATTGTTCTGCAAGCGTTTCAGCTCGTGCGAGCTGTCGTCCGCAGGCGTTGCCGGACGCATCAATTCAGCTATACTACCGCGCCTCGCAACAATACGCTCCCATCGTCTAGTGGCCTAGGACACCGCCCTCTCAAGGCGGGAACACGAGTTCGAACCTCGTTGGGAGCGCCACTATCCCAGTATGATCGGCTTTCCGATCCTTTAGCAGGCATACGGCAGCATGACCTTCGTCGTCACCGACAATTGCATTAAATGCAAATTCACCGATTGCGTCGAGGTTTGTCCCGTCGACGCCTTTCACGAAGGCCCCAACTTTTTGGCGATCGATCCGGACGAGTGCATCGACTGCACCTTGTGCGAGCCGGAATGCCCGATCAACGCCATTTATCCGGAAGACGACGTTCCCGCCGGTCAGGAAGGCTTCACCGCCCTGAACAAAGAACTGGCCAAGGCGTGGCCGGTGATCACAGTGCGTAAAGACGCGCTGCCCGATGCCAAAGAATGGGAAAACAAGCCCGATAAGCTCAAGCTGCTGG
>DATJMR010000312.1:0-11139 GCA_035508595.1 Dyella sp.
ACGACGACCTTGTACTGATTGAGGTCCGAATAGATCGTGCTTACCTGGCGCTGGCCGAACGAATCGTAGATCACTGAATCGATCGTGCCGATGTTGACGCCGAGCGCCGCGGCCCTGTCGCGATCGATCACAACGTTCTGCTGCAAACCGGCGTCGTCCAGATCGCTGCCGACATCGCGCAATTTTGGATTTTTCCTCAATTCGTCGACCAGCTTGGGCAGCCATTGCTGCAACTTGGTGTTGTCGTCGCTCTGCAGGGAAATCTCGTATTGCGCACCTTGGCCGGTGCCGCCGCCGCCAAAGCTGGGCAGATCTTGAATCGCACGCAGTCGCACATTCAGATCGGGATACCTCGCCGCCTTCTTGCTCAGCCGCGTCAAGGCGGTAAAGGTGTCGTCCTTGCGGCCTTCGGCGTGGGTCTTGAGCTGAATGTCGAACGTACCCGCGGCGCCCTGACGGGTGCTGCCCAGCCGCGAGCCCACTACGGCGACGTCGTGATCGCGCAACAACATGTCGATCAAACGTTGTTGACGGTTGACCGAATCCTGAAAGGAAACGGTTGCTCCGGATGTCGCGCGACCACGTATCAAACCGGTGTCCTGCGCGGGAAACAGACTGGTTTTGATCTGGCCGGACATCGCGATCAGCATCGTAAGGCCGATCAGCACCAGCGGAGTGAGCGAGAACAGCAGCGCGTGATGCAGCGAAAAATCCAACAGTGCCGCATACGTTTTCTGCATGCTTTCGTGCATGCGCTCAAGCGCACGCCCCAGTTTGGACGGCTTTTTGCCGTCGTCATGGCCGTTGAGGAAAAGTCCGCATAGCGAAGGCGTGAGCGTCAGCGACACCAACGCGGATACAACAATGGCCGCCACCAGCGTCAAGGTAAATTCCTTGAAAAACATGCCGGTGATGCCGCCCATAAACAGCAGCGGAATAAACACGGCCACCAGCGACGCGGTGATCGAAACAATCGTGAAGCCGATCTCGCGCGCGCCTGTCAGCGCCGCTTCCATGCGTGTCATGCCTTGATCGATGTGGCGGATGATGTTTTCGATCACCACGATCGCATCGTCCACCACGAAGCCGATCGCGACCACCAACGCGAGCAACGTGAGGTTGTTCAGCGTGAACCCGAGCGCGTACATGATCACCGCCGCCCCGGCCAGCGACAGCGGCACCGCCGCCCCGGCAATCAAGGTGGGGGCCAAGCGACGCAGGAACAGCGCCATCACCAACACCACCATCGCCAGACTGATCAATAGCGTGGCCTGCACTTCGTGCAAGGAAGCGCGGATGGTGGGCGTGCCGTCGAAATACGGTATGAGCTTGGTTCCCGGCTGCAGATAGGCTTGCAGCAACGGCACCTCGGCCTTCACCCGATCGGTGGTGCCGATGATGTTGGCGTTCGATTGCTTGTAGACGTACATCAGGATCGCCGGCTTGCCCTGGAACCAGGCAGCCTGATACGCATCCTGTTGTCCGTCGTAGACGTTGGCGATGTCCTTCAATCGAACCGGCACGCCTTTGCCGTTGGTGGAGATCACCAGGCCGGCGAAATCGGCAGCCGTGTGCAAGGCATCGTTTGCCTGCACGGCCATGGTGGTTTTGCCGTCGGACAGAAAACCCTGCGGTTCGAACACATTCGCCGCGGTCAATGCGTTGCGCAATTGGTCGGGAGAAATGCCCATCGCGTTGAGCGCGCGCAGATTGACATCGATGCGTACCGCCGGCGTCGCGGCGCCGATAATGTCCACCTCCGACACGCCTTTAAGTTGGCGTAGGCGCTGCGCCAGCAGAGAGTCGGCCACGTCGTAGAGATCGCGCGCCGATTGCGTTTCGGAGGTCAGCGCAAACGCGATGATCGGATCGTCGTTCGGGTTGGCCTTCTCGTAACTGGGCGGACTGTTCAGACCCGAGGGCAGATCCGCCTGCGCCGCGTTGATCGCCGCTTGCACGTCGCGCGCCGCATCGTCGATGTTTCGGCCGGTATCGAACATCAAGAAAATCTGCGTGCTGCCCAGCGAACTGGAAGAACGCATGGTGTCGATGCCGGGTACCTGTCCGAGATGGCGTTCCAATGGCGCCGCCACGGTGGAAGCCATGGTGTCGGCACTGGCGCCGGCCTGGCTGGCGCTTACGAAAATCACCGGAAACTGCATGTCCGGCAACGCCGCGACACCTAGCAGCAAGTAGCAGATCACGCCGATCACGAATGCACCCATCGCCAACAGGGAGGTGCCGATGGGACGTCGGATGAAAGGCGAGGAAATATTCATGCTCGAAACAACGTACGAGGAACGGAATGGTTGAAGCCTTTCGATCCCCTACCCTCCGAAAAGGCTTGCCCCGGATCCGGTCCGGGGCAGGCTTTCTCTGCGTAGAGAAGAGGGTGCAACCGCGACAAACCCATCATTTCATGTCGCGCCGCGCGCCGCATGACGCAAGGCTCGACGTTCTCGTCGCGCTTGCAGCCAGTCGGAGAACCGCTCCATGTAGAGGTAAATCACCGGCGTCGTATACAGCGTCACCAGCTGCGAAAGCAGCAAACCGCCCACGATCGACACACCCAGCGGACGGCGCAATTCCGAACCGATACCGCTGCCAAGGGCCAACGGCAGCGCGCCGAGCATCGCGGCCGCGGTGGTCATCATGATCGGACGGAAACGCAGCAAGCATGCGCGGCGAATCGCTTCGCGCGGCTTCATGCCGGTGCGCTGCGCTTCGATCGCGAAGTCGATCATCATGATCGCGTTCTTTTTCACGATACCGATCAGCAACACGATACCCACGATGCCATCCACGGAGAGGCTCATGTTGCAAAGGATCAGCGCCAACAATGCGCCCACACCCGCCGGCGGCAACGTCGAGATGATGGTGATGGGGTGGATGTAGCTTTCGTACAGCACGCCCAGCACGATGTAGATCACGATGATCGAGGCGAGCAGCAACAATGCTTCGTTGCTCAGCGACGAGGAGAACTCCGCCGCCTTGCCGATGAACTGACCGCGCACTTGCGGCGGCAGATTGAGCTGCTTTTCGACCGTGTTGATGGCATCCACGGCTTCGGACAGCGAATAGCCCGGCGCCAGATTGAACGACACCGTTACCGCCGGCAGCTGCTGTTGATGACTGATCACCAGCGGCGAAGTCGTGACCTCGGCATTCACCAGCGATGCCAGCGGAATGGCGCCGCCCGCACCGATGATGATGCCGGTGTTGGCGGTGGCGATGCCGGTGGTGGTGGAGGAATTGCTCGACGTAGCCTGCCCGAACGTGGTGGCGTTGCTGCCCGTCAGCGCGCCGCTGCCGTTGCTCTTGACGGTGAGCTGATTGAGCAGCGACGTGCTGGTGCGGAATTGCGGCTCCACTTCAAGCACCACGCGATATTGATTGAGCTGCGTGAAAATGGTGGAGATCTGCCGCTGGCCGAACGAGTCGTACAGCGTGTCGTCGATGGTCTGTACCGGCACGCCAAGCGTGCTGGCTTTGTCGCGATCGATGGTGAGCTTGAGCGCGGTGCCTTGATCGGCCAGATTGTTGTCCACATCCGCCAGCTCCGGCCGCTGGCGCAACGCCTGCGTCATCTGCAAGGCGTACTGCGAGAGCTCCTGCGCATTCACGTCGGACATCGAATACTGATATTCGGTGGCCGCCACGCGCGTATCCAGCGTCACGTCCTGCACGGGTTTCAGGTACAGCGCCACGCCCGGAATATTGGCGGCGGCGTTCTGCAAGCTCTGCACCACGTCGTCCAGGCTACCGCGCTTGTTGCGGTCCTTCAGCACGATGCTGAGCTGGCCTTGGTTGAGCGTGGGGTTGATGGAGCCGGCACCGATAAAGGCGGCAATACCCGCGACGTTGGGATCTTTCTGCAGCGCGTCGGCCACCGCCTTCGTACGCTGTTCCATCTGCGGGAACGCGACGTTTTGATCCGCCTGCACCACGCCGGTGATCAAACCGGTGTCCTGCTCGGGCAGCAGCCCTTTGGGAATGACGATGTACAGGAACACCGTGACGACGACGGCGATAAAGGCTACCGCGATCATCGTGCGCTGATGGTCCAGCACCCAATCCAGCGTGCCTTCGTACAAACCGACGGTGCGCGCCCACACCGTGCGCTTGCCGGCGGCGGCGTGGCGTTCGTGCGCGTCGTCGCCTTCGGGCAGTGCGTCGGGGCGCAGCAGATACGCGCACATCATCGGCGTGAGCGTCAACGAGACCAGCATCGAGATCACCACGGCTGTGGCGAGCACCCATGCGAATTCGTGGAACAAGCGACCGGTGACGCCGGGCATCAACAGCAGCGGCAGGAACACCGCGATCAGCGATACCGTCAACGACAGCACGGTGAAGCCGATTTCCTTGGCGCCGATTTCAGCCGCTTCTTTGCCGTCTTTGCCTTGCTCGATGTAGCGCACGATGTTTTCGATCATCACGATCGCATCGTCCACCACGAAACCGGTTGCGACGGTCAAGGCCATCAACGACAGGTTGTCCAGCGACATGCCGGCGAAAGACATCACGCCGAACGTGCCCAGCAGCGACAACGGCACCGCCACCGACGGAATGACCGTAGCCCACAGACGACGCAGGAACACGAAGATCACCGCCACCACCAATGCGATGGTCAGCAGCAGCGTGAACTGCACGTCTTCCACCGACGCGCGAATGGTGATGGTGCGGTCGGCGAACACATCCAGATGCACGTCCGCCGGCAACACGCTGCGCAGCTGCGGCAAGATGTCGCGGATGGACTGCACCGTCTGCACGATGTTCGCGCCCGGCTGGCGCCGGATGTCCAGCAGCACCGCCGGCTTGCCGTTGGCCCATGCGGCAAGCTGGTCGTTCTCGACACCGTCGACCACCTTTGACACGTCGGACAGGCGTACCGGCGCACCGGTACTGCTGTTGTAGGAAATGATGGTGTTCTTGTATTCCGCCGCGGTCGTGAGCTGATCGTTGGTGGAAATGGTGTACGACTGCGACACGCCATTGAGCGTGCCCTTGGGCGCATTCACGTTGGCCTCGGTCAACGCATTGCGCACGTCTTCCATCGTGAGGCCCAGATTGGCCAGCTGCGCCGGATTCACCTGAATACGCACGGCCGGACGCACGTTGCCGGCGATCGACACCAGGCCCACGCCCTGCACCTGCGACAACTTCTGCGCGAGGATCGAATCGGCCAGATCGTTCACATCGCGCAGCTGGCGGCTGTTGGAGGTGAGCATCAGCGTCATGATCGGCGCGTCCGCCGGATTGACGCGGTTGTAGACCGGCGGATACGGCAGCGTGCTAGGCAGCGTGCCGCGCGCCTGGTTGATCGCCGCCTGCACGTCTTGCGCGGCGATATCGATGTCGCGGTCCATGTTGAACTGCAACACGATGGTCGACAGGCCCGCCGAGGAGTCGGACGTCATCATGTCCAGGCCGGAGATCTGGCCCAGATTGCGTTCCAGCGGCGTGGTCACCAACGAGGCCATGGTCGAAGCGCTGGCGCCGGGATACGTGGTAGTCACCACCAGGCTGGGCGCTTCGATTTCCGGCAGCGCGGACACCGGCAATTGGCGATAGCCAAGTACGCCAAGCAGCATCACCGCCACCATCAACAGCGCGGTGGCGATGGGGCGGCGGATAAAGAGCGTGGAGAATCCCATCGGAGAACCGTCTATGTGAGGGGGCGCGGAGCCGAGGTGGAAGCGCGGGCCGACAACCTAACCAACACAGCGCGACAACGCGGTTGCGGGTGAAGGTGTTGCATTGTCGTGCCCGTGCTACGCATGCCTCATGCCTACTTCATTGCGCTAAATCAGGAACCGGAGCCGCCGCGGCGACCACTACCCTGCTTCCATTTTTTCTTGTCCGCATCCGACGGGCTCGGCGCCGCAGGCACTTCGCCAGGTTTCAGCGCTTGCACCTTGCTGCCGGGCTTCAGACGGAACTGACCTTCGGTCACCACCTGATCGCCCTCGTCCAGACCCTTGCTGACCATCACATGGCTGTCGCCCACTTCGCCGGCCACCGTTACCGCCTGCATGGCGACGGTCTGATCCGATTTCAGCTTGTAGACGAAATCGCCGTCGGGACCGCGTTGCACCGCCTGCGCCGGAATCACCAGGCCGCCGGTCACGGTGCGCACGCGCAGACGTACATTCACGAACTGACCCGGCCACAGCGTGCTCTTGGGATTGCTGAAGATCGCGCGCAACTTGAAGGTGCCGGTGGTCGTGTCGATCAGGTTGTCGACCACTTGCAGCGTGCCGGTGGTGTCGAGCGGATGCGCGTCGGCGCGATCCAGCGCAATCACCTCGAGTTTTTGCGCACCGTTCTGGAACGAATCGCGCACGGCCTCGAGGTTCTGCTCAGGCAGCGTAAAGAGCACATAGATCGGCTGCACCTGCGTGAGCGTCACGATCGTGGTCGTGGTGGTGACCACATTGCCTGGGTCGACCTGACGAAT
Source organism: Dyella sp. (assembly GCA_035508595.1). Classification (GTDB taxonomy): domain Bacteria; phylum Pseudomonadota; class Gammaproteobacteria; order Xanthomonadales; family Rhodanobacteraceae; genus Dyella_B. Next base: position 6,461 of record DATJMR010000312.1, read on the forward strand.
GCCGGCCACACCGTCGATCGGCGAAATGATCTTGGTGAAATCGAGCTGCACTTTGGCCGAGCGTGCGGCGGCTTCGTCCGCGATCACTGTCGCTTTGAGCTGATTGACGTTGTTGCGATAGGTATCGATGTTCAACGCCGCGACATAACCGCTGGCGACCAACTTCTGGTTGCGATCCAAAGTGCTGTCGGCGGTGGCCAGAGACGCTTCGTCCTGCTTCTGTTTCGCCACGGCCTGATCGTACGCGGCCTGATAGGTGCGCGGATCGATCTGGGCGATCACGTCGCCCTTGTGCACGGCCTGGCCTTCTTTGAAGTTGATGGCCCAGAGCTGGCCGCCGACCTGCGGATTGATCGTCACGTTATTGAGCGCCGTCACCGTGCCGATGGCGGTGAGATATACCGGCACGGCCTGCTTTACGGTGGGCTCGACCGTCACCGGCACCGGCGTGTTGTCCTGACCGTTAGCGCCGCCACCCTGACCACCGTCTTGGGCAGCCGCCTGCTGACCGCGGTGACGACCCGCCCCGGCAGTCTCTCCTGGTTTGTGCAGCAAGCGGAATGCGACCCCACCCACCACAAGCACGGCGATCACGATCAACGCGATCTTCCAAAAACGCGACATGTGAAACTCCTGGAATAGACAACGGAGCCACCCGACTCCGCCGACACAAACGATGCCTTCTCGCCCTACATCTGTGGAACAAGCATAGGGGCTGCTTAACGACGTTGGACAATGCCAGTTGACACAGGTGCCTTATGACCGATGGCAGGGTCCGTAAAGCGCGCGAAATGGATCGGCGCACCCCAACTGCCAAGCGTAGCAGCGAAGCATGACCGCATGTCTGCAGGATGGCACTTACCTGCCATATTAACGATGACGTACGCGAACGCCGTGACACACCGCTTGCGACCCTGCGACGCGGTACCTCAACTTGCGGCAGGCTTCGTCTATACTCCGGGGCTTGTTGCCCGTGGCGGCCGGGATATTCCCACCGACCACGGCATGGTCGCCTGGGGGCGGCAAGGTGCGTCACGGGGGTCGTGGCGGCTTTCCAGATTAATCATTCGATGACTGGAGTACTTGCGTGAGCGGTTCCATGAGCAAATCCGACCAGAGCTTCTTGCATCAGTTCTCGTTGCTTATCGCCGGTCTCGGCGTGCTGACCCTGGTCCTGATCTTCACCGCATGGACGATTTACGAGCACGAGCCGAAGGAAACCGACCCGAACGCCGCGCAACAACTCTCCGCCAGCATGGCCCCCAATGGCGCGGTCTATGCCGGCAACACCGGTCGCGCCGCCATGTTGGCCGCGCAGGAAGCCGCCGCCAAAGCCGCGGCCGCCCAGGTCGCCTATGGCGGCACCACCGACGGCAAGACCATCTATGACAACCTTTGCCATAGCTGCCACACCGCCGGCGTCGCGGGTGCGCCTGTGCTGGGCAACAAAACCATGTGGGGGCCGCGCATTGCCGAAGGTCTGGATACGCTGATCAAGCACGCCACTGACGGCTATCACGGCCCGGACGGCAACTTCATGCCGGCCAAGGGCGGCAATCCGGCGTTGACCGACGCGCAGGTCAAAGCCGCGGTCACCTGGATCGTGGATCAGGCAAAGTAACCCGCACTGTCACCTCACGCTCAAGAAACGCCGCCCCGGGGCGGCGTTTTTTCTTAAAGGGCACGCCACAAAAACGTGCATGGAGCCAGGCCGCTATCATTGGCCGCATGACCTCCACCGCCCCCCTCCCCGATCCGTCCGAATTTCCGGACGCACTCACCGAATTCACCCTGCAAGGCCCCGTCGGCCAGCTCGAAGCCATGAGCGACGTGGCCGAGCGCCCGGACGCGCGCCGCGCCGTCGCCGTGATCTGCCATCCCAATACGAAAGACGGCGGCACCCTGCGCAACAAAGTGGTGACCATGCTGGAGCGCAGCCTGCGCGAAAGCGGATTGGACACCGTGCGCTTCAACTTCCGCAGCGGCGGCGAATCGGCGGGCGAGTACGACAACGGCCGGGGCGAAAGCGACGATCTCGCGGCGGTGGTGGCATGGGTGCGCAAAGTGCGTCCACACGACGCACTTTGGCTGGCCGGCTTTTCCTTCGGCAGTTATGTCACCTTGCGCAATGCCGTGAAACTGAAGGCCGACGCGCTGATCAGCATCGCGCCGCCCGTCGGCCGCTGGTCGCACGAAACGCTGGCGCTGCCCACCTGCCCCTGGCTGGTCGTGATGGGCGAGGAGGACGAGGTGGTGGAACCGCAGTCGGTATTCGACTGGGTCGACAGCCTCGAACATCCGCCCGAGTTGATCCGCATGCCCGAGACGGGACACTTCTTCCATCGGCGCCTGATGGATTTGCGCGGCGTCGTGAAGCACTGGGTGCTGGACTATCTGCCACCCGCTCGCGATTGACGCTCCACACACTCCCTCTGCGTTGCGGAGAGGAAAAAATAGCTTCAAGGTCTACAGACGATGGCTGAAATATCGCCTAGCTCGCGTTATCAAGAAGGCGTTGCCGCACACCGCTGGAGTTCCGATCCCGCACAGCTTGCCGTGCTGCCGGAATTGGATCGCATGCAGGCGGCGCTGTGCGCCTCAAGCGAAAACGGCAATGGTTTGTTTGGCCGTCTAAAATCCTTGCTTGGCACCGACGAACGTCGCGCCGTTCCCGGCCTTTATCTGTGGGGCAGCGTCGGACGCGGCAAGACATTTCTGATGGACCTGTTCGCCGCGAGCCTGCCGCATGGCGTCGCGCTCCGCCGTCACTTCCACCGCTTCATGGGCGAGGTGCACGAGCAGTTGCGCGAATTGGGCGAACGGCAGGATCCGCTGGTCGATGTCGCCGCACGCATTGCGGCGCATTGCCGCGTGCTGTGCCTGGACGAGTTTTTGGTCAACGATATCGGCGATGCGATGATTCTGGCCAATCTGACGGAAGCGTTGTTCGCGCGCGGCGTGACCTTGGTGACCACCTCGAACACCGAACCGGATAATCTTTATAAAGACGGCTTGCAGCGCGCACGCTTTCTGCCGGCGATCGCCTCCATCAAGCAACATTGCCATGTGGTGGAAATGATTTCCGCGCACGATTGGCGCCTGCGCGCGCTCACGCATGCACCGGTGTATCACACGCCTCCCGGCCCTGAAGCCGAGCGCAACTTGTCGCGCATCTTCTCCAGTCAGGCACAAGGCGACGTTGTCGATGGTGGCCAGATCGTCATCAACGATCGTCCGATCCCGGTGCGCAAGCGCGCAAGCAACATTCTGTGGTTCGACTTCGCGGCGCTGTGCGACGGACCGCGCGCCGTGGCCGATTACATCGCGCTCGCCAAAACGGCGCCGGAAATCATTCTTTCCAACGTACCGCAATTCACCATCTACAGCGAAGATCCCGCCAAGCGTTTCGTGCAATTGGTGGACGAATTCTACGACCGCCATGTGAAGCTGATTCTCTCCGCCGCCGCACCGATCACCGAGCTTTACGACGGCGAACGCCTGCGCGCGGAATTCGGCCGCACGGAATCGCGCCTGATCGAGATGCAGAGCGAGGAATATCTGGAACTGCCCCATCGCCCGGATTGAGAAAACGTACGTTTAGGCGTGTCCGCTTTTCCACGCGCACGCGTGCTGCTACTGTGCCGTTTTCGCAAGGATTGGGGAGCCATCGATGCTGACTGCCTTCGCATTTGCGCTGCTCGCCAGCGCACCCGCTGCACCCGATACGTTTGCCGACCGCGTGCAGCGCGCCAAGATGATGGAAGGTAGCGCCACCGGCCCGGCCTATCAAAAACAATTCTGGGCCAAGACCGGCAACCCGATGACCGATACGCTCAAAGGGTGCCTTGTCAGCAATGCGCCGGCGGACAAATCGCCGTTCACTTTGGTGGCCGATATTTCGCCCGACGGGCACGCGCTGAATGTGGAAGTGCGCGCACCGACGCCGGTCGCCAAATGCCTCGCCGGCCAGTTCTCGACCTGGACGTTCCCCGCGCCGCCCAAGTTGCCCGACTCGGCGAATTATCCCATCGAGATCGACGTGAGCATGTAAGTACGTAAAGATGCAGCGCCGGCGACGCACCGTATTCTGCACCGACGCATTACGGTTTGGACGGCTTACCCAACTTCAGCATCACCACGCCAAGCGACGGCACGTTGAAAACATGCCGATCGTCGATCTGCCCAAGATCGCGATGCGCCCACACATCGCGCGCGGCTACCGCGCCGCGCAAGCCCAGGGCTTTGAAATCCAGCGTCGCGCTCAAATCGTGATTGAGCGTGTTGAGCAAACCGACCGCGATGGTGCCGTCGGCCAGCGGACGCATCCAAAGTTGGATCGGCCCTTCCTGCATGACGCGGCGGCCAGCTTTGCCGAGCGCGTCCTGATTGATGGCCAGCACTTCGGGGTTGGTGAGTACGTCTCGCGTCGTGGCGTCCATGGTGAAAAGGTCGTTGCCGGCGATCAGCGGCGCCGCCAGCAGTGCCCACAAACTCATGTGCGTGCGTTCCGTCGCCTGCGTGTCTAGACCCTTGTTGCCGATTTCCAGCATGTCCGCATCATTCCAATGGCCAGGGCCGGCGAAGCGTTCCAAGCCAAGCTGCGCGTTCGCGTTGAACATCATGCTGTCGTAATTGGCTTGAATGTCGTCGGTGGTGCGCCACAGATTGGCGCCGACGTC
>DATJMR010000313.1:0-7086 GCA_035508595.1 Dyella sp.
TTGCCCTGGCTCATGGATCTGCTCCGGATGGATCTTTGTGTGTACGTGTCGGCGCCGCCGTGGCGTCGCCTGTGGATGTGTGGCCCTTAGACCGCCGCTGCGCCGCCGACGATTTCGGAAATTTCTTGCGTGATCGCCGCCTGACGCGCTTTGTTGTAGCTCAGCGTCAGCTCACCGATCACCTTGGTGGCGTTGTCCGACGCGGACTTCATCGCGACCATGCGCGCGGCATGTTCGCTGGCGAGATTCTCCAGCGCCGCCTGATACACCACCGACTCGATATAACGGCTCATCACGTGCTCAAGCACGGTGGCCGGATCGGGTTCGTAGATGTAATCCCAATCGTGGGACTGCTCCAACGTCGCGCCCGACACATGTTGCGCTTCCATCTCGGCCGCGACCGCCGGCAGCGGCAGCAGCGCATCGATGGTCGGCTTTTGCGTCATGGTGTTGACGAAGTCGTTGTAAGCAAGGAACACGCGGTCCAGCTTGCCTTCCGTGTACGAATCCAGCACCACCTTGATCACGCCGATCAGCTGCTCCACCTTCGGGCGCTCGCCCAGATGCGTGGCGCTGCCGATCAGATTGACGCCTTTGAGACGGCGGAAGAACTGCACGGCCTTTTGACCGATGGCCACGATATCGACCTGCACGTTCTTGTCCTGCCATTCGCGGATCGCGGGCAGCAGGCGGCGGAACAGGTTCGAGTTCAGACCGCCGCACAAACCGCGATCAGTGGTGACCACGACGTAACACACGCGTGCGACGTCGGCGCGTTCGATCAGGAACGGGTGCTGGAAATCGGTGCTGGCGTGTGCGACATGCGCGATCATCTTGCGCATGGTGCGCGCATACGGGCGCGAGGCCTTCATCAGATCCTGCGCCTTGCGGATCTTGGAAGCCGAGACCATTTCGAGCGCACGCGTCACCTTACGCATGTTCTGCGTGCTCTTGATCTTGGATTTGATTTCGCGTCCGCCTGCCATGTCTTATCGCTCGCTTTGCTCGCTCGAGGTACGGGGATCGGAACGTGGGATCGAAGAGGCTGCTCTCCCATCCCTCGCTGCCGGTTCCCGGCTTACCAGCTACCGGTCTTCTTGAATTCGTCCAGACCGGACTTGAACGTTGCTTCGATGTCGTTGTTCCAATCACCGGTGGCGACGATCTTCTTCATCAGTTCGCCGTGGTTCTGATGGAAGAAGGCGTGCAAACCTTTTTCGAACGGCAACACCTTGGCCACCGGCAGATCGTCCAGGTAACCCTTTTCGGCGGCATACACGGAGAGCGCCAGTTCAGCGATGGAAAGCGGCGTGTACTGCTTCTGCTTCATCAGCTCGGTAACGCGCTGACCGCGGTCCAGCTGCGCGCGCGTGGCCGGATCGAGATCCGAGGCGAACTGCGCGAATGCAGCCAGTTCGCGGTACTGCGCCAGCGCCAGCTTCACGCCGCCGGAGAGTTTCTTCACGATCTTGGTCTGCGCCGCGCCACCCACGCGCGACACCGAGATACCGGCGTTCACGGCAGGACGAATACCGGCGTTGAACAGATCGGTTTCAAGGAAGATCTGACCGTCGGTAATCGAAATCACGTTGGTCGGCACGAACGCGGACACGTCGCCGGCCTGCGTTTCGATGATCGGCAACGCGGTGAGCGAACCGGTCTTGCCCTTAACGATGCCGTTGGTGAACTTCTCCACGTATTCCTCGGACACGCGAGCCGCACGCTCAAGCAGACGCGAGTGCAAATAGAACACGTCGCCCGGATACGCTTCGCGACCCGGCGGGCGCTTCAGCAGCAGCGAGATCTGACGGTACGCCACGGCCTGCTTGGACAGATCGTCATAAATGATCAGGGCATCTTCGCCGCGGTCGCGGAAGTATTCGCCCATGGCGCAACCGGAATACGGTGCGATGTATTGCAGCGCGGCCGATTCGGAAGCGGAAGCCACCACCACGATGGTGTTGGCCAGCGCACCGTTTTCTTCGAGCTTGCGCACCACGTTGGCGATCGACGAGCGCTTCTGGCCGATGGCCACGTACACGCACTTAATGCCGGAATCTTTCTGGTTGATGATCGCGTCGATGGCCAGCGCGGTCTTGCCGGTCTGACGGTCGCCGATGATCAGTTCGCGCTGACCGCGACCGATCGGAATCATGGAGTCGACCGACTTGTAACCAGTCTGCACCGGCTGGTCGACCGACTTACGCCACACCACGCCCGGCGCGACCTTTTCGATCGGCGAGGTGAGCTTGGCGCTGATCGGGCCTTTACCGTCGATCGGATTGCCCAGCGCGTCGACCACGCGGCCCAGCAATTCCGGACCAACCGGCACTTCGAGAATGCGGCCGGTGGTCTTGGCGGTGTCGCCTTCACGCAGATGCTGGTATTCGCCAAGCACCACGGCGCCGACGGAGTCGCGCTCCAGGTTCAGCGCCAGCGCAAACGCGTTGCCCGGCAGTTCGATCATTTCGCCCTGCATCACATCGGCAAGGCCGTGGATGCGCACGATACCGTCGGACACGCTGATGATCGTGCCTTCGTTGCGGGCTTCCGCGCCGAGCTTGAATTGCTCGATACGGTTCTTGATCAGCTCGCTGATCTCGGACGGATTCAAGGTGGTGCTGGACATGGTCGTTATCCTTGGGTTTGCGCCGCGCTAGCGGCACCCGGTGATTTTTGAAATCTGCGTTAGTTCGTGAGCGCGCTGGCCAAGCGTTGCAGGCGACCGCGCGCGGAGCCGTCGATCACTTCGCTGCCGGTATCGATCACCACGCCACCCAGCAGCGAAGGATCGACCTGGGTTTCCAGTTCGATCTCGCGCTTGAAGCGGCGCTTGAGCGATGCCTTGAGCTGCTCGGCCTGCGCAGCATCCAGAGCCATGGCGCTGGTGACTTTCACCAACAACTGCGACTCGGATTCGCGCTTATAGGTTTCGTACAGCGCGCCGACGTCCGGCAGCAGCGACATGCGATGCTGTTCGGCCAACTCGGCGAGGAAATTGCCGAATGCGCTGTCGGCTTTCATGCCTTCGGGCAAGTGCAGCGCAACCAGCTGTTCCGGCAATACGCGCGGATCGGAGCTGAGCGCTGCCACGCGCGAGTCCTTCGCCACTTCGGCGGCGAAAGCCAATGCGTGTGACCAAACGGCAAGCGCACCTTCGGCCTGCGCCAGCTCGAAAGCGGCGCGGGCATAAGGACGAGCAAGAGTGATCGACTGGGCGGCCATCGATCAGATCTCGGTGGCGAGCTGGTCGAGCAGCGCCTTGTGCGCGGCCGGGTCGATTTCACGCTGCACGATCTTCGACGCGCCTTGCACCGCGAGTGCACCGACACGCTCACGCAGCTCTTCGCGAGCACGCTGCGCCATCGAGGCGATTTCGTCTTGCGCGGCCGCCTTCTGGCGGTTGATCTCGGCTACGGCGTCGGCACGGGCCTTGTCCAGAATCTGGTTGGCCTGCTGCTGCGCGCGGTCGATGATCTCGGCCGCTTGCTGGCGCGCTTGCTTCACTTCAGCGGCCGCTTTGTTGTCGGCTGCCTTCAATTCCGCGTGTGCACGCTCGGCGGCATTGAGACCGTCGGCGATTTTGAGTTGGCGCTCTTCGATGGCCTTGTTGATGTGAGGCCAAATGAACTGGACGCAGATCCAGATCAAGATCGCGAACGAAATCATTTCGCCAATCAGGGTCGCGTTGAATTCCATCGCTGCATTACCTGTGCATGCGGATTAAACAGGGTGCGGGCGTCTCAAGACGCCCGCACCGGATTGAGTCGAACCAAAGCCGGGCGGGCTTAGTGACCGGCAGCGGAGCTCGCCGCGCTCTGAAGGACCGTGATCAGCGGGTTGCCGACAGCGAAGTACATCGCCAGCGCCACACCGATCAGGAACGCCGCGTCGATCAGGCCGGCCAGCAGGAACATACGGCCCTGCAGCAGCGGCACCAATTCCGGCTGGCGAGCAGCGGCTTCAAGGAACTTCGAACCCATGATGCCGATACCGATACAGGCACCCAGCGCACCCAGACCGATGATCAGGCCGATGGCGATGGCGGTCAGGCTCTGGACTTGAGCAAGATGAGCAATGAGTTCCACGTTAATCTCCTAAAGAAATGAAAAGCGTTACGTACAGTTAAGGGGTAAATCAGTGGTGATCGTGTGCCATCGAGATGTACACGACGGTCAGCACCATGAAAATGAAGGCCTGGATCGAGATGATCAGGATGTGGAAGATGCCCCATACGGTGTAACCGATCAGGCCCAGTCCATAAAGCATCCAGCCACCGGCGCTGAACAGGCCTGCGATCAGGATGAACACCAGCTCGCCGGCATACATGTTGCCGAACAGTCGCATCGCCAGGCTCACCGGCTTGGAGCACATCTCCACGATGTTCAACACGAAATTGGGGATCCACAGCAGCGGGTGCTTGCCGAACGGCGCGGTGAAGAGCTCATGCATGAACCCGCCCGCACCCTTGGCCTTGAAGCTGTAGAAGATCGTCAGCACAAACACGGTGATGGACATCGCAAAGGTCATGTTGAGGTCCGCCGTGGGCACCGCGCGGAAATGACCCAGACCGAACTTCTCGGTGATCCAAGGCAGCAGATCCACCGGCAGCAAGTCCATGGCGTTCATCAGGAACACCCAGATGAACACGGTCAGCGCCAACGGTCCGAGGAAGCGGCGATCACCGTGGAACACGTCTTTGACCTGTCCGTCGACGAATTCCAGCACGAGCTCGACGAAAGCCTGCCCCTTGCTCGGCACGCCGGACGTGGCCTTGCGGGCCTTCAACCAGAACCAGAAGCAGAACAGGATGCCCAGCACCAGCGATACGGTGACGGAATCGATGTGCACCGCCCAGAACGCCTTCGGATCCATGTGCGGCGGCTTCAGGAACGTCAGGTGGTGCTTGATGTACTCGGTAAAACCGCCCGGCTCGCTTGCCATCTCTCAACCTTTAAATCTGAACGCCAGAAGATTAACCGCATAAGCTGCCACCAGCCCCGTGATGGCGGCCAGCGGCGGCAATTTGTATTTGACCATGATGATGATCAGCCCCCCGACGATCACCACCCACTTCAGAAGCATGCCCGTCATCAAGCGAACCAGTGCCATACCGGCATTGCCCACCTGACTGAATAACCTCGATGAAAGCAGCGCCGTACCGATCGCCACGATCATCGCCCCAGCCACCGCCGCTATCGCCCATCGGAACCCACGAACCGAAAAGGCGAGGCCCACGGCCATGGCCGCGAATAGCTGCCATAGCAGCAATCGCAAAGCAAGGCGTCGGCCGGAGGTTAAGCTGTTGAGCACGTGAGGTTCCCGCGGTTTTTCGCACCAGGCATTCAACACGCCACGGGTCACGATCCAATCTTTAAAAGTATATCAGCGTGACTTTTGGGCCATCAAGCCGAATACCGTGCGACACAGGGTCTCACGGGGGGATTTTCGGACAAGAAAAAGGCCGGGCGCAGGGCCCGGCCTAAGAGCACATCACAGGGGGAGCCGCGATGTGCGCGAGGGTAATTACTTGGCGGCAGCAGCCTTCTTGATGGCGGCAACCGGAGCGGCTACGGCTTCGCTGGTCGCCTTCTGCTGCTCTTGCAGGAGCGCATTGAGGGACTCGGCCGTCTTCTGGGCCACGGCAACCACTTCCTTGGTCACAGAAACGGCGTTCTCAGCCTGTTCGCGGCTCAGCGAGGTGCCCTTTTCCCACAGACCGCGCAGCGCGTCGATATCGCGCACTTCGGCAGCCTGGACAATGAAATCGGCCGTGGCCTGGGTCTGCTTTTCCAGCGCCGCGAGTTGCAGTTCCGCAACCTGCTCCAGGCCCTTGATGGCCAGAGCGTGAGCCTTGAACGCGTTGTCAGCCAGCTGCTTGGCGTAGGCGAAAACCTGGGTGTTCAGTTGCTGAGTCATGGATTTGCCCCTCGACGGGAATATGGGAGAGTGGAACAAATCCTATCAGGACTTTTTGTGCGCTGCAATATCTTTTTTGTGAAGATTTCGCTATGTCACAAAAAATTCAATAAATTTACGAACTTAGTGACAAAACCGTGAATTTTGCGATGCGTCAAAAATTCGTTCGCGTACAGCTTGCACCCGATGTGCAGGTTTCGTGCACCACGACTTTGTCGAGCCCCGGCAAGCCGGGCTCCAGGTGTCGCCAGATCCACCGTGCCAACATTTCGCTGGTGGGGTTTTCCAAGCCCTCGATGTCGTTGAGGTAGTGGTGATCGAGTTGTTCGTACAAGGGCGCGAACGCGGCTTTGACGTCGGCGAAATCCATCACCCAACCCAGCTTGGGATCCGGTTCGCCAACGACATGGATCTCGATACGGAAGGAGTGCCCATGCAGCCGCGCACACTTGTGTCCCGCAGGCACGTTGGGCAAGCGGTGAGCCGCTTCAATCTGGAAGACTTTGAAAATATGCATGCGGTTATTCTACTCGGCCCGGTGCACGGGCCGCTTTCGCGGCGTTGCGACTACGCGTCGCCGTTGCCTGCGATCGAACGCCATGCATGCCCGGGATCAAGCAACCGCTTCTGACTGGACGGCCCTTCGGAACCGGCGGCGTAAAAATCAGGCGCTCCGCTTTGCCACGCTTCCAGCACCGGCGTAAGCAGCCGCCACGCCCACTCCACTTCGTCGAAACGCAAGAAGTGCGTGCGATCGCCTTCGATGGCATCCATCAGCAATTGTTCGTAGGCCGAAAATTCGCGATGGTCGGGGCTCGCGTACGGCGCGGTCAGCACCAAGGGACGGCCGGAAAGCTCAAGGCCCGGTTGCTTGGCGGTGACCAACAGATCCATTTGCTCGGTCGGGCGAATGCGAAAAATCATCCAGTTGTTAGCCGCCTTCACCGCCTTGGGTAACGAACCTGGCACTTCGCGAAACTGCACGGCGATTTCGGAATAGTTGCTGGCCAGGCGCTTGCCGCTGCGCAGATAGAACGGCACGCCATGCCAGCGCCAGTTATCCACTTCCAGCCGCAGGGCGGCGAAGGTTTCAGTATTGGAACCGCGCTTGATGCCCGGCTCGCTGCGATAGCCGACCAGTTTCTTGCGCCCCAGCTTGCCGGCGCG
>DATJMR010000314.1:0-4233 GCA_035508595.1 Dyella sp.
GACACGGATACCGTATCGGGCACCTCCGAACTGACTCGAAACTGGCCCGACTTACTTGGCGCCATGGCCCTTGTTTTCCTGTTCCATCTGCTGCAGCGCCTGGTCGCCTTGCGTTTCCAGATCGGCGGTCAGCTTGTCGAGGCCTTCCTTCTTGATCTCCGCATCGACCTGGTTGCGATAGTTGGTGATGTAGGAGATGCCTTCGATGATCACGTCGTACGCCTTCCACTGACCGTCGGCGGCCTGGTGAAACACATAGTTCACCGCGATCTGCTTCTTGTCGTCGGTGGTCACCTGGGTCTTGACCACGGTGTACTTGGGATTGAGATCGCCGGCAAACGGCAGCACCTTCACCGTGCCCTTGGTGTAGCTGAGCAGGCCTTCGGCATAACGGTTGGTCAGCGATGTGTAGAACGCCTTGGCGAAGCGCGAACGCTGTTCCGGCGTCGCTTCGCGCGCATGCATGCCCAGCACGAGAATCGACGCCCAATCCGTATCGAAGTGCGGCAGGAAGATCTGATTGATCAGCGCGACCAGCTTGGGCTTGTTGTTCTGCAGTTCCGCCTTACGGTCGGCGATCTGCGTGTCCATCTGATGGGTGATGTCCTCCACGACGGCCTGCGGTGTCGCCGCATTGGACGACGGCGCGCTGGATGCGCTCTGCGCGAAAGCCGGCGCGGCAACGACGACGCTGCCCAGGGCGATGGCGGTGGCAATAGCCAAATGACGCAACATGGATGACTCCTCGTAAAGCCGGCTCAATGTTTGCCGGCGGGCGGATTGGACGAACCGTTGCCACCGGCGTTGTTGCTGTTGCCGCTGGACGAACCATTTACCAGGAACTTGCCGATCAAATCTTCCAACTGCATGGCCGACTGCGTCAGCACGAGCTGGTCGCCATTCTTGAGCGAATTGGGCGAGCCACCGGGTTGGATCGCAACATACTGGCTGCCAATCAAACCACTGGTGAATATGGCGGCGGCCGAATCATCGGGAATCTGGTTGTAGCGATTGTTGATGGTCATCGTGACGGTGGCGTCCAGCTTGACCGGATCGGCTTTCACGTCCGACACACTGCCGATGGCCACGCCCGCCATCTTCACCGGGGCGCCGGTCGTCAATGTGCCGATGTTGGTGAAGTGCGCCGTGACGTTGTAGCTGCCACCGATGGCATCGGCCGAACCGCCCGCACCGAAGAACTTGCCGAGCATTTCCTCCAGCGGCTGCGTCGATTTGGTCAACCCCACGTTGCTGCCATCGGCGAGATAGCTCTTGGCGTTGCCGTATTGCAGGCCCACGTATTGATCCCCCAGCAAGCCGCTGGTGTAGATCACCGCGACCGAATCGGCGGGAATCTGGTTGAACTTCTTGTCGATCAGCAGCTTGACGTCTGCCACGTCTTTGCCGGGCTCCAGCTTGATCGACTGCACCTGGCCCACGCGCACACCTGCCACTTTCACCGGCGCACGATCTTTAAGCTGGCCGATGTTCGCAAACTGCGCGCTGACGGTGTAGCTGGCACCCTGGTGGCTGTTGACGACCGACGTCGTTTGCGTGGCCAGATAAACCAGTGCGGCGAAACCGAGCACGATGAACATGCCGGTGCCGACGGCGTAGGATTTTCTCTGGCTCACGGCAAGGTCCTCAAAAAGAAACGAATAGTCATGATGGTCACATCAGGAAAGCGGTGAGCACGAAATCCAGTGCGAGAATCGCAATGGACGAAGTAACCACCGTGCGCGTGGTGGCATAGGCCACTCCTTCGCTGGTAGGTGGCGTGGTGTAGCCCTGGAATACGGCGATCAGCGATACCACCGCACCGAACACCACGCTCTTCCAGATAATGCCGTTGATCACGTCGTCCCACACATCCACGGTCGCGGTCATGTTCGACCAGAACGTGCCGTTGTCGACGCGAAGCCAATCCACCGCAACGATGTGACCGCCAAAGATCGACAGCCCGCAGAACACGCAGCACAGCAGCGGCATCGCAATCAGGCCGGCCAGAAAACGCGGCGCAATGACATAGGCGATAGGATCCACCGCCATCATTTCCATCGCGGCGATTTGATCGGTCGCGCGCATCAAGCCGATTTCCGCGGTGATTGACGTACCGGCGCGGCCGGCGAACAGCAGCGCCGTCACCACCGGCCCGAGTTCGCGATACACCGCCAACGCCACCACCGAACCCGTGGCCGACGTACCGCCGAAAATGGCCAATACGTGATAAAGCTGCAAACCCAGCACCATGCCCACGAACAGTCCGCAGGTCATGATGATGGTGAGGCTCATCGCACCCACGAACCACAACTGCCGCACGGTCTCGCGCACATGCCGCATGCTGAGCGGAATCGCCGAGAGAATGCGCAGCAGAAACAGGCCGCAACGGCCGATCTGCGCCAGCGATCCGACAACGATGTTTTCGTGCTCCATACGCGCGCTCATGCTGCACCTTGCTTGAAACCGAGGGCCTGCGCGTAATCGTCGGCCGGATATTGGAACGGCACCGGACCGTCCGCGTTGCCGCCGAAGAACTGGCTTGTCCACGGCGAGCCGTCATTGGCGATGGTCTTGGGATCACCCTGCGCCACCACCTTGCCGTTGGCGATCAGATACACGTGATCGGCCACCTGTTTGATCGCTTCCAGCTCGTGCGCCACCAGCACGCTGGTAAGCCCCAGCGTTTCGTTGAGCGTGCGAATCAACTTCAGCACCTGATTGAGCGCGATCGGATCCAGACCGACGAACGGCTCGTCGTAAAGAATCAGCATCGGATCGAACACGATCGCACGCGCCAACGCCACACGACGCGCCATGCCGCCGGAAAGCTCGGCCGGCGTCAAGGACGCGGCGCCGCGCAAACCCACCGCTTGCAGCTTGGTGAGCACGATGTTGCGGATCAGCACTTCCGGCAGTTTGGTGTGCTGGCGCAACGGAAACGCGACGTTCTCGAATACGTCGAAATCGGTGAGCAGCGCGGAGTTCTGGAACAGATAACCGATGCGCTCGCGCAGTTCGAACAGGGCTTCACGCGAAAGCGCCGCCACGTTCCGGCCATCCACCGAGACTTCGCCCGCGTCGGGGCGCATCTGCCCGGTGATGTGCTTGAGCAAGGTGGTTTTGCCGGTGCCGCTGGGGCCCATGATGGCCGTGACCTTGCCGCGCGGGATGTCCAGATCCAGCTTGTCGAACACGGTCTTGCCGTTGAGCACCGTGGTCAGGCCACGGATGCGCACCAGCGTACGGTCGTCGGATTGGACTTGAACAGTATCGATCATGGCCAAGAGGGGACGGGAAAAGAGAGAAGTTAACTGAACTGGGGGCCTAATGCTATGCGACCCAGTACAGTAATCCAGGGTTTACGTTCAGCTTGCGGTCAAGAGTTCTTGAATCAAGCTTTCGTGACGCTGACATTGCAACGCACTGCGCTGGCGGACCGCCCGCACGATGGCTTGGAGGCTGTCCAACGCCTCCTGGAACCGGTCGTTGACGATGATGTAGTCGAACTCGTGGGCATGGGCGATCTCGCCGCGCGAGTTGCGGAGCCGCCGCTCGATGACTTCCTCGCTGTCCGAGCCGCGGCCGCGCAATCGGCGCTCCAGCTCCTGCCGGGAGGGAGGCAGGATGAACACGCCCACGCAATCGAGCTTGGCCTTGCGTATCTGCGCCGCGCCCTGCCAGTCGATTTCCAGCAATACATCGCGTCCTTGCCCCAGCAACCCTTGTACCGTCTTGCGGGAGGTACCGTAAAAATTGCCGTGCACCTGGGCATGCTCCAGAAAGATGCCTTCGGCCACCTCGCGCTCGAAGTCGGCACGCTCGACAAAATAATAGTGCCGACCGTACTGCTCGCCCGGACGCGGCGGACGCGTGGTGTGGGAGATCGACAGCGAAATATCCGGTTCGCGCTCGAGCAAAGCATTCACCAGCGTGGATTTGCCCGCGCCCGAAGGTGCCGCGACGATAAAGAGTGTGCCCTCGACACCTTCCATGTTGGCGGTATGCGCACTCATTCGATGTTCTGCACCTGTTCACGCATTTGTTCGATCAACACCTTCAGTTCCACCGCTGCGTTGGTGGTTCGCGCGTCCACCGACTTGGAACCCAAGGTATTGGCCTCGCGATTGAATTCCTGCATGAGGAAATCCAGGCGCCGGCCCACTGGCTCCTTCAAGCCCAGCACGCGGCGCGTTTCGGCGATATGAGTGCTGAGACGATCGAGTTCTTCGTCCA
>DATJMR010000315.1:0-6046 GCA_035508595.1 Dyella sp.
TCTTGGCCGCGATCGATTGCGGATCGTCGTAGGTAATGAAACGGTGCGTGGTCGCGTTCCATAACCAAGGTGCTTGCGCGGCGTTGTCCCAATAGCGCACGTAACCGTGCTTGTTGATGAAGTCCTGCTTCAACTCGGGCCAATTGTGGGCGCCCTGAAAATGGCCATAGCTTTGATACAGCCCATTGTGTTCGGGTTTTACGTCCGCGAATTCGCGACCGTAAAGCGCGGCGCCGATCACCAGTTTTTGCGGAGGAACGCCCACGGCCAGAAACTGTTGCACGGCGCGGTCGGTGGTGCGTCCGTCGCCGGTGATCAAGGCCGAAGGATGCAGGCCGGTATGATGTCCCGTGGTCGGCGTATTCGCGTTCACGAAGTCGTACGTCATCAGGTTGAACCAATCCAACGATGGATTGATGGCGGCGATGTCGATATCGCTGACAAACGGACCATCGGCGATCGCGATGCTCAAGGTGTAGTGCTTGCCATCCTTCGCACCGACACGATCGAGGCTGGCGCGAACGGCCTTCAGCAGCAAGGTGAAGTTGGTTTTATCTTGCGGGCTGGATTTGATGCCTGATTCGTGATGACCGGGATACTCCCAGTCCACATCCAAGCCGTCCGCATGCTGTGTGGAAATCATGCGTGCAGCGCTGTCGGCAAATTGCCGGCGTCCTGCCGCCGTGCTGGCGGCTTCAGAGAAGCCGCCTACGGTCCAGCCGCCGACCGAAACCGCGACCTTCAGCTTGGGATTGACCGACTTCAGCGCCAGCAGCGTTTGCAATCCCTTGGCATGATTGTCGTCGAGAAAGACGCTGCCATTCTTGAATTGCGCGAAGGCGAAGATCAGCGTGTCAAGGTTGCCCACGTCTTTGGTTTGCGACGGAATCCAACCGGTGGCGTAACCCACAATGCGATAAGACGACGAAGAGGGCTGGGCGAGCGCGGCGCTGCTCACGGTAAAGAGCAGGGGCAGGAACAGTGAGGCCAGCATTCGGCCTGGACGATACAAAGCGTGACGCATTGAGACACTCCCTTGATAATTCGACTGATCGTTGTGATCGTGCCACGGCTTGGGGTTTGTTGCGGCGACAAGCTTGATGACGACGTGACGTATCGCCATATCGACAGCATCAGGTCGCCCCTTGTCCCATGAACGACACATCAGCCTCTCACGATACCGTTTTACGCAACGATCCGCCGCCGCGGAAACCGGTGGAGCCCGATCCCGGAGATTGCTGCGGCAACGGCTGCGATCCGTGCATCTTCGATCTTTACGAGGAAGCGAGGCAGCACTATCGCGAGGCCTTGGCGGCATGGCGCGAACGTCATCCGGGCATAGATCCCGATACGCAAGCCTAATCGGGCGCACGCGTTTAGCATGGTGCTCAAAGGCATAGTTGGGAGCGGCATCGCATCTTGTGGCACCGGGCGTTGAACCGGTTGTTGCGCTGCATTAAATTCGGTGGCCTTGAACAAGGGGATTTTTGATGAAACGTCTTATGGTGGTCGGCGCCACGGCGCTGTTTTGCGCGTGTGGCGGTCAGAAAGTGCGTGCACCCGCACCGTTAGGGGATCTGGTGAAGCCCGGCACCGCGCCATGGCTTACCGTCACGGGCGGCGCCGACAAGCTCGACGTGCGCGGTCTCGATCACAAGCTCACGCTGGAGCCGTCGCCGGAGCTGTCTGCCGCCGTGCAATCGCAGCTTGGTACGCAACTGCAGTCCAGCTATGTGCAGGACCTGGTGGTGAGCTGTTCGTCGCTCTCCACGGATTTGCGCGTGGATGAAGACAAGTCGCCCGGCCATGTCGCCATGAACCTGGCCCTGCATTGCTCGATCTGGGCCCGCGGTTTCGACACGAGCCGCGACTACAAAACGCAAGTTTCCGCCGCGGTGGGCAACGGTGCGAGCGATCAGGCCTACGCACAGGCGCTGCCGAAACTTCTTGCCGACGGTGCGGGCGATATCGCCAATCAAATGCGAGGCGACCTTCGTTCGATCGCGCATTGAGGGCGCGCCCCGCACCTTGTTTGAGGGGCGGGGCGACGCGGCGCACCAAGACTCCCTAAACGATCCACGCTAATCTTGTAGGGAATGCATCGAAGCATTCCTTTAGACAGTTTGGGGAGATCACCCGTGAACGCAGTACCCGGACCCGGCGCGCCACGCGCCGAATTCACCCTACGCGGCCTGATCATAGGCATCGTGATCACGCTTGTGTTCACGGCTGCCAACGTGTTTTTCGGCCTGAAGGCCGGCCTGACCTTCGCCACGTCGATTCCGGCGGCGGTGATTTCGATGGCCATCCTGCGCGCCATGAAGAACTCGACGATTCAGGAGAACAACATCGTGCAGACGGTGGCGTCGGCCGCCGGCACGCTCTCCTCGATCATTTTCGTGCTGCCAGGCCTGATCATCATCGGATGGTGGACGGGGTTCCCGTTCTGGATCTCGTTCGGTATCTGCGCGGCGGGCGGCATTCTCGGCGTGATGTACACCATTCCGCTGCGTCGTGCGCTGGTAACCGATTCCGATCTGCCGTACCCCGAGGGCGTCGCTTGCGCCGAAGTGCTGAAGGTGGGCTCGGGCGAAGTGCTGGAAGCATCCGACTCCGCTGCGGTGGAGGGCGGTACCAGCGGCCTGATGGCGGTGGTGGTCGGCTCCATCGTTTCGGCGGTGTTCTACATCGTGGTGCAAACCAAGCTATTCGCCAGCGATCTGGCGCAATACTTCCGCATCGGCGATCGCGGCGCGGCGAGCGGCTACGATTTCTCGCTCTCATTCGCGTTGTTTGCGGTGGGACATCTGGTCGGCTTGTGGGTCGGTCTGGCCATGTTGTTCGGCGCGATCATCGGCTGGGGTTGGGCGGTGCCGCATTTCACCTTGCTGCATCCTGCCGCCGGCGATGCGGCCGACGTGGCGCAAGGCGCATGGAGCCACTACGTACGTTTCGTCGGTGCGGGCACCATTGGCGTGGCGGCCATCTGGACGCTGGCCAAGTTGGTGAAACCGGTCGTGAGCGGTCTGTCGTCGGCGATGGCTGCATCGCGCGTGCGCAAGGCTGGCAAGGGCGATACGCTGCCGCGCACCGAGCAAGACATGCCCATCGGCATTGTGGGTTTGATCGTGCTGATCTGCATGCTGCCCATCGCGTACTTGTTGGGGCATTTCAGCGTGGTCAGCGGCCTGGCTTCGCACACCTCGTTGCTGGTGATTGGCGGCGTGATTTTCGTGCTGATTCTCAGCTTCCTGGTGTCGACGGTTTGCGGCTACATGGCGGGTTTGATCGGTTCGTCCAACAGCCCATTGTCGGGTATCGGCATTCTGGTGGTGATCATTGCCGCGCTATTGCTGGTGATGGGCGTGAAGTCCGATCTGCCTGCCGATTCGGGCAAGGCGTTGGTGGCTTTCGCACTTTTCATCACCTCGGTGGTGTTCGCCGTGGCAGCCATCGCCAATAACAACTTGCAGGATCTGAAGACCGGCCAGCTGGTCGATGCGACGCCGTGGCGTCAGCAGGTTGCGCTGGTGATCGGCGTGATCGCCGGTGCGATCGTGATTCCGCCGGTGCTGGATCTACTCAACAAAGCGTACGGCTTCCTCGGCGCGCCGGGCGTCGATCCCGCGCATGCTTTGCCTGCACCGCAGGCGGGGCTGATCTCGGCGCTCGCCCAGGGCGTGATTCAGAACAATATCGACTGGAGCCTGATCGGCATTGGCGCGGTCATCGGTGTGGGTCTCATCGTGCTGGATGCGATCCTTGCGGGGACCACCAAATCGGCACGTTTGCCGCCGCTCGCGGTGGGCCTTGGCATTTATTTGCCCACATCCACCACGCTGATGATCGTGGTTGGCGCGATCGTTGGTTGGTATTTCGACAAGCGTGCCGACCGCACCCCGAAAGCGGAAGCGACCAAGCAGCTGGGCGTGTTGCTGGCGTCCGGCATGATCGTGGGCGAAAGCATTCTGGGCGTTATCGTGGCGGCGTGCGTGGTGTTCATGGGCAAACCGGCGCCGTTTGCGGTGGTCGGCGACAGCTTTGAGAATGCATCGGTGTGGATCGGCAGCATCGCATTCGCCGTGGTGACGTTTGCGATGTATCGCTGGATCAGCCGTCTAGGCCAGAAGAGCTAACACTCGATCGCTTGAGCCTCCTCTCCTCATTCGGAGGAGAGGAGACGTGGATCGCGCGTAAAATGAGCGCTCCCTTTCCACAGGATGCCGCTGCTTGACGATCGTGGGCCTCCATGCATCCGCGCCCGAAGACGTGCTGGATGCACTGTTTTTACCTTTTGCGGATGGCTCCCTGCAGCTTCCCGTCGATGGCAGTGTGTTGTTTTTACGCGCGCGCGATGGTTTTCGTTTGCGCGAAGCCGCGCATCGAGACTGGCTGTGCGAACAGAGCTTCAAGCCGTTTGCCGAAGCATTGCTGCGCAGCGGTTTGACGGTGGGCGAAGCGGCCCCGGATGCGCATTTCAAGGTAGTGCTGGTGTTGCCGCCCCGGCAACGCGACGAAGCGCGCGCATGGTTCGCCAGGGCGGCGCATTACGCGCGGATGGGCGGCCTTGTCGTGGCGTGTGCGCCCAACGCCGAGGGTGCGAAGTCCGCGCAAGCCGATCTCGCTGCCTTGCTTGGATCGGTGAGTCATCTTTCCAAGCACAAGTGCCGTGTGTTTTGGGGCGCGACATCGTCTTCGCTAAATCGTGCATTGTTCGATTCCTGGCTTTCGCTGGATGTGCCGCAAACGAATGCGGCGGGTTATCTGAGCCGGCCGGGCTTGTTTGCCTGGGATCGCGTGGATACGGCATCCGCATTGCTTGCCGCGCATCTGCCCGACGATTTAACCGGCCGCCTTGCGGATTTCGGTGCTGGCTACGGTTACCTTGCGTCTCAAATCGTCGCGCGCTGCCCGCACATTGCCGCGCTCGATTTGTACGAAGCCGAAGCGCGAGCGTTGGAGCCGGCGCGGATGAATATCGAGCGGGCCGTGCGAGATAGTGCGCGTCAGCTTATTGTCGGGCTTTACTGGCATGACGTTACGGTGGGCGTTGAGCGGCGGTACGACGCCGTGGTCAGCAACCCGCCGTTTCACCAGGGCAGGGCGGATTTGCCGGATCTGGGCCGTGCATTTATTTCGCAGGCCGCCCACGCTTTGTTGCCGCAAGGGCGCTTGTGGCTGGTAGCCAATCGTCATTTACCGTACGAGGCGACGCTCTGCGAGCATTTCGAGCATGTGCGTACCGTGGTTGTGCAAGACGGTTTCAAAGTCATCGAGGGAAGAGGCGTACGCGGATGAGGCTGGTCAAGCTGATTGCAAACCTTGGCTACGGCAGCCGCAAAGATGTGGCGTGGATGTTCCGGGAAGGGCGCATTACTGATCCCGACGGCGAAGTGCTATACGCAGACGATAAAGCCGAGCATGCGCACATCCGCATCGACGGCGAACCGCTCGATCCGCCCGCCGGCATCGTGCTGATGATGAACAAGCCGCTGGGCGTAACGTGTTCGCGCAAGGATCCCGGCCGCGTGGTGTACGACTTGTTGCCGCCGCGCTACCGCCAGCGCAGCCCAGCGCTTTCCACCGTGGGGCGGTTGGATCGCGACACCTCCGGTTTGCTGCTCATTACCGACGACGGTGCGATGCTGCATCGGATCATTTCGCCGCGTGCGAATGTCACCAAGGTTTATGAGGCGACTTTGGCTCAGGATCTTCGCGGCGACGAGCAAGCGCTATTTGCCAGTGGAACGCTGATGTTGGAGTCGGAGACGACGCCGCTGCTTCCGGCGAAGCTGGAGGTGCTCGCGCCGCGTCACATACGGTTGTCCATCACCGAAGGCCGTTATCACCAAGTGCGCAGAATGTTGGCGGCAACGGGCAATCGCGTCGACACCTTGCAACGCACGGCCATGGGCGGCCTATCGACAGGAGCGCTGCAAGCCGGCGGATGGCGCCAGCTTGAAACTGATGACATCGCGCAAATATTCGAGTCGGCAGATACGTAATCTGCCGGCGCTCGTGTCACGATTTGACTTGCATCTGCTGG
>DATJMR010000316.1:0-3943 GCA_035508595.1 Dyella sp.
ACTGCAACCGAATCTGTCCAACGCCACGCGCAGCGCCTTGGCCAAAGCCGACTCGCAAGTGGAATGGAACACCTTCCTGCTGGCTTCACCCGACTTCAACTATCGCTGAGATCATAAAGAGGACCCTTATGAACCGTCGCGAATTTCTGCTTGCCGCCGCCAGCGCCACCGCGCTGCCCGCGCTGTCGTTCTCCGGCCGTCTTTTTGCGGCGCCGAGCCATTCGCCGCGCTTCCTGTTCGTGTTTCTGCGCGGCGGCTACGACTGCAACAATTTTCTGGTGCCTTACGGCAGCGACTTCTATTACGAATCGCGCCCGACCATTGCCATCGCCAAGCCGGATGCCAACAACCCCAACACGACCATACCGCTCGACGCGCAATGGGGTCTCAATCCCGTCCTGCGCGACTCGATTTATCCGTTGTGGCAAAAGAAGCAAGTTGCATTTATCCCCTTCGCCGGCACCGACGACCTTTCGCGCAGCCACTTCGAAACGCAAGACAACATCGAACGCGGCGAACCATCGAACGAAGGCGGCAATTTCCGCTCGGGTTTTCTGGGCCGACTTTCCAGTGTGCTTACCGGTACGCCCGCCATCGCGTTCACCAACAGCTTGCCGCTCAGCTTTCAGGGCGCCGACAGGGACATCCCGAATATCTCTCTGCGTGGCGACACCAAGGCGCATTTCGACGATCGCCAGTCCGCCATTCTCGCCGGCATGTACAAAAACACTTCGCTGGCATCGGCCGCCGCCGATGGCTTGAGCTTGCGCACCACGGTATCGAAGGATCTGCAAAACGAAATGGTCGCTGCCAGCCGCGGCGCGCCGAACGCGAACGGGTTCGCCAAAGAGACCCAGCGCATCGCCACCTTGATGCGCGACCAATATCGCCTCGGTTTCGTCGATGTAGGCGGCTGGGATACCCACGTCAACCAGGGCAACGTGACTGGCGGCCTGGCCAACAATCTGCGCAATCTTGGCGACGGTCTGGCGGCGTATGCCGCGGCGCTCGGCAGCGAGTGGGACAACACGACCGTCGTCGTGGTATCCGAATTCGGCCGCACGTTCCGCGAAAACGGCGATCGCGGCACCGATCACGGTCACGGTACGGTGCACTGGGTGCTGGGCGGCAAGGTCAATGGCGGCCGCATCGCGGGCGAACAGATGGCCGTGACGCAGCAAAACCTGCTGCAGAATCGCGATTACCAGGTGCTCAACAACTACCGCGATGTATACAGCGGCCTGCTTGCGCGCGTGTGGAGCCTGCACGGCAACCAACTGCAGACGGTTTTCCCCGGAGCAAAGCCGCGCGATTTGCAATTGGTTTGAGATTCACCCTCGCCGCTCAAACCGCCGATGCGTCCAGATTGCGCGGCGCACGGTGTGAACGTCGCGCCTTCGTTCAACGTGGCCCCTATGCGACTATTCGCACCACGTAGCGCCATTCCCTTTAGGTGAGACTCGCCGCATGCGTCCCATTGCTCTGGCATCCTTGCCGCTGTCGATAGCCTTGCTTGTTGCATCCGCACCCACGCAGGGCGCTGCCAGCACGAATCTCGGTTCGCAGGATATCGCCTGGCTGCGCCGCGATAGCTTTGGTCTGGATAGCGCGACCGTGGCGCAATATCGCGCGCTTGGCCGCAAGATGTTTTTACAAAAGCAGCTCGACGATCGCCTCGGGGACTCCCTGCCCGCGCCCATCGCAACCCAAATCGATGCCTACGAGTCCTTTCATGTCCCGCTCGATCAACAGCTGGCCTTGCTGCAGCAGGAGCAACAGCAGGTTCGCGTCATGCCGGACGGCCCTGAAAAGGTCGCCGTCAACAAAGCCATTCAGCAGCACGGCAACCAGATAGGGCTCGAGGCTCAGCAAGCGGAGCTGCTGCACGCGATCTACGGGCCCAACCAGCTCAAGGAACAGCTGGTGTGGTTCTGGTTGAATCATTTCAGCGTATACGCCGCCAAAGGACGTGTACGCTGGGAACTGGCCGATTACGAGCAGAACGCCATTCGCCCTCACGCCCTGGGCAAGTTTCGCGATCTGGTCATGGCGACGCTGCAGAGTCCGGCCATGCTGGAGTTTCTTGACAACGCCCAAAACGCCAAAGGCCATGTCAACGAAAACTACGCGCGCGAGCTGATGGAGCTGCATACGCTCGGCGTCAACGCCGGCTATACCCAGCAGGACGTGCAACAGCTTGCGTTGATACTCACCGGCGTCGGCATCGCGCCCGTAGACGGCAAGCCACAATTGTTCAATCCGAAGATGGCCCCGCTCGTCGTTCGCAGCGGCATGTTTGAATTCAACCCGCAACGGCACGATTTCAGCGACAAGCTATTGCTTGGCAAAACCATCCAAGGCAGCGGCTTCGATGAGGTAAGGCAGGCGATCGACCTGATTGTGAAACAACCGGCTTGCGCGCGATTCGTCTCGCGCAAACTCGCGGAGTATTTCGTCGCCGACGATCCGCCGCCCGAGCTCGTTGCGCGCATGGCCGGTACCTTCCAACGCACGGACGGCGATATCGCCCAGGTTGTGCGCGTGATGCTCGAATCGAAAGAGTTGCTCGCCAACGCCGGCAAGAAATTCAAAGACCCGACGCAATTCGTCGTCTCGTCGGTACGCCTGGCGTTCGACGGAACACCGATAGTCAACGCACAACCGCTGGTCGGCTGGCTCAATCAATTGGATCAACCGCTGTTCGGAAGAATAACGCCCGATGGCTGGCCGCTCGACAACGAAGCGTGGTCAAGCTCTGGACAAATGGCCAAGCGCTTCGATATCGCGCACGCCATTGGCACCGGCAACAACCAACTGTTTACGCCCGCCGGAAGCACGACGCGTGCCGCGGGTTTTCCTATGCTGACCACGCGCTTGTATTATCAGGCGATCGATCCCTATCTGTCGCAAGCGACACGCGATGCGTTGGCGAAAGCGACATCGCAACAGGAGTGGAACACCTTCCTGCTGTCCTCCCCCGATCTCAATTATCGCTAGAGGATCCAACCATACCTGCGGTCATTCCCGATAACATCTCACCGTCATTCCCAATAACATCTCTCCGTCATTCCCTATAACGCCTTACCGTCATTCCCCATAACGCCTTACCGTCATTCCGGCGAAGGCCGGAATCCAGTTTTCATATGCATCCGAAGGACACAACATCTATTTCGAGTGCTTCGCACGACGTATTGAAACTGGATGATTCGCTTCGCTCACCCCTTCGGGGCCGTCCTACGGACGTTCTCCGCGCTTCGCACTCCGTCCGGCCTTCGCCGGAATGACAGCGGAGCTGCTCACGATATCAAGCGAAAAGATCAATATCGACTAAGCATCCAGCCGTCGATATTCACCCTGCATCACCTGCTCCCAATTCACGCCGCCATCGAACGAGCTTTCCAGCATCAAACGGTAAATGCCGTCCGCCACCCACTCGTAAATATGACGCGTTTGCCCGCGCTGCGAACTGCGCAAAAAAACCAGGCGCTTGCCATCGCAGTGCCCTGTAGCCGGTTGCGACGGGGTAAAGCCGTAGCTGTCGAACCAGTACAAGGCGTATTCGCCAGGCTCTTGCTTCGCCACAAACACCGCGTGCGCCTGCAACGCGGGTTTGCCGTCGCGTTCCTCACGATAATCGAGCAATAACGCTTTGCCGCCGAGATCGAACCGCGCGCTAACGATCCCGACGGCCGTACCGCCTTGTCCCCAGCGGGTGGTGGCAATTGTTTCTTCGCCCGTCCATTCACCTACCAGCGCATCCAGTGCATTGCCTTCCAGTGGTGCCATGACTGCTCGCTCCTAGACGTTGCCGGCGACCAGCAAATGTTTGGCGATCTGCCCATGCAGAAAACCCAGGGCACGCACGATATGCAGCGTCGCAAAGAACATGGCGATACCGAAAACGCTCGCCAAAATCGAGCCCGGCCAACCCGACCACCAATGC
>DATJMR010000317.1:0-2828 GCA_035508595.1 Dyella sp.
CACGCCTGGCCCGCATGCTTCCAAAGCGCAACAGTGGCAAGCCAGCCAGACTGGCGATTACTCCAATGCGCCCACGCATACCAGCGCTTACACCAACCTGCCGGCGATGAACACCGGCGGTGCGCCCACGCAGCCGTACGTTGCTTCGGCAGCGCAAGCGCAGGCGGTCGAGCCGGGTCTGCCGTCGGCCGACTACGTGGAACTCGCTGAAGGCGGCACCGGATTGCCGAACGATGTGCTCGACACGCGTTTCCCGGCAACACTGACCAATGCGCCAGTCGATATGCATGCATCGATCAGCTACAACGATTACGCCAACAGCCCCGTGCATCGTTTCTATCAGATGTGGCAACAGCTCGATTGCGACGTGAGCCATGCCACGCGGACGAACCCGAGCGGTTGCCGCGCCGATCTTTTCCCGTGGGTGGAAGTCACCATGGGCGCCGGCAACAACGGTGTCACGCAACCCGCCAACTTCACCGATGAATCCACCGGCGAAGGCTCCACATCCATGCAGTTCCTCAACATGGCGGCGGGCGATGCCCCGTACTTCAAGCAGCTGGCCGAGCAGTACGCGATCAACGACAACTTCCATCAATCGGTGATGGGCGGCACGGGTGCCAACCACATCATGCTGGGCTTTGGTGATTTGATCTATTACGCCGATTCGAACGGCGATCCCACCACGCCGCCTGAGAACCAGATCGAAAATCCGAACTCGCAAAGCGGCACCAACAACTGGTGGGTGCAAGACGGCTACAGCGGCGGTTCCTACGTGAACTGCGCCGATGACACGCAGCCTGGCGTGGGCGCGGTGCGCAAGTATCTCAAGAGCTTGCTGTACCACACCTTCCGCGGCACGGATTGCAAAAAGGATGCGTACTACCTGGTCAACAACTACAACCCCGGTTACCTGGGCGATGGCACGCCTGCTCCGCTGGGTGCCGACCAGTTCACCATTCCGCCGAGCAAGCAGCAGAACCTCGCACTCTTGCTGACGCGCCACAACGTGAGCTGGAAGTACTACGGCGAAGGCTTCGATGGCGGCAAGGAAGACGGTGAAGCCGGTACCTTCTGCAACATCTGCGATCCGTTCCTGTACTCCACGCAGGTCATGACCAACCCGACGCTGCGCGCGAACAACCAGGATCTCAACAACCTCTACAGCGACATCCAGAACGACACGCTGCCGGCCGTGGCCATCGCCAAGCCCGACGGACTGCTGGACGGCCATCCGGCTTCGTCCAAGCTGGAGCTGTTCGAAGGCTACGCGCAGAAGATCATCCAGATGGTGCAGGCCAATCCCAAGTTGTGGAACAACACCGCCATCATGATCACCTTCGATGAAGGCGGCGGTTACTACGACTCCGGTTACGTGCAGCCGATCGACTTCTTCGGCGACGGCACGCGCATTCCGCTGCTGGTGGTATCCAAGTACTCCGAAGGCGGCCGCGTGGTGCACAGCTATGGCGACCACGTTTCCTTCGACAAATTCGTGGAAGCGAACTGGGATCTGGACGAAACGATCTCTCGTCGCAGCCGCGACAACCTGCCGAATCCGATTTCGCTGCCCAACAACCCGTACGTGCCGCTGAACGCTCCGGCGATCGGCGACCTGATGGATATGTTCGACTTCCATCGCGGTTGGGATTCCGATTCGAGCGTGGCGGACACGAAAAACTGAGTAATCTAGGCACATGCCCTGCCCGCTTCGGCGGGCAGGGCATCTTGTTTCTCGCGATAGCATGGAACTCTTCGAACAATGACTTTGTTTGCACGCTCCGCCGGTTATCTCGGCCGTTGGTCCAACCCGATCGCCGCGTTGATGCTGATGAGCGCATCCAGCGCACTCGCGCCGAACGCGCATGCCGATCCGGGCGATTTTCAAGCGATGCCGGGACTCTGGAAGATCACGCTGCATACCGTGAAAGACGGTCGTGCCGGCACGACCACCATCAAATGGAAATGTCTTTACGACGGCGCCGATCCGTGGACGACCTTTGTCGACGTGATGAAACCGGAAGCCAACTGCGAGCGCAGCGGCGAACGCCGTACCAGCACGGCGTTGGCGTGGCAGGTTGCGTGCGGCGCTCACGCCGGCAACGGCCACATTGCGTTGGATTCTCCCAAGCACTACACCGGCGATGTGGCTGTGGACGGCCATGCTGCGTTGCACATCGAAGGTCAGCGCTACGCCGCCTGCACCGGGCCAAGCGATTAATGGGCTAATACGCCCCTTCATCCCTCGCGTTTCACATTTTCACGACGGTAACGGGCTCAAGTTACCTGTGAATGGAATGTGGAAGGCAGTCCGGGCCAGCGTCAAACCGGACACGGTGCGCGGGCGCAACGCCTGTGCGAAGGATGACCAGTAAGGGGGAAACAACATGCTTTTTGCCAAAGGCAGAATGGCCGGTGCCGTCGCGGCGCTGGTGATGGTAAGTGCTGTCAATGCGGGTACGTTTCCAGATTACGGATATCAACCGCCGGCGTCGTACACCGGACCGCTGTTTCAGTTGAGCCAGGATTATCCAAAGACATTGCCGAACGGGCCGTTGCCCGAGTTTTTCAAGCTCTTGCCGCACAAACTCAGCAACGACTTCGAGCAGTGGCGCCCGTATGTCGACGCGGTAAAAAAATATTGCCTGGAAGGCAATGTCGAAAACGATTGGTACGTGCAGAAAAATACCATCCGGCATTGGTATCACGCACCGTGGCAGCACTACGGACCACTTGGCCGCGAAGGCATTCACGGCCTTACTAAGGAAGCGCAGATTCAAGCGCAGCAATTGGCGCCAACACAAACCACCACCGGGCAAACCTTTGCC
>DATJMR010000318.1:0-12043 GCA_035508595.1 Dyella sp.
CGGCAGCGCGCACAAACCCGCCACCTAAAGCTGCCCCGGCTCCCGCCGATAAAGCCCACAAGAGATCAACCACGCGGAGCCCCTCCATGGCCAGCAAAGGCAAAAGTGAAGCGCGCATCGCCATACCCGCGGACTGCCGCATCGCCGACGTAGGCGACCTGCACAAGCAACTGCGCGGCGCATTGGAGTCGCCACACATCGTGCTCGACGGCACCGCCGTGGATCGCGTCGACACGGCCGCTTTGCAACTGCTGGTGGCGTTTCAGCACGAAGCGCAAAAACGCACGCGACAGGTGAATTGGGTGGGCGCAAGCGTGCCGTTGCACGACGCGGCAACGCAGCTCGGATTGGCACAGGTATTGGCACTGCCGGCGAAACCGTCGGCCTGAACTTGAGGTGGAAGATGGCAAAGATTCTTGCGGTGGACGATTCGGCATCGATGCGCGGCATGGTGGCGTTTACGTTGCGTAGCGCCGGCTATGAAGTGAGCGAGGCGGAGAACGGGCAGATGGCGCTGGATACCGCCGCTTCCTCGCGCTTCGATCTGGTGCTGGCCGACGTCAACATGCCGGTGATGGACGGCATCAGCATGGTGCGCGAGTTGCGCACGCGCGCCGATTACAAAGGCGTGCCGATTCTGATGCTGACTACCGAATCCAACACGGATAAGAAGATGGAAGGCAAGGCTGCCGGAGCGACGGGCTGGTTGGTGAAGCCGTTCGATCCGGAACAGTTGCTGGCGACCGTGAAACGCGTGCTTGGTTGAGGCGTAAAGCCACACCTCTGCCACAAGGTAGAACTTGCCTCACCGTCATTCCGGCGCAGGCCGGAATCCAGTTTGAGTACGCCGTGCGAAGCACTCAAAACCAAAGTAAGAGTCCTTCGGACGCATGTTGAACTGGATTCCGGCCTGCGCCGGAATGACGTAAGGCTTGATCGGCATCGGGATTAATCGAAGGTCTTCCCTTTTATGAGCAACATCAACATCGCGCAATTCCACAAAGTCTTCTTTGAGGAAAGCCTCGAAGGCCTCGATACGATGGAGGCAGGGCTGTTGGCGCTCGATGAGGGCGGCGATACCGAGCTGGTGCACGGCATTTTCCGCGCGGCGCATTCCATCAAAGGCGGCGCGGCCACGTTCGGTTTTCCGGAAATGGCGGCGTTTACGCACGAGGCGGAGTCGCTGCTCGATCAATTGCGCGATGGTCGCAATTTCGGTCGCCGCGCGATCGACAGGACCATCGTCGAGCTGTTGCTTCGCACTGTGGATTGCTTGCGCGCCATGTTCGACCGCGCGCAAAGCGGATTGCCGCTGGCCGACGAAACCAGCAATGCATTGAAATCGCAATTGGCTCAGATGGTGGGCCGCGACGCGCCAGAAGGTGCGTCGAAAGCGGCCGAGAAACCCGTGGTTTCCGGTGGCTGGATCATTCAATTCCGTCCCCACGCCGGCATGTTGGCCGGCGGCAACGACCCGTTGCGTCTATTGCGTGAACTGGCTGCGCTCGGTCAGCTGGTCGTCGAGGCACAGTTGGATCGTGTGCCCGCGCTCGACGCACTCGACCCTTCCGAATGCCACCTGGCGTGGCGCGCCGAATTGACCGGTGCGGTCAAGCGCGAAGCCATCGCGGCGGTGTTCGAATGGGTCGAAGACGAATGCGATTTGACGATCGAGCCGCTCGTTGCCGCCGCGCCACCGCCCGCACCGCCAGTCGAAGCTGTTGCGACGCCGGCCGGTGCGGGCGCAGCGGCCGGCGTTGCGCGCACGGCGGCGGCAAGCAGCAACGATGCCGGTTCCGTGCGCGTGGGCATCGACAAAATCGACGGCCTGATCGATCTGGTCGGCGAGCTGGTGATTACGCAGGCGATGCTCGATCAATTCCGCGAAGATTTCGATCCGTCACGGCTGGCCATGCTGCAACTCGGCCTTGCGCAGCTGGCGCGCCACACGCGCACGCTGCAGGAAAGCGTGATGGGCATACGCATGTTGCCGATCGGTTCGGTGTTCAACCGTTTCCCGCGCCTGGTACGCGACCTCAGCCAGAAGCTGGGCAAGCAAGTAAAGCTGGAAATGGTCGGCGAGCAGACGGAACTGGACAAAACCGTGCTGGAAAAAATCGGCGATCCGCTGGTGCATCTGGTGCGCAACGCGATCGATCACGGTTTGGAAACGCCCGAAAAACGCCGTGCGGCCGGCAAGAACGACATCGGCACGCTGCGCCTGGAAGCCTTCCATCGCGGCGGCTCCATCGTCGTGGAAATCGTCGATGACGGCGCCGGTTTGAATCGGGACGCGATCATCGCCAAGGCGCTTGAAAAAGGCCTGATCAACAGCGGCGAAGGCCTCAGCGACGAGGCGGTGGGCGAGCTGATTTTCCAGCCAGGCTTTTCCACGGCAGCGGTAACGACGGATCTGTCGGGCCGCGGCGTGGGCATGGACGTGGTTCGCCGCAATGTGGTGGACCTGGGCGGCACCGTATCTATTCAAAGCCGCCCCGGTCAGGGCACGACATTCACCATTACGTTGCCGCTGACGCTCGCCATCATCGACGGTTTGCGCGCCGCGGTGGGCGATGAGTGCTACATCGTGCCGCTGGTTTCCATCGTGGAATCGGTGCAATTGAAAGCCGACGCGGTACGCAGTGTTACCGGCGGCGGCGAGCTGTTCCGCTTCCGTGGCGAATACTTGCCGATCGTGCGCTTGCATCAGCAATTCGATTGTGCGAACGCGCGGCGCAGTATCGAAGAAGGTCTGGTGATCGTCGTCGAAGCGGACGGCAGCCAGGTCGGTTTGCTGGTGGATGAATTGATCGGCCAGCAGCAGGCGGTGGTGAAATCGCTGGAAGCCAACTACCGGCGTGTCGATGGCATTTCCGGCGCGACCATTCTTGCGGACGGTTCGGTGGCGTTGATTGTCGACGTGGCCGGTTTGATTCGTCTGCAATCGCGCCGCAAAGCGGCGTAGCGGATAACGCGGCGCGCCGGAAAGGCGCCGCGTTCAAAGATTTCTGTGCGCACAGCGGTGCGCGGCGATGCATGGAGCGCGGTAGGGCGCGGTGCCCCGTCTTCCCATGTCATTGAAGGTTGTCGTCATGATGTCCCCACTAAAAATACTGGAACGCCTAAGCCTTTCGGCCAGGGTATGGCTCGTTATCGCCATCGTCGTGATCGGTTTGGTCGCCTTGACGGTGATGTCGGCCGTCGACAGCCGAGGTCTGCAGATGCAGGCGCGCGAGCGCGCACTGGGCGATGAAGTGGCGACGGCCATCTCGCTCATGCAGAGCTATCACGATCGTGCCGCCAAGGGCGAATTCAGCGAAGCGCAAGCACAGCAGCGTGCGCTGAGCGCGCTTTCCGCTTTGCGCTGGAATGACGGCACCGGTTACGTGTATGTGTTCGATTCCGATTTGATCATGCGTATGCATCCGATCATGCCCAAGCGCGTGGGAGGAAGCATCCGTGACGACAAAGATTCCACGGGCAAATACATGTATCGGCAGATGCTTGCCGCCGATCGGCACGATGGTTACGGTCTGACCGATTACATGTGGCCGATGCCGGGAAGCAAGGGCGACAAACACAAGATTACGTACACCGCGTTCTACAAGCCGTGGGATCTGCACGTGGCTGCGGGGGCGTATTTTGTGGACATCGACGCGCAGTTTCGTCAGATGCTGATGGGAAGCTTGTTGCGTGCCGGCCTCGTCGGATTGCTGGTGATCCTGGTGGTGTGGGAGTCCATGCGCAGCATTCGCAAGAGCATCGGCGGGGAGCCGAAAACCGCCTTGGCCATGGCCGAGCGCATCGCCGATGGCGATCTGAGCGGCGACGACACGCAGGCGGCCGCACCCGGCAGCTTGCTCGACGCGCTCGCGCGCATGCGTGGCAAGCTCACCGACGTGGTGGGCGAGGTACAACACAGTGCGCAAGCCGTTACATCGGCGGCGCAACAGATCGCGCGTGGTAACGACGATCTGAGCTATCGCACGCAAGAACAAGCCTCCAGCCTGGAGGAAACCGCCGCGTCGATGGAGGAAATGACCGCCACCGTCAAGCAAAGCGCAAGCAACGCCCACCACGCCAGCCAGCTCGCGGCGGCGATGCGCCTTGAGGCCGAACGTGGCGGCGACGTCGCCGCGCACGCCAGCACGGCCATGC
The DNA here is from genome assembly GCA_035508595.1 of Dyella sp. Lineage (GTDB taxonomy): Bacteria > Pseudomonadota > Gammaproteobacteria > Xanthomonadales > Rhodanobacteraceae > Dyella_B. The sequence continues at coordinate 4,159 of DATJMR010000318.1, forward strand.
GCACCATTCAGCAGGCCAGCACGCAGATTGCCGACATTGTCGGCTTGATCGACGAAATCGCCTTTCAGACCAATTTGCTAGCGTTGAATGCTGCGGTGGAAGCCGCCCATGCCGGCGAGCACGGACATGGTTTTGCCGTGGTGGCTACCGAAGTGCGCAATCTCGCGCAACGCAGTGCGCGCGCCGCCAAAGAAATCAAAACGTTGATCGCCGACAGCGCGGAAAAAGTGCAGGCCGGATCGCAGCTGGTGGACGAATCCGGCCAGGCGCTGGCGGGCATCATCGGCAGCGTCAAGAAAGTCACCGATATCGTCAACGAGATCGCCGCGGCCAGCCAGGAGCAATCCGGCGGCATCGACCAGGTCAATCGCGCCGTCATGCAGATGGACGAAGTGACCCAGCAGAACGCGGCACTCGTGGAGGAGGCGGCGGCCGCCGCGCGCGCCATGCAGGAGCAGGCCGACCGTTTGCATGCGCAGATGAGCTATTTCCGGGTGCACGGGGTGGCGCAGGGGGCGCGTCCGGCCCCGAAGAGCGTTCCAGTGCGGGTGCCGGCCATGGATGCGCTGGCCGCCGTCGCCCAATAGCCCGCCGTTCCCATCTCACCGCGAACCGCTCCTCTCCCTTTGGCGAGAGGGCTGGGGTGAGGGGCCAGCCTCGCGCGGGCTTGACCCCCGTCATTCCGGCGAAGGCCGGAACCCAGTTCCAATACGCTGTGCGAAGCACCCCAACCTGGGTTTTGTGTCCCGGTCGAGGCCTTCCTGCGGCCGTTCCGCGCGCGTTGCGCTCTGTCCGGCCTTCGCCGCAATGACGACAGGCCCCTGGCCAAACATCGCCAGAAAGCGCTTTCCCACCTCAAGTTTTGCCCGATACCGCCGATTTCCTCTAACGAACGGGGGCGCCGCGTGGGTGCTCCGATGACGAGGCGAAACATGTCAGATCAGGCGCAATACCTCACCGTCAACCTTGCGCACGAGGAATACGGTATCGACATCCTGGCCGTGCGCGAAATTCGCGGCTGGACTCCTGTCACGCGCATTCCGCAGTCGCCGCACTACGTGCTCGGCGTGCTCAATCTTCGCGGTGCGATCGTGCCGGTGATCGATCTGCGTCTGCGCTTCGGCCTGACGCGCGAGGAATACGACGCCACTACCGTCACCGTGATCGTCACGGTGGGCAACCGTCAGTTCGGTGTGGTGGTGGATGCCGTATCCGATGTGCTCGATGTGACGAGCGACGCGATACGTCCGGTGCCCGACATGGGCACCACGGTGGATACCGAATACCTGAAAGGATTGACGTCGGTGGGCGACCGCATGGTGTTGCTGCTCGACGCAGACAAACTGCTGCAACCGCAGGATGCGCAGATGCTCGAAGCCGCGCTCAACGCGGCCGGTGATATGAAAGCTGTGGCCTGAAGGAATACAACCCATGAAACTGCGCTTCCCAACATTCAAATTCAAGTCGCTCTCCATCCGCGCTCGCCTGATCATGCTGGTCGGCCTGCTTGGTGTGATGCTGCTGGCCGGTGCGGCCATCGGCCTGTATTCCATGTCCAGGCAGAACGCCGGCACGCAGCATATTTACGAGTCGGAGCTGGTTCCCTCGCAATATCTGGACGTGGTGCGCAGCGATTCGCTCAAGTCGTTCCTCACGCTCAGCGAAGCGGCGGCGCTGGTCGGCAAGGCCGACCAAGTAAAGCAGAAGATGGCGGAGTTCGAACGCTATCAAAAGGAAACGATCGACTACACGAATCGTTTCGCCAAGCTCGACATGAGTCCGGCGGTAGCGGCCGCGAGCAAGGACTGGCACTCCTCCGACAAGGATTACGAGCAAGCCAAGCAAGACGTGCTCGATGCGATCAAGCAAGCCGACACTGGCGCCTCCGACACGGTGGAAATGGAGCTGCGTCCGCTGATGATGCAGCGTCAGGACGCGCTGTCGAAACTCGTGCAAGTGCAAAGCGACGAAGCGGGACAGATCTTTGCCGACCAGATCAAGAGCTACCAGCGCATCCGCATGCTGACGCTGATCGCCCTGGCTGCCGGCCTGCTGTTCGCGCTGCTGCGCTCCACCTTGCTGATCCGTTCGATCTCCCGTGCGCTTAACCACGCCAAGAACGTGGCCAACGAAATCGCTGCCGGCAAACTTGGCCATGCGTTCGAAGTGAAGGGCACCGACGAGCTGGCGCAACTGCTCGGCGCATTGCGCACCATGGATCAACGCTTGGTGGATATCGTCGCGGAAGTGCGCCAGGGCTCCGACGCGGTAAGCACGGCGGCGCAGCAGATTGCGCGCGGTAACGACGACTTGAGCCAGCGCACGCAGGAACAGGCTTCGAGCCTGGAAGAAACCGCCTCCTCGATGGAGGAAATGACCTCCACCGTGAAGCAGAACGCCGAAAACGCCAGCCACGCCAACCAGCTCGCTCGCGGTGCGCGCGAACAGGCCGAGCGCGGCGGCGAAGTGGTGGCGCAGGCCGTGACCGCCATGCGCGAGATCAATACCTCCAGCCGCAAGATTTCCGACATCGTCAGCTTGATCGACGAAATCGCCTTCCAGACCAATCTGCTCGCCTTGAACGCCGCCGTGGAAGCGGCGCGCGCCGGCGAACAGGGCCGCGGCTTCGCGGTGGTGGCAACCGAAGTGCGCAACCTCGCGCAGCGCAGCGCGGGCGCGGCGAAGGAGATCAAGCTGCTGATCAACGACAGCGCGGACAAGGTGCGCACGGGTTCGGAACTGGTGGATCAATCCGGCAAGGCGCTGGCGGACATCGTGGACAGCGTGAAGAAGGTGACCGACATCGTGGCCGAAATCGCCGCCGCTAGCCAGGAACAATCGGCCGGCATCGACCAGGTCAACAACGCCGTGTCGCAGATGGATGAAATGACGCAGCAAAACGCCGCATTGGTGGAAGAAGCGTCCGCCGCCGCACGCGCCATGCACGAACAGGCCGGCGAACTGTCGCGTCAGGTGAACTTCTTCCGTCTGGGCGACGAAGCACACGCCCAAGCATCGGCCAAGCCGAAAGCAGCCGAAATCATGGCCGAAACCGAAGCGGTGTTTGCGGCCGTACGCCAGTCGACACCGGCGGCCGCGCCGAGCCGCCGACCGGCACCGGAAACCGCCGACAGCGGTGTGTGGAAAGAATTCTGAGGCTTTGATGGAAGCCATTCGAAAACGAAAACCTCTCCCGAATCGGGAGAGGACATCCGCAGCAAAGTTGACATAAGCGCCCGCAGGTTTGGCCATGACGACGGCAACTCTCTCCGATTCCAACTCCGCCACCTTCATGGGTGGGCCGTCGCTGGGCGATGCCGAGTTCCAGTTTCTGCGCGACTTTGTCTATCAATACTGCGGCATCGCGCTGAGCGAGCAGAAACGCCAGCTCGTGCAAGGCCGGCTGCAGCGCCGTCTGCGCGCCCTGGGACTGAAGGATTTCAACGGCTATTGCGAACTTCTGCGCCGCGAACCCGATGGCGAAATGGGCGAGCTGGCCAGCGCCATCAGTACCAATGTCACGTCGTTCTTTCGCGAGATGCACCATTACGATCTGTTGATCGATGAGCTGCTTCCGCGCTGGTTGCAGGAAAAAAAGGACGGCGGTCGTCTGCGCATCTGGTCCGCCGGCTGTTCCACCGGCGAAGAACCCTACGCCTTGGCGATGGTGTTGGCCGAAGCGCTGGAACGCACGGGAAGCAAGGTCGACGCGCGCATTCTGGCGACCGATCTTTCGCCGCAGGCGCTGGAACAGGCGCGCGCCGGCATGTACGCGCTGGATCGCATGGGCGGCATCAGCGACGAACGTCGCCGTCGCTGGTTTCTGCGCGGCGAAGGGCGATACGAAGGTTATGCCTGCGTGCATCCGCGCCTGCGCGAGCTGGTCGCTATCCAGCCGCTCAACCTGTTGCACGACTGGCCCATGCGCGGACCGTTCGACGCGATTTTCTGCCGCAACGTGGTGATCTATTTCGACAAGCCGACCAAGCAACGTTTGTTCGAACGCTATGCCGGTTTGCTCGAGCAAGGAGGCTATCTCTTTCTTGGTCATTCCGAATCGATGTACGGCCTTAGCGATTCGTTCGAACTGGTGGGCCGTACCGTTTATCGGAAGTGCGTTGCATGAGTGTCCCGTTGCCAGGCGTCGCCGTTGCGCCCAACATCGCCGTACCCGTTCTGCCCGGTTTCGAACACATGCGTCGATTCTGGGACCCCACGCACAGCTGCATGACCGTCAAGGTGTTGCCTGGCGAGTTTTATGTCAGCGCGCAGGAGGAGATGGTCTCCACCGTGCTCGGCTCGTGCGTCTCGGCATGCATCCGCGATGCGGATCGGCGCATCGGCGGCATGAATCATTTCATGCTGCCCGAGCCGATGAGCGGGGAGCGCAACGATTGGTCGGCCGCCGTGGGCCGTGCGGCGCGCTACGGCAGCGACGCCATGGAGCAGTTGATCAACGCGATCCTCAAAGCCGGCGGCCGGCGCGAAGCGCTGACGGTGAAGATTTTCGGCGGCGGTCGCGTACTGGCGCAGATGACCGATGTCGGCAAGCGCAACATCGCTTTCGTCACGCGCTATCTGGAAATGGAGCGCCTGCCTCTGGTGGCCTCGGATGTGGGCGACATCTATCCGCGGCAATTGCAGTTCTTTCCGGCGAGCGGAAGGGTTCGCGTCAGGCAGCTGCGCAGCCAGCGCGACGCCGAATTGGCCGCCAACGAGCAACGTTACCTCAAGCGTTTGGCGAACGATCCGATAAAGGGTGAGGTGGAGCTGTTTTGACGCTCCTGCCTGAGAACGAATACGCCATAGCCGATGCATAAAGCGAGAAAGCAGTAATGGATAAAGTTCGCGTCCTGGTAGTCGACGATTCCGCGCTGGTGCGGAAGCTGTTGTCGGCCATGCTCGATTCCGATCCAGGCATCGAAGTCGTTGGCGTGGCCGCCGATCCGTTGATTGCGCGCGACAAAATCAAGCAGCTCAATCCCGACGTGCTGACGCTCGATGTGGAAATGCCGCGCATGGACGGGCTGACCTTCCTCGAAAACCTGATGCGTCTGCGTCCGATGCCGGTGGTGATGGTGTCGTCGCTGACCGAACGCGGCGCGGAAGTCACCCTGCGCGCGCTGGAAATCGGCGCGGTGGACTTTTTCACCAAACCGTCCAGCGATCTGGCCAACTGCTTTGCGGAAAGCGCGCAAGAGATTTGCGCGAAAGTGAAACTCGCCGCGCGCACGCGTCCGCGTGCCTACACACAAGTGCAAAAACTGGATGTGCCGCCGCGCTTGACCGCCGACGTGGTGCTGCCGCGCTCGCAGTCGCCGGGTACGCGCGGCAGCACGCGCATCATTGCGGTGGGCGCGTCCACCGGCGGCACGGAAGCGATCCGCGTGCTGCTGGAAGCCATGCCGCCCGATGCGCCGCCGATCGTCATCACGCAACATATCCCCGCGGCATTCAGTGGTCCGTTTGCGACGCGCATGAACCACTGCTCGGCCATGCGCGTGTGCGAAGCGCGCGACGGCCAACCCATTCAGCCCGGCCACGCTTACATCGCACCCGGCGGCGAACATCTGCTGGTGATGTGGGACGGTGCCAAGCACGTCTGCCGTTTGCACGATGGCCCGCAGGTAAACCGTCACAAGCCTAGCGTGGATGTGCTATTCCGCTCCACCGCGGCGAGCATCGGTGCCGCGGCCATCGGCGTGCTGTTGACCGGCATGGGCGACGACGGCGCACGCGGCTTGCTGGAACTGCGCGAAAGCGGCGCACCCACCGTCGTGCAAGACGAGGCCAGCTCCGTGGTGTGGGGCATGCCGGGCGCCGCGTGGAAACTCGGCGCGGCCGACGAAAAGATCCCGCTGGAAAAGATTGCCGAGCGCCTGCTCGTGCTGGCGCAACAACCCATCGCAAGCGCACGACGCGCTGCGTCCTGACGTATCGGAACCTCCTATGTCCGTCACTATCCCCACTTCTGCTCCACGCCCTTACGTCGGCATCGGCGCGAGCCTCGTAGCCCTGCTGCTGGGCCTTATCTGGCATCCGGCATGGATGGCGCCGGCGCTCATCACTGCGCTGTGCGCGGTGTGGATCTTCGAGTGCCGTCGGCTGTCCGCTTCCATCGTGGTGGAGGCGCCGCCCGAGCCCGACCACGGCCCGGTACGCGAAGCGCTGGAAGACATTCGCGGCGCGCTGGTCGACGAGCTCGGACACGCGTCGCGCGAGCTGCATCAGGCGCTGGATCTGCTGCGCGATGCCGTGTCCGAACTCGGCGGCGGCTTCGACGGCCTGTCGCAGAAAACCGGCATGCAGCAGTCGTTGCTCAAGCAGATCATCGACGTGCAGAACGGCGGCGTGTCCGTGCAGGATTTCGCGACGCGCACCGGCGATCTTCTGCAGCATTTCGTCGGCCTGATCGTGCAGTTGTCACGCGAAAGTCTGCGCATCGTCTATCGCATCGACGGCATGTCGAAGGAGATGGACGCCGTGTTCGCGCTGTTGAAGAACGTGAACACCATTGCCGAAGAAACCAATCTTCTCGCGCTGAATGCGGCCATCGAAGCGGCGCGCGCGGGTGAGGCAGGTCGTGGTTTTGCGGTGGTGGCCGGCGAAATCCGCAATCTCGCCAGCCACTCCAACCAATTCAACGAGCAGATCGGCAGCCACGTCGAGCGTGCGCGTATCGCGATGGAGCAGGTGCGCGGCTTGGTGGGCGATCTGGCGTCGCAGGATCTGAACGTGGCTTTGTCGGCCAAGGGCGGCATCGACGCGATGATGGAGCATGTGACCGAAAGCGACGCGCGCACCAGCGCGGTGGCCGATCAGGTGGTCCAGATCAACCGTGGCTTGGGCAACGATGTTTCCACCACGATCCGTTCGCTGCAGTTTGAAGACATCTTGAGCCAGTTGCTCAACCAGACGCGTGTGCGCCTGGTGGAACTGCAGGGCGTTGCCGCGGAGACCACTCGCGATATCGAAACGTTGGCCTGCGAGACGTTCGATGCCCAAGTATTGCGTCAGCACTCCGAGCGCGTGCGCGAGCGTCTTGCCCTGCAGCGCGAGAAAGCCCGTATCCGGTCGCGTGGTCCTGCGTTGCAGAACACCATGGACGCCGGCGAAATCGAATTGTTCTAAGGAGACCGTCATGAGCCTCAACGTTCAACACGACCTCGAGCAGGATTGCGTGACCCTCCAATTGGGTAATCACTTCGATTTCAGCGTGCATCGCAACTTTCACGAAGCCTGCCTGGGCGATCGCAAACCGTCGCGCAGCTATGTGATCGACCTTGGCGAAGTGGACAGCATGGACAGTTCCGCGCTCGGCATGCTGCTGCTGCTGCGCGAGCATGCGGGCGGCGACCGGGCGGAGATCCGCATCGTCAACGCCAGCAACGCCCTGCGCGGTACGTTGCGGGTGGCAGGGTTCGACAAGCTTTTCACCTTGCATTGAGCAGGATGCCGCTGCCGAAGTTTTAGCGGCCGTTGCGGCCGCCCAACCGTCATCCCGGCTTCTGCCGGATGGCGGGCAAACGGGCAGCTAGGCCCTTCGGCGCTTTCGGTGCCGCCCCAAACTAGCTAGGCTTTCGCACGGGATCGACCTGGAGCCGGACGCGATGCACCTGGAGCTGCCTCAAGAGCCTCTGAAGGGAATCAAAGATTTCCTCAAGCATTATCTGATGATCGTGCTCAGCATCCTGACCGCGTTGGGTCTGGAGGCTTGGATCGAGCACGCGCATCATGCGCATGCCGCGTCGGCGGCCAGCGCGCAGATCAAAGAGGAATTGCGCACAGACCTCGATAGCGTCCGCGATACGGTAGCCAAGAACGAAAAGGTCTTGCAGAGGCTGAGCCGCTTGGACGATCTGGTTGCTACCGCGTTGACCGCCAA
>DATJMR010000319.1:0-3012 GCA_035508595.1 Dyella sp.
TCGGTGCGGCGGGCGGCGGCGCTACGGCAGGTTGCCTTGCTACCGCGGTTTTCGGCGGCAGGGCGGGGATCGCCGGCTGCTGCTCAGGGGTGGAAATCACCGGTGCCGTGGAGCTGCTTCCGGCCGGCTGAGCGGAATTGGCAGCCGTGTTCACGGGCGCCATGCCCTGCGCACTGGGAGCCGACGTCGTTGCCGGCGCCACACTGGCCGCCGGGGCCGCGCCTTGACCGGAAAGGCTGACCGTCTTGGTTTGCAGATCGCGATCGGGTGCCGGGGGAATGGCCAAACTTACCGATTGGTCGGTCGTGGTCGAGGGGGGCTTGCTTGAGAAGAACATCGGCACGAACAGGATGGCCAGCGCAACGAGTACGGCAGCTCCCAAAAGGCGTGTGTTCAAGATGGACTCCAGACAACCAGCTTGTGCGTGACGCGGCGGATTATACCCGCCCATGGCACAGGGATGTTCTGTTGCTTTTGCTGGTTTATCGGCCAGTGTCCGTCAGGACCGCCGCCGCGACGAAAAACGAACCGAACGCAAGAATCCGTTCTCCGCGCCGGGCCGCGGTGCGCGCGGCAGCCAACGCTTGATGCACCGAATCGTACGTATCGAAGCCGGCGCGCGGCAAAACTTGGTGCAACACGCCCGCCAGCACGGCGGACGGAAGCCCGCGCGGCGTATCGCCATCGAGACTCGCCAGGTACCAGTGCGCAACACGCGATCCCAGTGCCGTCATCACGCCGCCGACATCCTTATCGGACAAAGCGCCATAGACCGCATGAACGCGCCCACTGGGCTGCGCATCCAACCATTCCGCCAAGGCCCGTGCCGCCTGCGGGTTGTGGCCGACATCCACGATCAACGCCGGATCGCCACCGAGCGACTGCAAGCGTGCCGGCGCGCGCGGAAACTGCATGCCCAACGCGGCGATCCGCTGCAATTCCAGCGCATTGACCACATGCAGCGCATGCAACACGGCAATCGCCGCCGATGCGTTTGCGTATTGCACCGGCGCCGCCAGTTCGGGGGCGGGCAGATCCAGCACCGTGCCGTCGCGGTGATGCCAGCGCCAGCGGCGAACCGCGCGTTCGACGTAAAAATCGCGCCCTGCCCGTTCGATATGGGCGCCTTGCGCCGTAAGCGCCTCCAGCAATCCCTTAGGCGGATCGGATTCGCCCACGATGGCAGGACGATCGCGCCGCGCTATCCCCGCTTTTTCGCGACCTATACTGTCGCGGTCGGGCCCCAGCCATTCCACGTGATCGAGATCGACACTGGTAATGATCGTGGCGTTCGCATCCATGATGTTGACGGCATCGAGACGGCCGCCGAGTCCCACTTCCAGCACCGCGACATCCAAGCCCGCGCGCGCGAACAGGTCGAACGCCGCCAGGGTGCCGAACTCGAAATACGTAAGCGAAATTTCCGCGCGCGCCAGCTCGATGCGCTCAAAACTTTCGACCAGCATCGCGTCGTCGGCGTCCACCCCGGCGATGCGAATGCGCTCGTTGTATCGAATGAGATGCGGCGAGGTGTAACACCCTACGCGCTGCCCCGCTGCCGCCAGCATGGCTTCGAGGAACGCCACGGTCGATCCCTTGCCGTTAGTGCCCCCAACGGTGATCACCCGCTTGGCGATGGAGGGCGCGCCCATGCGTTGCCACACGGCGCGTACCCGCTCCAGCCCCAAGTCCACGCCGATCGCGTGAATGCGCTGCTGATAATCCAACCATTCGTCGAGGGTGCGAGGCTTCACGCGTTACTCCTGCTCTGAGCCCGCGCAACATAAACGCACTAGCGCAATCGCACAATCCTCTTTTATCGAGCGTGATTAAAAGAGATGGATCCCGCTTGCGTGCAGGGCCCAATACATGCCGAATGCCGTCCAGAACATACGCTTCAATGCTTTCCCCGCCAGCCAGGCCGCCAACAGGCCCAACAGCCAGGGCATGTACTTGTCCAACGTGCTACGCGTGTCGTTTACGGTTTGCATGACGTGTCCTCCCGCACCGCTCTGGTGCGGGGAAAATCATCCTCCCGGGCCGTATTCCCGGGCAGATTCCTGCGTCATCCTTTGAACCTGACAAGCGTCATGCGCCCTTGTCGAGTAAGGGCTTCAACAGATCCAACGGCAACGGAAACACGATCGTGCTGGATTGGCCGCTGTTGGACATGCTCGCCAACGTTTGCAGATAACGCAGCTGCAAAGCCTGCGGTTGCTGCGCCAGCATCGCCGCGGCGTCGCGCAGCTTTTCCGACGCCTGCAGTTCGCCGTCAGCATGAATCACTTTCGCACGGCGTTCGCGTTCGGCCTCGGCCTGACGGGCGATGGCGCGGACCATGGTTTCGTTGAGATCCACATCTTTGATTTCGACGTTCGTGATTTTGATGCCCCACGGATCGGTCGCTTCGTCGAGAATCTGCTGCAGGCTGTGATTGATGGAATCGCGCTGCGAAAGAATTTCATCCAATTCGTGCTGCCCGAGTACCGAACGCAGACGCGTTTGCGACAGTTGGCTGGTGGCTTGGTAAAAATCCTGCACTTTCAGCACCGATTTGTCGGGCTCCATCACGCGAAAATACACCACGGCGTTAACACGTACCGATACGTTGTCGTGAGAAATCACGTCCTGAGGCGGCACATCCATCACTGATACGCGCAGGTCCACGCGTATCATGCGCTGCACGATCGGGACCAGAACGACCAGGCCAGGCCCTTTGGTGCCTGTGTAGCGCCCGAGCGTCAGCACGACGCCACGCTGGTATTCCGGCAACACCTTGATCGACGACGACAGCAACGCGATCACAAAGATCACGATAACGCCCGCAAAACCGATCATGAAGATTCTCCTTCGCCTGTACGCATGGCAGACACCCTCAACAATAATCCTTGGCGATCGACCACCTGTATGCGCGCGCCGGCGGGAAGCGCCACCGCGCTTTGCACACGCCAACGTTCGCCACCGAAGCGTGCCCAGCCTTCGCCGCCCGCCGCAACGGCCTGTAGAAGCTCG
>DATJMR010000320.1:0-11702 GCA_035508595.1 Dyella sp.
TGCGCAAGCAGGAGCGGGTCGATTTGTGCCGATGACTGCGAACAACGACGATGTCAACGCGCTGCACGCCGAGCTCCAACTGCCGCAACGTGCCTCTGTGACCACGGGACAGAGCAGCGACGTGTGGGAAGATCGCGGTCCATGGTTGCTGTTGCCGCTGTTGCTGATTGTTGCGATGGCGTTTCGTCGCGGCTGGATCCTGCTGTTGCCGTTGGTATTGTTGCCGCTGCTACCCACGACGGCTCAAGCCTCCGGCTGGCGCGACTGGTGGCAGCGTGCCGATCAACAGGCGGCCAGCGCATTGAAGCAGGGCGACGCGGCCAAAGCACAACAATTGGCACAGGACCCTGCCTGGCGTGGCGCCGCCGCGTATCGCGCCAAGGATTACGCGTCCGCAGTTCAGGCGCTCGGTCAAGCCAAGGGTGTCGATGCGCCCTACAACCTCGGTAACGCACTGGCGAAGCTAGGCCGATATCCCGAGGCCATCAAAGCCTACGATCGTGCATTGCAACTCGATCCGCACGACGAGGATGCGCGCGCCAATCGCAAGTTGGTCGAGGACGCGATGCGCAAGTCACCGCAGAACGCCTCGGCATCACAGCAACAGCAAAAACCGGGCAGACAGGGTGGTCAGAACAATCAAAGCGGGCAGAACGGTCAATCGACCGGCGGCCAGCAAAACGGTGCAGAGCAAAGCGGCCAGTCCGGCGGTCAGCAGAACGCCGGGAAAAACGAGCAGAACAACAATGACCCGCAGAGCAGTGGCCGCGACGAGAACGCTCAGAATGCGAAAGGAAACGAGAACTCCCAACCGAACGCTTCTGCTACCGATCAGCAGGCACGCGATGCTCAACAAGGCCTGAAGCAAGAATCCACCCAGCAAGCCCCTGCACCTGCCTCAAGCACCGAGCGAGCGCAGAGCGCGAAAGCGCAGCAAGCCTTGCAGTCGCAAATGGATCGCGCGCTGGCAGGTGAGCAGAAGAAAACGGACCCTACCTCGCCCCACGAGTTGGGCGCCGTCGAGAGCGATGATCCGTTGTCAAAGTTGCCCAACGACGCCCGCCGCGATCTTCAACGCGTACCTGACGATCCCGGGGCGTTGTTGCGGCGAAAATTTGAGCTTGAATACCGCGAGCGCATGGGCGCGCAACCGGTCGGAGGAGACCAGCCGTGAGTTATCGGTGGCTGTTATTGCTTTGCCTGCTGCTACCGTGGAGTGCGATGGCGGCCACGGCGAAGGCTTCGCTCGATCGCACCGATGTGCATCTGGGCGAAACGGTCACGCTCAACCTCACCATTGATGGCGCCATGGGCGCGAGCACGCCCGACCTTAGTGCGATGGATAGCGATTTCCAGGTGCTTGGTACGTCGTCCAATAGCACCTTGAGCGTCGTCAACGGACGGCAGAGCGCCCAGTTCGTCATCGGTATCGCCTTGCGCCCCAAGCACGTCGGCGATCTGCACATTCCCTCGCTGACGGTGGGTGGTAGTCAGACTCAGCCGCTTATCCTGCACGTCGGGCCGCCGGACACAACAGCGAACGCCAACGCTGACAAACAAGTCTTCGTCGATGTTTCGACCAGTTCGAACCGTGCTTATGTCGGGCAGCAATTGCTTTACACGGTGCGCCTGTTTTTCGACGTCAATCTCAATAGCGGAAGTTTGTCCGACCCGCATGCTGACGGCGTGGATCTGCGCAAGCTCGGCAACGATATCGATTATCAAACCGTACGCAATGGCCGGCGCTATCAAGTCATCGAGCGTCACTACGCATTGACGCCGCAACATGCCGGACCGGTGACGATCCCGGCCATCGAATTTCAAGGCGAAGTCGCCGATTCCGGCAATCCTAACGATCCGGGCAATTTCTTCGGTCCGGGTGGGCTGTTCGGCAACAGCTCGCCGGTCACCGCGGATTCGCCGCCGCTCAGCATCGACGTACAGGCGCCGCCTGCCGACTGGGGCAATACCAACTGGCTGCCGGCGCGCTCGCTCACGCTCGAACTTCAAGGCATGCCGAGCGGCGACAAAGTCACCGCCGGGCAACCGCTCAACCTGCATATGATCGTGAAGGCACAGGGCTTGTCTGGCGATGCATTGCCAGAGCCAAGTCTCTCGGCGATCGATGGTGCCACGGTTTATCCCGACAAGGTCGTTACGAGCACGCACGACGACGGCGAGTGGTTGACGGGCGATCGCGAGCGCAATTTCGCGATCTTTCCCCAACGTGCCGGCACGCTCACCATTCCCGAGGTCACGCTCACCTGGTTCGACGTGCAAACGGGGCAGAAGCGTGTCGCTTCCATTCCTTCGCGGACTTTGACGGTATTGGCGGCGAGCGGTGCGCCGGCGGCATCGTCGTCCGCGATGCAGTCGATGCCAGCCTCTGGTGCAACAAGTGCCCTGGCCGCGCCCGCAAGCGTGGAGATGGCGAACTCGGCAAGATCGTCCACGCCTTGGCGCTGGATTGCGATCGCCAGTATCGGCTTGTGGTTGATCAGCATTGTCGTGTTTGGATGGCTATATGCGCGTCGATCCGGGCGTGCCGTTGTCGATGCGAAACCGGCCGAGTCGACGGGCGCTTTGCGACGTGCCTTTCTGGATGCCGCGCGCGGCGACGATCGTTCGACGCAAGCGCGTCGCCTGCTTGCGTGGGCGCGCTTGGAGCGGCCTGAACTGCGAAATCTCGGGCAAGTCGCCGACGCGTTGGCATCGAACGAACAACGCGCGGCGATCGATCTTCTGCAACGGCAACAATATGCAGACACCCCCGCTGGCGCGCGCATCGATCTGGCAACGCTATTCGCCAACGGGTTCGCGTGGCGAGGCGACGACACGTCCGAAACGGATGCGCCCTTGCCTCCGCTGTATCCGTTCAAGCTCGATTGAGCGCATGCTTCCAGATCGAAGCCATTCGCTCGTCGTAGCAGCAAAGCTGTACGTCCATGGCGGCATGGTCGAAAAACGCCTCGCGCAGCGTAGCGATCGCCACGCCGGCAGCCTGATCGGGTGGATACCCGTACACGCCGCAGCTGATGGCGGGAAAACCGATGCTTTGCACGTCGTGTTCCAGCGCCAGCGCGATGCACGACCGATAACACCGCGCGAGCAGATCGGGCTCCCCATGCTGGCCGCCGTGCCATACCGGCCCGACCGTATGGATGACATACCGGGCCGCCAGGGCGTAGCCCGGTGTGATGCGCGCGTGGCCGGTCGGGCAGCGCACGCCGGGGGTGACCTCCGGGATGGCGCGGCAGGCCGCCAGCAGCGCCGGCCCGGCCGCGCGGTGAATGGCCCCATCCACGCCGCCGCCGCCCAGCAGTCCGGGGTTGGCCGCGTTCACAATGGCATCCAGGGCCAGGCGGGTGAGGTCGGCGGTGACCACGCTAAGGGACATATTTCGGCTTATGCTTGTCGAATGTGATACGTGCTACCGGGCGCTTGCATCATGCCAAAGACGGAAGACATTTCCTTCGGTTACCTGCTGAACGACATCACGCTGTTGTTCCGCAAGCATTTTGACCGACGTGCGGTGAAATTCGGGCTCACGCGCGCGCAGTGGCGCGCGACGAAAATGCTCTATCACCGCGAAGGGCTGCGGCAGACGGAGCTGGCCGAATTCCTCGAAATGGAGCCCATCGCCGTGGGGCGAGTCATCGACCGCCTGCAGGCGGCCGGGTTCGTGGAGCGCCGGCCCGATCCCAAAGACCGGCGCGCATGGCGGCTCTATACCACCGCGCAAGCGAGCGAAGTGGTCGACGACATGGAGCGTATCGCGCGCGATCTACGCCGCGAATGCACCGCGGGCATCACTTACGAAGAACTGACGCATGCACTGGAAATCATGTCCCGCCTGAAAGAAAACCTGCAGGCGCTCGATACCAGCGACGCTCCGCCGGAGCGCAGCGAAGACGATTCGGCCGAGTAAAAAAGAAAGGCGGCCCAATGGCCGCCTTTCTCGCTTTGAAGCGAGCTTAAGATCGATCAATCTTCGGCGTTGTCATGCGCAAACGCACCCGGTGCCGAACCGAAATCGCCGTCCGCTTGCGCGGCCATATAGGAAAACACGGCGTACACCGCCACGTTTTGCGCCAGTTGCTTCGGATCGATCTTGTCCAACGTATCGTTGGGTGTGTGGTGCCAATCGAAGTAGTACGTACCGTCCTGGGTCAGCGTGAGCGCCGCCATGCCCTTGCCATGCATCTGCGACAGGTCCGAACCGCCGCCGCCCGGACGCTTGGCGTCGTAGCTCACGCCGATGGGCGCCAGTACCTTGGCGATCTGTTCAATCGCACCGCGTGCTTCGGGTTTCACGCTGGCGCTCATGCGCCATACCGGGCCGGAGCCGAAATCCGATTCGGTGCCGAGCTGAAATTTGCCGACTTCCGATGCGTGCTTGTCCGCGTAAGCACGTCCGCCCCACAAGCCCATTTCCTCGTTGGCGAACGCAATCACGCGAATGGTGCGATCCGGGCGCTGCGGCAGGTCGTGGATCAACTTGGCCGCGCCGGCGGCAATCGCCACGCCCGCGCCGTCGTCGATGGCGCCGGTGCCCAGGTCCCAGGAATCCAGATGTCCGCCGATGGCGATCACCTGGTCGGGGTATTTGCTGCCGGTGATTTCGCCGATGACGTTTGCGCCGGTGTACTGGCCTTCGATGCCGCAATCCAGGTCGAGTTTGACGGTGACCGGTTGGCCGTGAGCCAGCACGCGTTCAAGCTGATCGGCATCCGGGTTGGTCAACGCGGCAGCCGGAATCGCCTTGGCCGGATCGGTAAAGCCTGTTACGCCGGTATGCGGCGAGCGGATGTCGGCATCCGTGCCCGCCGAGCGCAACAGATAACCGGCGGCGCCTTTCGCTTGCGCAATCACCGGGCCTTCCACGCGGATCGGCGAGCCGATACGGCCATAGTCCAGCCCATCTTTATGGCGCTGCATGCGTTCGCCGATATAGACGATCTTGCCTTTCACGCTGGCCGGATCGGCGGCCTTTAAGGCATCCAGGCTCGCAAATTGCACCACTTGCGCGGTGAGGCCGCCTTTGGGCGTCGCGGGCGAATAACCCAGCGCCGTCAGCGTCAGTGGTTGGGGAAACGGTGCAACGATGGCGCCGTGCTCGCTGCGACGTACCCACAGCGGATAGGTCACTTGTTCGGTGTAGACCTTGTCGAAACCCAGTGCCTTGAATTTGGCCACCATCCAATCGCGGCCGCGTTGATCATTCACGCCGCCGGCAAGGCGGGCGCCCACCTCGGTGGTAAGGCCTTCCACCAACTTATACGCGGTGTCGTCGTGCATGGCCTTGTCGCGCAAATGTTCTGCGGTTTGCACGGCGGATGCGGGAATCGTGGTGGGCGCATCCTTGGCGCTGACAAGTCCAGTAGCCAGCATCAGGCTGGCGGCGAGCAGGGTGAGTGAGGGGCGGGACATGGACGGCTCCTGGTGACGAGCCCCAAATTATGGGGCTCGTCGCAATGAGTGCTTAGGCCAGAAGTCATGCAAGCCGCGCGGATGTGCGTTACGGCTTGGTTTTAAGCAGGTCGCGGATTTCCGTAAGCAGGGCGACTTCCGGCGGCGTTGCGGCGGCGGCTTTGGTGTAGAACTTATTGACGACCTTCACCAGGATGAAGATGGCGAACGCCAGGATGATGAAGGCGATGATGCTGTTGATGAAGCTGCCATAAGCAATCGCCACCTCGGGAATCTTGTGTGCGGGGTTGCTGTTATCGGCGGCCCGGATCACCAGCTTCATGTCCGAGAAATCGATGCCGCCGGTGAGCCAGCCGATGGGAGGCATGATGATGTCGCTAACCAGCGATGTGACGATTTTTCCGAACGCAGCGCCGATGACGATACCGACCGCCATATCGACCACGTTGCCGCGCATGGCAAATTCTTTGAATTCCTTCAGCATGCTCATGAATCGTCTCCCGAGTTATGCGCCGGATGGCGTAATGGACTTTACCGTATGCATCGAATGAGGCAACGCATCGTGCTTTACACGATTCGCCCGTCCAGTACCGCGATATTTTCCAGCTCCGCATGGAAGCGATCGCCGCGCTGCAAAGCGGCCACGCCCGCCGGCGTGCCTGTAAAAATAAGATCGCCAGGTTTCAATTCGAACAGCTTCGACAGTGCGACGATGATGTCCGTCACGCCATGCACCATGTCCTTGAGTTGCCCTTGCTGACGCAGACTGTCGTTCACATACAGGCTGATGCGCGTATCGGCGTGGGGAGCGGCGTCGTTCGCCGGACACAATGCGGAAACCGGTGCGGAATGGTCGAAGGCCTTGGCGACATCCCATGGATGGCCCTTCGCCTTGGCCGTGGCTTGAAGATCGCGCCGTGTGAGATCCAGTCCAACGCCATAACCGAAGATCGCCTCGGCAGCCTGTGCCGCATTCAGATCGCGGCCGCCCGCTTTTAGCGCTACCACCATTTCCACTTCGTGATGCAGGTCGGTCGTGGCTTGCGGATAAGGGACATCCGCACCGTCCGTAACCACCGCATCCGCGGGTTTACAGAAAAACATCGGCGCGGAGGCGTCTACAGCGGCCCCCATTTCGCGCGCGTGCTCGGCGTAATTGCGGCCGATGCAGAACACTCGGCGGATGGGAAAACGTTCCTCGCGACCTATGACGGCGAGGGAGGGAATGGCAGGAGGATCGATGAGATAGCGCATGGCGAAAAGGTTAGCAGCTCCATGCACCTATGGGGCAAGAAAGCAGCCATGGCAGGTATTGCGTGTTGTCAGCAATCTGCCGCTTCGGTCGTGCAAAGTCGGCGGTGCGCAAGCGAAAAAAGAGAACCTGCGCGCCGCTGCGCCAGCGACGGATATGTCGATTTCTCATCGTTTCGAGCGTCATAAGACATGACAGCTGTCATCGGCAAGGGTTGATGGGCGCACATGGCGATCCTTAGCCAGGGCCGTTATCGTGTTCGAGTCGGGGACAACGAGGCGTATCAGCGTGAGTAATACCGATCTATTAAAGGAATTGCGGATCGAGCGTCATCAGCGCGACGACCATAGAGGCGGTTCGGGATCCTGGCCGTGGATCGTCGGGGCGATCGTGCTGGTATTGAGCGCCACGGGCGCGGGTGGCTGGTGGTGGTCGAGCCATCGCACCATACCCGTTCACACCGCGCAGGCCGTGACGGCAGCCAGCGACCCGTCGGCGGGCGCCGTGTTGCAGGCCACTGGCTATGTCACCGCGCGGCGGCAGGCCACGGTTTCGGCGCAGATCACCGGAACCTTGACCGCTGTGCTGATCGAAGAAGGCGACCACGTCAAGAACGGGCAAGTGCTTGCCCGGCTGGACGACAGCCAATACAAGGCAGCGCTCGATACCGCCGTCGCGCAAGCGAAGGCCGCGCATGCGCTGGTGGCGCAGTATCAAACGCAGCTGGCGCAGAATCTGCGCGATGCCGCGCGCGACGAATCGCTCGCCACCCAAGGTCTGGTTTCCAAGCAGGCGGCCGAGCAGGCGCGCACGTTGGCCAATGCCACGAGCGCGCAACTGTTGTCGCAAGAAAAACAAGCCGTGGCGGCCGATGCGCAAGTGGTGGAAGCGCAAGTCAACTACGGTTACTGCATCATCCGCGCGCCGTTCGACGGCGTGATTACCACCAAGGATGCGCAAGTCGGCGAAATCGTTTCACCGTTTTCCGCCGGTGGCGGATTCACGCGTACGGGTATCGGCACCATCGTGGATATGGATTCGCTGGAAGTCGACGTCGACGTGAACGAGGCCTACATCGGGCGCGTCACGCCGAACATGTCGGCGGAGGCAGTGCTCGATGCGTACCCCGACTGGAAAATTCCCGCGCACGTCATCGCTATCGTGCCAGCCGCCGATCGCGGCAAGGCAACGGTGAAAGTGCGTGTGGCGCTGGAACACAAGGATTCGCGCATCGTGCCGGATATGGGCGTGCGCGTATCGTTTCTGGAAGCCAAGCCCACTGAGACGGCGCAAGCGCCCAAAGGCGTGCTGGTGCCCGTCAAGGCGATCGTCAAGCGCCATGGCGGCAGCAGCGTTTTCATCGTCGCGAACGGCAAGGCGCGCCAGCAGGCCGTGCAGCCTGCCGCGCAGGAGTACGGCGACATGCGCTTGATTCCCGCATCGGTCAATGCGGGCGACAGCGTGGTCGTGTCGCCGCCGGACGATTTGAAAGATGGCTCGGATGTCGCGGTACAAACCCAGTAACCATCGACAAAACACACGATCTGCATCACGAGGGCGGATCGGACCGTTTCACTCAGGAGGTTGTAGCTATGGGTACGTTGATCCAACTGCGCGATCTTTCCAAAGTCTACGAACGCGGAAAGCAGAAAGTCGAAGTGTTGCATCACATTAACCTTGATATCGCCGAAGGCGACTTCCTCGCATTGATGGGGCCGTCCGGATCGGGCAAGACCACGTTGCTGAATCTGGTAGGCGGTCTGGATACGCCGACCGGCGGCAGCATCAACGTGGGCGGGCAGCGGATCGATCAGCTGGGTGCCGGATCGCTGGCGCGTTGGCGAGCATCGAACGTGGGCTTCGTCTTTCAGTTCTACAACTTGATGCCGATGCTCAGCGCGCAGAAGAATGTCGAGTTGCCTTTGCTGCTTACCAAGCTATCGGGCGCGCAGCGGCGCAAGAATGCGGCGATCGCCTTGCAACTGGTCGGTCTGGCCGATCGCGCTTCGCACAAACCGAGCGAGCTCTCCGGCGGTCAGCAACAGCGTGTGGCGATCGCGCGCGCCATCGTCTCCGATCCCAGCCTGCTGGTATGCGACGAACCGACCGGCGATCTGGATCGCCAGTCGGCGGAAGAAGTGCTCGGCCTGTTGCGTCAGCTCAATCGCGAGCATGGCAAGACCATCGTGATGGTCACGCACGATCCGAAGGCGGCCGAATACGCCGATCACACGTTGCATTTGGACAAAGGCACGCTCGTCGAACAGGTTACGGCCTGAGGAGGCTGCGATGAAATACTTTCATCTCATCTGGGCGGCGCTGTTCCGGCGCAAGACACGCACGATACTCACGTTGGTATCGATCATCGCGGCATTCCTGTTATTCGGCATGCTCGATGCCGTGCGCAGCGGCTTCGACGATGCCGGCAAAAGCGCCAACGGCGCCCAACGTCTGCAGACCGGTGCCAAGCTGTCCTTTATCCAGCCGCTGCCGCAATCGCTGGAAGACCAGATCGCCAAGGTGCCCGGCGTCAAGACGGTGACGTACGCCAATTGGTTCGGCGGTGCCTATCAGGACCCGCACAATCAGGTGTTTACCTTCGCTGTCGCGCCCAACTATCTGGATCTTTATCCCGAGATCGAAGTGAGCCCGGACGACCTGAAGGCATTTGAGGCGACGCGTACCGGCGCCCTGGTCGGCGAAGGACTGGCGAAGAAATTCGGTTGGAAAGTCGGCGACAAGATTCCATTGCAATCGACGATTTTCCCCGACAAGACGGGCAACAAAAACTGGACCTTCGACATCGTCGGGATCATGCATTCGAAGGATAAGAAATCCGGCGGTTTCTACGACCAGATGTTTCTCTTGAACTGGAAGTACTTCGACGAGAACACGCCGTACAACCAGGGGCAGGTGGGCTGGTACGTCACTCGCGTGGCGGACGCGAATCAAGCCGACAACGTGGCCAAAGCCATCGATGCCTTGTCCGCGAACTCCGACCACGAAACGCGCACGCAGACCGAGGCGGCCGCAACGGCGAGTTGGATGAAACAGATGGCCGACATCGGCTTGATCGTGACCTCGATCATGGGCGCGGTGTTTTTCACCCTGCTCTTGCTGTCGGGTAACACCATGATGCAGGCCGTGCGCGAACGGACATCGGAGTTGGCTGTCCTCAAAACGATCGGCTTCACCAGTCAGAGCGTGCTGGCGATGGTATTGGCCGAATCGGTGTTGATGTTGCTGCTAGGCGGCCTTATCGGCTTGCTGCTGGCGGTCGCTTTTGTCGGCCTTATTCGCGGTGCGACAGGCGGCGCGATTCCGGTGGCGCCAGTCGATGGTGCGATCTGGCTGGATGGTGTGTTGTTGATGGTCGCGTTCGGCTTGCTCGTCGGCGCGTTGCCCGCGCTGCGTGCCATGCGCCTGAACATTGTCGATGCATTGGCTGGGCGCTGAGGGGATAACCATGTTTCATACACTCATGTTGTTTTTCACGGGCCTGGTGTTGTTGCTGCTCGTCGTGGTGGCCGGTTGGATGCTGCTGACGCGTCAAGGCAAGCAGGCTGTGTCGGTGACGGCGGTGGGGCTCAGTACGCTCAGGCAGCGCATCGGCATGTCGGCGGTGATCGTGGTCGGCATTGCCGGCGTGGTGGCCGTACTGGTGGCGTTGCTTGCCATGAGTGACGGCTACAGCGAAACGCTGCGCAAGACTGGCAGCGCGGATACCGCCATCGTGATGCGCGGCGCATCCGCGTCCGAAGTGATGTCGGTGCTCGATCACGACAGCGTCGTGCTGATTCCGCAGGCATCAGGTATTGCCAAGAATGCGCAAGGCAAACCTATCGCTTCGCCGGAACTTGTGGTTGCCGCAAACCTGCCGATCAAGGGCGGTGCGCCGGACGACGAGGGTAGCGTGCAAGTGCGTGGCATCAGCGATGAAGCGTGGGAACTCAGGCCGCAAGTGAAGATCGTCGAAGGTCGCAAATTTACGCCGGGCCTGCGCGAGCTCATTGCGGGCAAGGGCGCAGCGGCGCAATTCGAGGGCCTCGTTCCCGGTCATCAAGTCAAACTGGGCAACCAGCTTTGGACGGTGGTGGGTATTTTCTCTTCTGGCGATGCGATGGATTCGGAAATCTGGGGCGATGCACCGGTCGTGGCCGACACGTATCGTCGCGGCAGCAGTCGCGCATCGGTGACGGTGAGGCTCGACAATCCGGCTGCCTACGACGCGTTCAAGGCTTCGCTCGAGGGCAATCCGCAATTGAAAGTGGACGTGAGCACGACGTACGACTACTTCAGCAAGCAATCGGAAGGTGTCAGTCAATTCTTGACGATGATCGGCATCGTGGTCGGGTCGATCATGGCGATCGGCGCGATCTTCGGTGCGCTCAATACGATGTTTGCTGCCGTGGCGGCACGTGCGCGCGAAATAGCGACCCTTCGCGCCATCGGTTTCCGCGGGTTGCCGGTGGTGGTGGCGGTCATGCTGGAGACGATGTTGCTTGCCCTGTTGGGAGGCGTCATCGGCGGTTTGCTGGCGTGGCTGATGTTCAATGGTTACAGCGCGTCGACGCTTGCGGCGGGCACTGTCGGCAAACTCAGTTTCGAGCTGAAGGTGTCGCCCGAGCTGCTTTGGGTGGGTTTGCTGTGGGCGCTCACCATTGGCTTTATCGGCGGACTTTTCCCCGCCTTGCGTGCGGCTCGCTTGCCGGTAACGACCGCCTTGCGCGAGTTGTGATGATTAGGAAGGGCGCCACGATTTGTTGGCGCCCTTGGTTTTATTCGTCTGGATTTGCCAGCCTCCCAAAATTTCGTTCCGACCACGTAGGTTTTGACCTACGAAGATAGCCGAGGCTTTACGACTGCAATGGTCGATAACCTTCAGCGAACGAAGACCTATTTATCGAAGCAAGCTGTGAGCTGGCGCCGACTTGGCAGATCGGACTAAATCCTGAGGCGACACGGACATTAGGCGTCTACGTCAGTTCGTCTTTGCAGGCGGTGTGCGACATTGCTTTGC
>DATJMR010000321.1:0-4158 GCA_035508595.1 Dyella sp.
CGCACCCGATCCGGATCTCCTGGTGCTGGACGAACCCGTTGCCAGCCTCGACCCGCAAGCGCGTCGCGCTTTCATGAGCGAACTGCTGTCGCTGACGCGCGTGCCAGGCAAGACAGTGATTTTCTCCACGCATATCACGGCCGATCTGGAGCGCGCGGACGCGGACATCGCCTTGCTCCGCGACGGACGAATCCAATTCATGCAGCCTTTGGCCCAGCTGCGCGAGCGCTTGAAGCGCGTGGTGTTCTCAAGAGCGGAAGGCTGGACGCAAGCACCTGTCGTCGCGGGCACGCTGAAGTCGCATGTTCAAAACGACCAGGCCGTGCTGTTGGTGGAAGACCCCATTGCGGAGAGCTTGCACGCGCTGGCCACGCGCGAACATGCCAACGTACAAATCGAAACACCTACGCTGGAAGACGTGTTCGTGGAGCTGGCATGAACGTGGCATGGCACCTGTGGCTGCAACTGTTCCGACGCGCGCCGCTGCTGGTGGTCTTGGCGCACGCTTTGTTTCTGGCATCGCTGTACTTTGCCGTTCAATGGTTGCGCGGCGAGCAAGGGGCCATGTTCATGGCGGTCCCGCTGTTCGGCTTTGCAACGTGGCTATGGCATACGGGACAAGGCTATAACCTTCGCGGTGTTTGCACGCCGGAAAGCTTTCTGTTGCCGAATTTTCGCCGTCGCCTGCTGGAATACGGTGCGGTCGATGTTGCGATGTGGGTGGTTTTCCCGTTAGTCGTCGCGGCGCTCGCCAAAGCGCCCTTTCTGCTGTTGACCGCTTGTGCGTTGGTGCTGGTTGCCTCGTTCGGCGTGACCATGGGCTGCAATCCCCGCGCTGGCATGATGTTGTGGCCGGCTTTCATTCTGCTTGGATGGATGCCTTCGCTCGTCAACACGCTCACCCGGCAGGCGCTGCATTCACCGCTTACGCCCTGGTTGTTGCTGGCGATCGCGGCCCTGCTGCTGCGATTCAGCATTGCGCCGCTGATGCGTATCGAAGATCGCGAAACGGAGGCATCGCCGCTGGAAAGTACCGGCCTCGGTCGTATGCAGGTGCGTTATCTACGAGGCGAATCTCGCCGCATGGGCTTTCTTGGCAAACGCGTCGCCACCTTGTTCGACAATGCCGCACAGCGCGCGTTGCAACGTGCGCTGACAGCCTATCAGCGTCATCCAACGCTGCAGCGGCGCACGTTGCTGGTTCGCAGACTGCTATTGCCGAACGACAATCCTGAAG
This sequence comes from Dyella sp., assembly GCA_035508595.1. Classification (GTDB taxonomy): domain Bacteria; phylum Pseudomonadota; class Gammaproteobacteria; order Xanthomonadales; family Rhodanobacteraceae; genus Dyella_B. Next base: position 1,238 of record DATJMR010000321.1, read on the forward strand.
CCGTTGCCTTGCGCATTGCGCTGGTCGCCGCGATCGTCTTTTTTTATTTCTTCATGATGATGCATCGTCAGCACTACGAGCCAGTGGCGATTGGCGCTTACGCGATCGTGCTGAGCATTTCCCGATTCCCGCAATTGAACATCGGCATGGCACGCATGCGGCCGAACATGGCCGACCTGTATCTCACGCTCGCCCCCGAAACGCGTGCCGAATATCAGAAAACGGTGTCGGATGCGCTGCTTGTGCTCGTACCTATCAGCGTACTCACGGCGCTGGTCTACACGACGTTCGGCGTGGTGCTCGTGCATGCGCCGAACCCTTGGCAGATGTTGTTTGTGGCAACTATCGTTTCTTTGGCAGCCGCCTTGGTGGCGCTGGCGATTCACTTGATCGGTCCGGAAGGAACCACGGGTCGCACGATCGTGAATTTCGTCGTGGTGTTCGGCGTCATGGGGGTGTATTGGGGCGGCTATTGGCTGGTGGCCACCCTGGGATACGTGATCGGCGGCGGCCTATTGGCGTTGGTGACGCTGGGTTTCGGTGCGGGCACCTGGTTTGCGGCACAACGCGAGTACCTTGCGCGCCCGCCGCGTTTCGATGCGCCTATTGGCTGAGGGCCGTTACAAAGCGGCGTGGCGCGTTTTCGAAACCGCCGTTGGACATAAACACGACGTGGTCGCCCGGCTGCGTTTGCGATTTCAGCGAAACCAGCAAGTCGTCGACGGTCGGCGCCGTGCAGGCGCGACCGCGCAATGCGTCGGTGACGCGCGTCGCATCCCAAGGCAGGTCCGGGCGATGCAGAAACACCACCGCGTCCGCATCGGCCAGCGACGGCGCGAGCGCCTCGGCATGCGCACCCAGGCGCATGGAATTGGAGCGCGGCTCCATCGCAACCAGAATGCGCGCGCCGCCTACTTTCGCGCGCAATCCGGCAAGGGTGGTTGCGATAGCGGTGGGGTGATGCGCAAAGTCGTCGTAGACACGCACGCCATGAACCTCGCCTACCACTTCCATGCGGCGCTTCACGCTCTGGAAGGCGCCGAACGCCGGCAGCAACATGCGCGGATCGGCACCGGCCGCCGCTGCCGCCGCCAAGGCAGCCAGCGCATTCATCACGCTGTGATCGCCCAGCAGCGACCAATCGATGTCCCCGATCCGTTCGCCCTTGTAGTGCACCGAGAAGCGCGAACCATCGGCCGCGAGCAGCGTCGCCTGCCAATCGCCTTTGCCGATACCGAAGGTTTCCACCGGCGTCCAGCAACCCATCGCAAGCACTTCGGCGAGATAGGCATCGTGCGCGTTGACGATCAAGGTGCCGTTGCCCGGCACGGTGCGCACGAGATGATGAAACTGACGCTGGATCGCCGCGACATCCGGAAAGATATCGGCGTGGTCGTATTCGAGATTGTTGAGGATGGCGATGCGCGGACGGTAGTGCACAAACTTCGAACGCTTGTCGAAGAACGCGCTGTCGTACTCATCGGCTTCGATCACGAAGTGCTTGCCCTGCCCCAACCGCGCAGAGATGCCGAAATTGCCGGGCACGCCCCCGATCAGAAAACCGGGCGCCAATCCCGCGCTTTCCAACAGATGCGCCAGCAAACTGGTGGTGGTCGTTTTGCCGTGCGTGCCGGCTACCGCAAGCACTTCTCGCTCCACCAGCAAGCGTTCACCCAGCCACTGCGGACCGGACACGTAGCGCAGGCGCTGATCGAGCATGTATTCGACGGCGGGGTTGCCGCGCGTCATGGCGTTGCCAACGACGACGAGATCGGGCGCCGGTTGCAAATATTCCGCGCGATAGCCGTGCATCAAATCGATGCCGAGCGCTTGGAGCTGCGTGCTCATCGGCGGATAAACATTGGCGTCGGAACCTTCCACCGTTTCGCCAAGCTCGCGCGCGAGCGCGGCAACGCCGCCCATGAAGGTGCCGCAGATACCGAGAATGTGCAGACGCATGGAGTGCCCGTGTACATGAGCTCTCCCCTCGCCGGAGGAGAGCGCTGAAAACGCTCAGCCGTTGGCTGCCGCCGTGTCATTGGCAAGCGCGCGCTTGACGCGTGCAGTGACGTCGTCCAGCTCGCCCACGCCGTCCACCACCTGCAGCTTGCCGCGGCGTGCGTAGAAATCGGCCACCGGCGCGGTTTGATCCGCATAAACCTTGAGACGGTCGCGCACTACGATCGGATCGTCGTCCTTGCGGTGCTCGGCCGCGAAACGGATTTCGCAACGCTTGATGATGGTTTCGTTCGGCACGTCGAGCTTCACCACCGCATCCAGCGGCTGGCCGATCTTGGTGAGCAGATGATCCAGCGCATCGGCTTGCGCGAGGTTGCGCGGATAGCCGTCGAGGATGAAACCGGCTTTGGCGTCGGCTTGCGCCAGACGCTCTTCCAACATGCCGAGAAGGATATCGTCGGAGACCAACTGACCCGCATCCATGACGGCCTTGGCTTTGAGGCCAAGCGGGGTGCCCGCCTTTACCGCCGCGCGCAACATGTCGCCGGTGGAAATGTGCGGCACGCCGAGTTCGGTCTTGAGGCGGGCTGCCTGAGTACCCTTGCCCGAGCCGGGCGCACCAAGGAGGACAAGTCGCATATAGCTCCACAAGATCCAGGTTCTGCCGCACACTGCGGCAGTTCCACGGGATTTCTAGATGAATGCCGATCAAGGTACCGTCTGCGGGGGGTGGCGTCAAACCGCGCATCCCTCAAATTCACGCCAAGTCGCTGATAAATATGTAATCGGCGATTGAAGTCGAATTGTCATATGCCTTTGGGAGAACGCCTCATGAAGTCAAAAGCCCGCACCGCCTCCGGCCGCCTTTTGTACGCTCAGTCCGGTGGGGTGACCGCCGTCATCAATGCTACGGCGGCGGGCGTGATCCAGACGGCCCGCGCGCATCGCATTCCGGTATACGC
>DATJMR010000322.1:0-10645 GCA_035508595.1 Dyella sp.
CGTCGCGATAGAAGTAGTACCAGGATTCGTGCTCCACCGGATCCCATTGCACATTGGCTTGCTGCTCTTTGGCCAGCGGGATCGATTCGTCCGCATCGATATAAGTACCTTCGATATTGGACGCCTCGGTACCATCGGCTCGTACAGGGTCACCCGTGTACCACCGATAGCCGTACAGCGCGATACCGAGAGACAGCTTCTGCTTCGGCACCAACGTCAACGCGTACTTTAGTTGCTCGAGCATCCAGGGCATGCCATCGACCGGACCGGGCACCGTCCATCGCGTGTGTTGATCGTACGTCATCAGGCAAATCAGATCCGCGTATTTGCCCAACGCAGACAAATCGTAGACACCGCGCCAGTATTGCCACATCCACTTGGAGAATTTCCCTTCCCCCGCATGACCGGGTGCATTCGGCACCACGGCGATGGAAAGCTTCAGGCTCTGCTTGTGCAACGCCTCGGCCGTTTGCTTGACGAGCAAGGTATAAGCATCGCGATCCGTCCATGAAATGCTCTCGAAGTCGAACTGAAAGCCGCTGTAGCCGTATTCTGCCGCTTGCTGCAGCATCGAATCGATCATATGACGTTTGGCGGTTTCGTCATGCAGAAGATCGTGAAACCCGTTGCGCCCCGCCGACATGGAAATGATCGGCATCACCGGCAAGCGATGCTGCTTTGCCAGGTCGAGCACGTAACGATCCGGGCCGCCGTTGACCAAGCCCTGATTGTCGACGCCATACCACGTAGGAACCAGCAAGCCGATTTTATCGATGTGCGCCGTGAAGGAATTGACCGATTTTTGAGACCCCATCAAATAGAACAACGCATCCGCCTGCTTCGCGCTAACGGCACCGCACGCTAGGGTCGCGACCAGAAACCATACAAACTTCTTCATAAGAACTCCCATTACGGCGCCAGTTCGATGCGATAGACGTAGGCATAGTCGCCGGCGGGTTTCGCCGGCAGCGCCAGATGCAAGCCGTCGGATTGCAGTTGCCATACGATACGTTGGCCGTCGGCAAGCAAAGTCACCGCGCGTACGTGATCGGAAGGTTTTATCGAGTGGATCACGACTCTGCCACCCGGCGGCCATCCCATTTCGATGGCGTAGAGCACACCCGGCTTGGTCGTAAAGCGAAAATCTTCGGCTGTGTAAGGCTTGGTTTTCGTATCTTGAAATGTGCCGCCGACAACTTCCGTCGGGCCTTCGCCAAATACACGCCAAGGCTTGGTGCCGTAAATGGCATCGCCATTGGTTTTCAGCCAACCGCCGATGGCCAGCAACACGTCGCGCGCACCATCCGGAATGGTGCCGTCCGCGCGAGGGCCGATGTTGAGCATCAAATTGCCGTTCTTGCTCACGACGTCCACAAGCAGATGAATAATCTCCTTGGGCGATTTGTAGGTGTCGTGCTCAATGTAGCCCCACGAAGCATGGCTGATCGACGTGTCCGTCTGCCAATGCGTCGGATGGATGCCGGTAAGTTGCCCACGTTCGATATCGAGTGTGCCCGCTCCTTCCGCGAACTCGCCCAGCTTGTAGTTGACGACAACGCCTCCGCGACGCGCACCTTCGTTGTAATAGTAAGCCAGCAGCTTGGGCAACGTGTTGCGGAACGTCGGGTGGCCGATCCACCAGTCGAAATAAATGAGATCGGGATGATAACTATCGATCAGCTCGGCGGTGCGAGCCAGCCAGTCGTCCAGCCATGCCTGCGAGACATACGTCCAGTCGTCGGCAAGGTTTTGGTCGTCTTTGGACAGATGCGCCTCTGCCGGACCGTAAAGACCCGCGTAGCGAGGATCGTTCACATCGGAGTCGATGTTTCGACCGCCGTCGAAAAACCAATCGTGCTCGGCGCGATGAGACGAAACGCCGAAATGCATGCCCTCGGCGCGCACCGCTTTTTCCAGCTCGCCGATGACATCGCGATGCGGGCCCATTTTGACGGCCGTCCAATCCGACAACTTGGAGTCGTACATGGCGAAACCGTCGTGATGCTCCGCCACGGGCACCACGTAACGCGCACCGGCCTCTCTGAACAATTCGGCCCAGGCTTGCGGGTCGAAATGTTCCGCCTTGAATGCGGGAATGAAATCTTTGTAGCCGAACTTCGATGGCGGGCCATATGTGGCCACGTGATGCGCAAACTCCGGCGTACCCCGCTGATACATCAGACGCGGATACCATTCGCTGCCGAACGCCGGCACCGAGTACACGCCCCAGTGGATAAAGATGCCGAACTTCGCATCGTCGTACCACGCAGGCGATCGATAATTCTGAAGCGAGACCCAGTCGTCGCGAAAAGGTCCATCGTTCATATGTTCGACGACGCGCGACAAAATCGACCGTCGTTCGGGTTCGTATTTCGCCGTGGCCTTCTGCCACGCGATATCGGCATCTTGCGGCGAAACAGTATGGGCGGTGGCCGCTGTGGAGGTTTGCGCCGCTGCGTCGATGCATGCCGCAGACGCCATCACCGCGCCAAGATAGAACCAAAGCCTTTTCATCGCCCATCCTTTATCGACGGTGTTGCTTGCAGCAAAAAAAAGACCGATCGCGGAAAGTTAGGGGAAGAATACTGAGCCGCGATCGGTGCTGCGAAAAACGATAGCTTGACGTTCATGCCCTACGCGCTTGAGCGTTCGGCATGTCGATCAGTGATCTGATGCGCAACCTCCATGGTTGAAATCGATGCAATGGCCGCGCCCGTCTGCCGCGCGAGCGCTTGCATCGATATGCGTGGCGACATGCCAACCTGCCGCACCCATGACGCCGTGATGGCCGTGGTCCATGACTCGGATCGGCACGTTCTGCAGGAACGGACGCATCACGCCCTTGTCGAGAAATCGCTCGATCAACGGACTGCTGCGCATGAAATCGACCATCTGAAACAGAAAGCCGCCGGCCAGATAGATGCCGCCGGTTGCGCCGTAGATCATGGCCACATCGGCGGCGAAAGATCCCAACCAGCCGCAGAACAATGTCAGCGCTTCATGCGCCATCTCATCACGGCCTTCCAATGCGGCGCGCGTCACCGCAGACGGATCTTCCAGCGACGGGTAACGATCGCGAATGGCGCACAACGCGGTATAGACACGATGCAACCCAGGACCGGAGAGCACCGTATCGTAAGGAACGTGGCTGTCCGGCTGCGCCAACTGCTTGAGTACCTGATGCTCCCTGCCGACGCGTGCAGCCAACTGGGTGTGCCCCGCTTCCGTCGCCATCACGCGCGAAGGTTGCCCTGGCAGCCGCACGGCGGCGCCCAAACCCGTTCCGGGCCCGATCACTACCACGGGACCTGCGTTGGCTTCCCGTGCCATCGGCGCTTTCAGCACGATGGCGCTGCCGGCCGCACCATGTCCCACCGCGTAGGCAAGTGCCTGCAGATCGTTGAGGAACCACACGTTGTCCAGCGCCAGGCGCTCTTTCATCATTGGCAATAAAACCGGCCATACGAGGTTCTTGCTGATCACCGAACCGGCGTGCACGTAGCCGGCACATGCAAGCACGAGGTCGCGTGGTTGCGTGTCGAACTCTTCGCAGAAGCAGCGGACGATGTCCTCCAAGTGCGGATGGTCGGCGCACCGATAAACGCGATATGCCATCTCCTCATGCAGCTGGCCGGCCGCACCGCGAGCCATCAGCGCGACCCGGGCATGCGTGCCGCCGATATCCGCGGCCAAGAAGCTGTCGTGGCAATGATGAGCGGACAGCGGGTTCCCCAAGGGCATCCGCGCACGAGATATCGAAGTGGTCGCTGGCATGGCCGTAGTCATCCCAAGTAGGTCTCTGCAGCACCCACCAGACCGGTGAAACCGGTTTTCTTCCCGGTAGTTCCTGTCCAAAACCGCATATGCCCACCCCTTGGCTCTTGCCGTTGACCAGATCCGCTCTGGCGATAGCGCTCGCCCGATATGTTCACTAGCAAAATATCATTTCATATATGTTTTAGATCGAGCCAAATCCAATTGCAACTACTTTTTTTCGCATGGCCTCCCGTCGAGCGGGTCACCTGTAAATAGATTGTTTATATATACACAGACAAAAAGATGCGCGATGATACGCCACCAGGAGACGGCAACCGCGCGGAAATACTCGGGCTGCCGGCCACTTAGCGAGTCATCGTGAGGGCGAATGGCGCTATCGACGACCAACCCGGATCCCGCCAGCACTGCCGTGCGAGGGCACGCGTGGCTGGGGTCCCGGTTGTCGTTCGGCGGCGCGCCGGTCGGCAACCTCTACCAATCCATGGACGACGCTTCGGCTTGCGCCACCATTGCGCACGCTTGGCAGCAAGGCATTCGGCACTTCGATACGGCGCCCTATTACGGCTACGGCCTTAGTGAAACGCGACTTGGCGCCGCGTTGCGCGACGTCCCACGTGCAAGCTTCACCTTGTCGACCAAGGTCGGCCGCCTTATCGAAGTCGATGCGCAACAGAGACAGCACACGGACGGCTTTATCGTCGACGGCCATCGCGCGCGTTTCGATTACAGCCGCGACGGCGTCATGCGCTCGTTCGAAGCCAGCCTTAGGCGTTTGCACACCAATCACGTAGACGTGCTGCTTCTGCACGACATCGGCGCCGAAACGCATGGCGACACTCATGCCGCGGTCTTGCGCCAGGCGTTGGATGAAGCACTGCCGGCGATGGCGGAGCTTCGCGAGCAAGGCGCGTGCAAGGCGATCGGCCTTGGCGTGAACGAAGAAGCGGTGTGCCTGGATGTCATGCCGCATTTTCCGCTCGATGTCATCATGCTGGCCGGACGCTACACGCTCTTCGAGCAACGGCAGAGCCAGGCTGTGATGGCGCAAGCACTGCATCGCGGCATCGCCGTGCTCGCGGCAGGGCCTTACAACTCCGGCTTGCTTGGCGGTGCGAAGGGTCCGGGCAACTTCTACAACTATGCGCCCGCGGACCAAGCAACCGTCGCGCGCGCGCAGCGGTTTTACGACATCCTTGCGCGTACCCAAACCGATGTCGGCGCGGCTGCCTTGCAATTTCCGCTCGCGCATCCGGCTGTCGCGAGCGTCGTATGCGGATTGCGTTCCATCGCCGAAGTAGACCAGGCAGCGGTACGCATGCAGGCACGCATTCCTACCCAGGCATGGCACGCATTGCGCGATGCCGGACTGCTGGAAGACGGAGTTCCCACGCCATGATGATTGTCGATGCGCATCAGCATTATTGGCAGCCTTTGCGTGGCGATTACGCGTGGCTGGCCCAGGCGCCGGTGTCGTTGCAACGCGCGTTTTTGCCGAGCGATCTACGCGTGCAGCGTGCAGCGGCGGGCGTTGCATTCAGTGTGCTGGTGCAAGCCGCACCCACCGAAAACGAAACCCGCTACTTGTTCGAGCTGGCCGAAGAAGACCCCGCAGTCGTGGGTATCGTTGGCTGGGTGGACATGGAAGCCAACGACGTAGGCACGCGCATCGATCGCCTTATTCGCGACGGCGGGGGCTTGCTGCGCGGATTACGTCCGATGGCGCAGGATCTGGCCGACCCGGATTGGCTCGCCAAACCTTCGCTCGATCGCGCTTTCGATTGCATCCAGGACTGCGGCTTGACCTTCGATGCCTTGGTCGGCATGCCGCAGCTGCCCGCACTGCTACGACGGCTGCATCGGCATCCGCAATTGAACATCGTGCTCGATCACGCGGGAAAGCCCGCTATCGCCGACGGCCGTTTCGATCAATGGACAGGTTGGATCGATGAGCTGGCCCAGCATTCGCAGCTTCATTGCAAGCTTTCCGGCCTGCTTACGCTACTGGGCGAGCCGGTACACGAAGATGCCATAGAACCCTACGTCGCCGATCTGTTTTCGCACTTCGGCCCCGAGCGACTGATGTGGGGCAGCGACTGGCCAGTGCTGACCACGCACGCCAACTACGCGCACTGGCTGCAGATCGCCATGCAACTGACCGAACGATACGCAGCAGGCTCGCTGGCCGACGTATTTGCCGCGAACGCGGTGCGTTTTTACGCACTGGACATCGATACGACTCTTCAGAATCAGGAAACACGCCATGACCTTACCCAACGCGCGATGTGAGAACCGAAGCAAAGGAGAGCGTGCATGAGCGATCGCCTGTCGGGTAAATACGCACTCATTACCGCGGCCGGCGCGGGTATCGGCCGTGCAACCGCCCTCGCCTTCGCCAAGCAAGGCGCGAAAGTGATGGCGACGGATATCGACGCCGATGCGTTGGCCACTCTCGCCACCGAACATCCCTCGATCGCGACCCGCATATTGGACGTGACGCAAGCCGGGCAGATTGAAACTCTGGTTCGCGAATCGGGCCCGTTCGACGTGCTTTTCAACTGCGCGGGCTTCGTGCACGCCGGCACCATTTTGGATACCGACGATGCGAGCTGGCATCGCTCCTTCTCGATCAATGTCGACAGCATGTTTCACCTGTGCAAAGCGGTGCTGCCAGGCATGCTTGAGCGCGGCAGAGGCAGCATCGTCAACATGTCGTCGGTGGCGTCCAGCATCAAAGGCGTATCCAATCGTTTTGCTTACAGCACCACTAAAGCCGCTGTGATCGGGCTTACTCGCTCCATCGCCGCGGATTTTGTCGCACGCGGCATACGCTGCAACGCCATCTGTCCCGGTACCGTCAAAACGCCATCGCTGGGTGAGCGCGTGCGCGCGCTCGGTGGCGATGAAGATGCCCATTGGCGCAACTTCATTCAGCGCCAACCCATGGGTCGTCTTGGCGAGCCCGAAGAAATCGCCGCCTTGGCGCTTTATCTCGCTTCCGACGAATCCGCCTTTACGACCGGCACCGTCCATATCGTGGACGGTGGCTGGTCCAACTGAGTACAAGAGGAAAAGCGATGAAACTCGTTCGCTACGGCGCCGTAGGCAAGGAAAAGCCTGGCCTAGTCGATAAAACCGGCGCACTGCGCGATCTGTCTTCCGTTGTTGGCGATATCGATGCGCAAGCGCTCAGCCGCGAAGGTCGCGCGCGCCTTGCGTCGATCGATCCGCACACCCTGCCGCGCGTTGCGGGAGAGCAACGCTATGGCGCCCCGGTCGCGCACGTGGGCAAGTTCATCTGTGTCGGCTTGAACTACAGCGAGCACGCCGCGGAAACCGGCGCGCCGATCCCGGAGCAACCCATTCTCTTCATGAAAGCCACCTCGGCGATCACCGGTCCAAACGACGGCGTAGTCATTCCGCAAGGCTCCGTAAAAACCGACTGGGAGGTGGAACTGGGCGTGGTGATCGGCGAAACCGCGCGCAGCGTCAGCGTCGAGCAAGCGCTTTCGCACGTGGCCGGCTACGTGGTGGTGAACGACCTGTCCGAGCGCGAATTCCAACTCGAGCACGGCGGTCAATGGGTGAAGGGAAAAAGTTGCGACACCTTCGGCCCGATCGGTCCTTGGCTGGTGACATCGGACGACGTACCCGATCCGCAAAAGCTCGATTTGTGGCTGGAAGTGAACGGACATCGCTACCAGAACGGCAACACACGCACGATGATTTTCGGCGTGGCCAAGCTGGTTAGCTATATCAGCCGTTACATGACCTTGCTGCCCGGCGACATCATCAGCACCGGCACGCCCTCGGGCGTGGGACTTGGCCAGAAACCGCCGACGTATCTGCGCGCGGGCGACGCGATCGAACTGGGTATCGAAGGGCTGGGTACGCAACGCCAGCAGGTCCGCGCGCATCCCAATGACTAATGACTGCTCCCTTTCCCCCACTTCCGTACGCAAGGACGGCCACTGCATGACCAAGATCGTGGCGCTGGACACCTACGACATTCGCTTTCCCACCTCGCGCGAACTGGATGGCTCCGATGCCATGAATCCCGACCCCGACTATTCGGCTGCCTACGTGGTCATGCGCACGGATCAGCCGGACCTGGCCGGTTATGGACTCGCCTTTACCATCGGCCGTGGCAACGATGTGCAGAAAGCGGCGATCGATGCATTGGCCGATCACGTGGTGGGCTTAAGTTTGCACGATGTCGCCGGCGATCTCGGTGGCTTCTCCCAACGTTTGATTGGCGATTCGCAGTTGCGCTGGCTCGGGCCGGAAAAAGGCGTGATGCACATGGCGATCGGCGCGGTGGTCAACGCCGCGTGGGATCTTGCCGCGCGCATGGCCGGTAAACCGCTGTGGCGATTTATCGCCGACATGACGCCCGAGCAATTGGTCGCCACCATCGATTTCCGCTATCTCACCGACACGCTTACGCCCGATGAAGCGCTGGCGATACTGCACGCCGCCGCACCCGGAAAGGTTGCGCGCATCGAACAACTGCTGATGGAAGGCTATCCGGCCTACACCACGTCACCCGGCTGGCTCGGCTATTCCGACGAAAAAATGCAGCGTCTCGCACGCGAAGCCGTCGCCGCGGGGTTCCGCACCATCAAGCTCAAGGTGGGCATGAATGTCGAAGACGACGTGCGCCGCTGCCGATTGGCGCGTCAAACTGTGGGCCCGGACATAGCCATTGCCGTGGACGCCAACCAGCGATGGAATGTGCCCGATGCGATCGCATGGCTGCGTCGCTTGGCCGACGTACAATTGGAATGGGTGGAAGAACCGACCAGCCCGGATGATATTCTTGGCCACGCCGCCATTCGTCGTGCCGTTGCTCCCGTGCCGATCTCTACTGGGGAGCACACTCAGAACCGCGTGATATTCAAGCAATTGTTTCAGGCCGATGCGGTCGATCTGGTGCAGATCGATGCGGCGCGCGTGGGCGGCGTCAATGAAAATCTCGCCATTCTGCTGCTGGCCGCCAAGTATGGTGTGCGCGTGTATCCGCATGCGGGCGGCGTAGGCCTGTGCGAACTGGTGCAGCACCTGGCAATGGCGGATTTCGTGGCGATCACCGGCAAGAAAGACGATCGCGCCATCGAATTCGTCGATCACCTTCATCAGCATTTCGTGGATCCGGTCACGATTCGCAACGGCCGCTACATCCCGCCGCAGGCGCCGGGCTTCTCCGCGCAGATGCACGCCAGCACCCTGACGGAGTACCGTTACCCGGACGGACCGGTTTGGTACGAACCGGCCGATGCCGCGAATACGCAATGACCGCCCCCATCACCAACGTTGCCGATCTGCGTACGCTGGCCAAACGCCGCGTGCCGCGCGCGTTCTTCGAATACGCCGATCGCGGCTCGTACGATGAAGCGACGCTGCGCGCCAACCGCGCCGCGTTCGAACGTATGGCTTTGCGGCAACGGGTGATGTGCAACGTCGACCATCGTTCGCTGGCCACCGACATTGTCGGCCAACCCGTATCGATGCCGCTTGCGATCGCACCCACCGGGCTCACGGGCTTGCAGCACGGCGGCGGCGAAATTCTTGGCGCGCGCGCGGCCGAAAAAGCCGGCATTCCGTTCTGCCTGAGCACGATGTCGATCTGCTCGATCGAGCAAGTCCACGCTGCCGTGGAAAAGCCGTTCTGGTTTCAGGTGTACGTGATGCGCGATCGCGGTTTTACGCGCGACCTGATTCAACGCGCCAGAGCCGCCAACTGCTCTGCCCTGATGCTCACGGCAGATCTTACCGTGCAAGGCCAGCGCCACCGCGAAATCAAGAACGGCCTTTCCGTACCGCCAAAGATCACGCTGCGCAATATCCTGGACATGGCCAGCAAGCCGCGCTGGGCGTGGAGCATGCTGCGTGCGCCCAGCCGTTCGTTCGGCAACCTGCAGGGGCGCATCGACAACACCGACAGCCTCACCACCCTCGCCCAATGGATTGCCAACCAGTTCGATCCCACGCTGGAGTGGAAGGATCTGGAATGGATCCGCGAGCTGTGGCCAGGCAAGCTGATCATCAAAGGCATTCTCGACACGCGCGACGCGCGCATCGCAGCTGATCACGGCGTCGATGCCATCGTCGTCTCCAACCACGGCGGCCGCCAGCTCGACAGCGCGCCCGCCACCATCGACGTGCTGCCTTCCATCGTGCAAGCGGTAGGCGATCGCACGCAAGTATTGTTCGACAGCGGCATTCAAAGCGGCCAGGATTTGCTCAAAGCCCTTGCCTGCGGCGCGCATGCCGGATTGATCGGCAAGGCGTTCCTTTACGGTCTGGGCGCCATGGGCGAAGCGGGCGTGACCAAAGCGATCGAACTGATTCGCCGCGAGCTAAGCGTAAGCATGGCGCTGACGGGACAGACGGATGTGCGGCGTATTACGCCGGAGATCATCTGGCGCGAACCCGTCGATAACGTGCCCGGTATCGTCAATACGCGCTTCGAATGAGGCGATTGAAGCGTTACGTGCGGTAAAAGCTGACCATCAATCCAAGCACAAGAGAAGCGGAAAGCTCGATGAAGGTCTGGACAATCGATATGATCATGCTTTCCATTCGGCACGCCCGTTGACCGTGGAAGCACTGGATCGATCATCGACCTCCACCCCCTTTCTGGTCAGGCCACGTTGGCCTTATGACAAAGTGCTCGTCTCGGGCAATGCGTTGAAAAGTCTCGTTGCCGCGCAAAACACACTCGCCGCTCACGGCGTGTTCCTGGTGCTGACGCGCGGTTACGAATCGCGCGGTCCATTCGTTCGCGTGATGCATCGCCTCGCTCGCATCGTCGGCTCGGTGTTGTTTTGTCTCATTTATCCGCATCGCTTTGGCGAATACCGTTCGATCT
>DATJMR010000323.1:0-31446 GCA_035508595.1 Dyella sp.
CTACGAATACGTCGGCGATCGCTACGGCGATCTGATCCAGCAGCAGCCGCTGGGCAGCTACTACGACCTGGCCTTCGGCGTGCAGGCCAATGTCGGCCAGCACTGGGTGTTGAGCGTGCAAGGCACCAACATGACCAACCAGATCGGCATCACGGAAGGGAATGCCCGCCTGTTCGGCTTTGCCAGCTCCGGTGGCGTGATTCTGGCCCGCTCGATCGAAGGCCGCGAGGTAAACGGGCAGATCAAATACAACTTCTGATCGTGCGTCGTGCTCCCTCTCCTCGCGGGGGGAGGGAGTTGGAGTGAATCGTTAGCCGCCCTCCCCTCCTTTGGGCACCCATGGCCGGATTTCCATCCGGCCATGGACTTTCCGTTTCGCGCAGTGTCGAGCCACGAAGGCGCTATTTAGGGTCAAAGTGGGGTCGCATTGGGTCTACAGTGTGCAGGGTGCAACATGACCCATCGGATGGGCATCCAGAATGGCAATGGCCGGCGGCTCGGCGCCGCAAGCACGGGTGGCGTGATGCTTGCCCGTTCGATCGAAGACCGGGAAGTTCTGAAACATATCAAGTACGACTGCTAAAAAAACCGTCCGGAAAATCGGGAGTGGCAAGAGAAAAAGCGCGGCGCTTTGCCCTTTGCCCCCACCTTGTTTCCCGCCTCCAACCACTTCCGACGATTGCCCGCGAAAGGACAAGCCATGAACCGATTCCGCATGACTGCCGCGCTTGCACTGATCTACATGGTTTTCGCGATCCTGCTCAACAGCGTGGGCACTGTCATCCTGCAATCGATTTACACCTTCGGCGTCGACAAACCGCAGGCAAGCCTGCTGGAACTATTCAAAGACCTGCCGATCGCCGTCACCTCTTTTTTGGTTGCCTCGTTTCTTCCCCTGCTTGGCTATCGGCGCGCGATGATGATCGCGCTGGGCATTGTCGCCTTCGCCTGCGTGCTGATGCCGTTGTATCCGAGTTTTCGAACGACCGAACTTTTGTTCACCTGCGTGGGCGTGTCGTTCGCGCTGACCAAGGTGTCGGTGTATTCGTCCATCGGGCTGCTGACTAACGACCGTTCCGAGCACGGCCGCCTCACCAACACGATCGAAGGTCTGTTCATGGTCGGCGTGCTGATTGCCGGATGGCTGTTCAGCGCGTTCGTCAACCGCCAATCGCCGGCCAATCCTTCCTGGCTCAATGTGTACTGGGTTCTCGCGGTCATTTGCGTGCTGGTTATCGTGCTGCTTGCCGTCTCGCAATTGGACGAATCCGAAGCGCATACCGAAGAAACCAAAACGATGCACGGCTCGCTGCTCGAAATGCTTCATCTGTTTTTGCGTCCGCTGGTGTATGTGTTCCTGGCCTCGGCCTTTCTTTACGTGCTGATCGAACAGAGCTTCAGCACCTGGCTGCCGACGTTCAACAATGAAATCCTCAAACTGCCCAACGCGATGAGCATTCAGCTGGCGACCATTCTCGCCGGTGCGTCGGCGGTCGGGCGCATCGTCGCCGGTCAGCTTCTTCGTCGCATGCGTTGGTACTCGCTGTTGAACATTTGCGTGCTCGGCATGGGCTTGCTGGTGATGTTGACCTTGCCGTTGGCGCGCAACGTCGTGGCACGCGCGGACATCGGATGGCTGAACGCTCCCGCCGCGGCGTACCTCATTCCGCTGATCGGCGTGCTCATGGCGCCCATCTATCCGGTCATCAACTCGGTGGCGCTCAGTTCGCTGCCCAAACCTTCGCACGCGGCGATGACCGGTCTTATCGTCATCTTTTCCGCCTTGGGCGGCACCTTGGGCTCGCGCATTACCGCCATCGTCTTTTCCCGCTTCGACGGCATCCATGCCTTCTATTTTTCGCTGGTGCCGATGCTGCTGATTCTGGTGACGCTGTTTTTGTTCAAACGCGAAACCGATCGCGCCGGTGCCGCCACCGCGACCATCAGCTTGATGGGCAAATGACGCGGCCCTGATCCGCGCGGCACGGCGACAGCGATGACCACACTCCCGCCCGCACTCCTTGCAACCATGCAGCAGGTCAGCAAGATGCTGCAAACCGGCGACCTCCGCGGCGCGCACGAGCAGCTGCAGCGGATTGTCGACCAGCAGCCGGACTATGCCGAAGCGCTGCGCTTGCTCGGCGGCGTTCGACAGACGCTGGGCGATATCGACGGTGCGGAGACGTGGCTGCGCAAAGCCATGGCCGCCGATCCGGGTTGGGCGCCGACATGGGCATCGCTCGGCGAACTGTTGCTCAACCGGGGCCGCACGGACGAAGCGCTACCGCTGCTACAGCGCGTCGCATCGCGTATGCCTCAGGCCGCATGGCTGCTTGCACGTCATTACAACGATCAACAGCGTCCGGCCGACGCTCTGGCCACCCTTGCCCCGTTCTGCAGCGCCGAGCAGATCCCTGCGGAGCTGGCCACCCAGCACATCGCTGCCCTTGCGGCGCTTGGACGGCAGGATGAAGCCATTGCCTTTTATGGCCAGCGCGCGGAAGCATCGCCCAACGATCCGGCAACGTCTCACGCCTTGGCGATGGCCTTGGCCGCCGCGTCCCGACATACCGAGGCCGAACACGCCGCTCATCATGCGCTTGCGCATGGGCATCGTACGGCGGCCGCCTATTTCACGCATGCAAGCAGTTTGATCGCACTGGGCAAACTCGAACCCGCCGAAGCGGCCTTGCGCCATTGCGTACAGCTGGAGCCGCGGCACATCGAAGCGCACGACCATCTGGCGCGACTGGTATGGATTCGCACCGGCGACAGCGAACAAACCACCGCGACGATCGATCAGGCCTTGCAACGATTCGGAGACGACGAGGCACTGCTCGCTGCGAAGGCAGCCATCCTGCAAGGCGCAGGCGATGCGCGTGGCGCGTATCGGTGTTTGGCGGAATCGGCCGCACATGCACAGGCCTCGCCCACCTTGCTGGTACGCGCCGGACTGGCCGCGTTGGAATTCGAGCCCGCGGCGGCACTGGCCTTGGCGGAGCGCGCATGGCGACTGTCACCCGCCGCCGCCGCGCAAAACCTGTTGGCCGCCGCCTTGTTGGGTACGGGCGACGCGCGACAGGCGCTGCGCCACTGCGAAACCTTGTTGGCCCATACACCGGACGATCAATATCTGATCGCACTGCAAACGACCGCGTGGCGTCTCCTCGGCGACGAACGCTACGAGGCATTTTGCGATTACCCACGCCTGGTGCGTGCGCAAACGCTACAAGCACCGGCGCCGTGGCGAGATCTGTCTCATTTTCTCGCGGATCTGAAAAGCAGTCTGGAACGCCTGCACAACCCGCATGGCCATCCGCTGCTTTTTCAATCCTTGCGCCACGGCACGGAAACCACCGGCGACCTGACACGTCATCCCGATCCGGTCATCCAGGCACTGTTCGAAGCGTTCGACGCACCGATTCGCGCTTACATGGCCTACATCGACACGGGTTCGGATCCGTTACGTCGTCGCAATCGCGGAACGTATCGTTTCAACGGCGGCTGGTCGGTGCGGCTGCGCCGTGCCGGCTACCATACCAACCACGTCCATCCGCGCGGCTGGATTTCCTCGGCTTTTTACGTTGACCTGCCCGATGGCATGGACACAGCCTCAACGCCAGATGGATGTTTGGCATTCGGACAACCCAGCATCGTGACCACGCCCCCTTTGCATGCCCAACATACGGTGCGGCCGGAAATGGGCCGGTTGGTTTTGTTTCCCTCCTATTTCTGGCACGGCACGGTGCCATTCCACAGTGAGCGGAACCGACTCACCGTGGCGTTTGATGTGGTTCCTGGGGAAACGACATGACGTGTCGCTGCCTGCTGCTTATAGGACTGCTGATGAGCGGCAACCTCTGGGCGGCTACCGACCCGAGCTTCCTGCTTACGGCCACGTCCAAGAACCTCGCCGCGTACTTTCCCGGTCAGCTCGGCAACGGCTTTACCTCCACGCTTACTTCGCCGCGCGGCACCGAGGGCACCCTCGCCTATATGCAGGCGTTTATGGATTACGCCCAGGGCGACGTCTCGCGCCCCGCGGCCATACCGGGCTGGACAGGCATCGATTACAGCACCGGTGCATCCCGCTATGGACAGTTCTGGTTGAATCAGGTCGATATCGACAAATATCACTTCCAGAACTATGTGCAGACGCTGGATATGTACAACGGCGTATTGACGACACGCTACAACTATCTCGACGGAAACAAGACTACCGCTGTCGAAGTGAAAACCTTCGTCAGCCAGGCGTCGCCGCATCTTGCCGTAACGCAATTGTCCATTACGCCCGACTTCGACGGCGACGTGCAGCTCTCCTTTCAAACAGACGTGTGGGCGCCGCATCAGCCGAGGTTCGCTCTGGGAAAAATCGACGGACCGCAGATGCAAGAACAGGTGTTCGCCAATAATTTGAAGCTGCAACCGATACCGCCCGCCACGCCAGACCGCGCAGCGCTGTGGTATCACGGCGACACGCATGTGCTGAATGCCGACATCGATACGTCCAACCTCGACATCTGGCTGCAGGGGAAGGCCGAGCAAGGGCACGGCATGGCAGAAGCGGCGGCCATTGCCCTGCCCAACGATGCTCGCGTCAGTCAGGTGGAGCGCTACCGCAGCGATTACCGGCTGGCGCTGAACATGCACGTAAACGTGCAAAAGAATCGTACCTACACGTTTACCAAATACGTGGCGATGTCGCGCGACGACTGGGGCGGTAGCGAGCCCACGCAAAACCTGGCCGAGGCCACTGCCGCACGCGACAAAGGCTTCGACGCTCTGCTCGCGGAGCATGAAAATGCTTGGCACACCTTGTGGCAGTCGGACATCGTGATCGACGGCGATTTCAAGGCACAGCAGATGGTGCACTCCGATCTTTACTATCTGCTGTCCAATGCTGCGCCCGATACGGATTGGCCCATCGGCGCCTGCGGCATGACACCCGGATACACCGGGCACATTTTCTGGGACAGCGATACCTGGGTGTTTCCCGCGCTGCTGTTGCTGCACCCCGAGCGCGCCAAGTCGTTGGTGATGTTCCGCTCCCACACGCTTGATCAGGCTGTGCAGCGCGCGCATGCGCGCGGGCTGCGCGGCGCGATGTATCCATGGGAATCCGATCCGGACCATGGCAGCTCGCAAACACCACACATGGCATGGGTGCTGGATGAGCGCGAAATCCACGTCAACGCGGATATCGCCATTGCGCAATGGCAGTACTACCTTGCCACGCACGACCGCGAATGGCTGGTGCGACATGGGTGGCCCGTCATCCGCGCCGTGGCCGATTTCTGGGCCAGCCGCGCCACGTACAACCCGACCAAGCAGCGTTACGACATCACGCACGTTACCTCGGTGGACGAGGATTACAACGACGTACCGAACGATACATTCACCAATGTCGCTGCGCGCAAGGCGCTACGTATCGCTGCCCAAGCTGCGCAAATCGTCGGCGACAAAGCCGATCCGCGATGGACGGAAGTGGCGCAAAAGCTTTATATCCCCTTCGACAAAAAAGCCGGCCATTATCTGGATTTCGATGAAAGCGTTCCGCACAACCTCAATACCTGGGGCGGCAGCGCACTGCCCGGCTTGAGCTTGCCGTCGATCGATTTGCCGATGAGCAAGGACGTGCGCGAACGCAGTTACGATTACGCCATCGCGCCCATCAAAGAATCCCATCGCGAACCGAACAGCATGGGCTACCTACCTCTTTCCATCGCGGCCGCTACCGCAGGCGACACAGGCGATGCCGAGCGGTGGTTCCAGAGCTTCCTGGATGCTGATGCGCTAAAGCCACCCTTCAACGTACGTACCGAAACGGCCTCCAACAATACCGGCTACTTCATGACCGCCAGCGGTGGTTTGCTGCAAAACCTGTTGTATGGATTCACGGGCTTGCGTATTGAGGACAACGGACTGCAACAAGCGTATCCACCCATGTTGCCGATGCATTGGAAGTCGATGACGCTCAAACATGTCACCTTCCGCGGCAAACAGATGGACATCGTAGTAAAGCGAAACGCCCATGGAGACGTCACACTCACGCGTCAGGACTTATGACGTAGAACCCGCGTGCGGCTGCCAGTTCGACACCGCTCGCTTTGTTTTGGGGAACCCGCATGAAAAACGCCGATCACCGCACTCTCGCCAGATCCAGCGCTAGGTATCTCGCCGTTCTGCTGTCGGCCGCCTTTGTGATTACCGCCGCGGCCGCCCAGCCCGATCCTGCCAAGACACGCACCTATATCGACAAAGCCTGGAGCACGCTCACGCGCTCCCAGGAAGATTGCAAATCGCTGGTCGACCCGAAGATAAGAACGCGGCCGGTGCTCTACGTTCCCGCACAGTTCGCCATGCCCCCTGAACTGGCGCAGACGCAGAAGCGCTGCAATATCGACGTGCACGCTTTGCCGAAGGCCATCGAGCAACTCGGCGACATCGATGCCACGACGTTGCCGATGCAAGGCCTGCTTTATCTGCCGCATCCCTACGTGGTACCCGGTGGCTTCTTCAACGAAATGTACGGCTGGGACAGCTACTTCATCGTGCTGGGCCTGGCAGCCGATCATCGCACCGCTATGGTGCGCGACATGGTCGACAACGCGCTGTTCGAAGTGCAGTACTACGGCGGCGTGCTGAATGCGAATCGCACCTACTACCTCAGCCGTTCGCAGCCGCCGTTTCTCACGCAGATGATGGTTGCGCTACTCAACGATCCGGCTGGCTTCCGCAATGCGGACGAGAAGCGCGCATGGCTCGAAAAGGCGTATCCGCTCGCCGTGCGCAATCACGATATCTGGACACGTCCGGAGCATTTGGCCGGCAATACCGGCTTGGCGCGCTATTACGATTTTGGCAGCGGCCCCGTGCTGGAGGCTCAGACCAGCGATTACTACCGCGGCGTGATCAAGTGGTTGCTTACGCATCCTGAAGAAAATCCCGGCTATCTGATCAAGGCCTCCGAACATCCTGACGAGGCCGAAGCGGAACGGTTGAAAACCCAAAGCTGCGATGTACACGCCTCCAAGGTATGTGCGGGCGATTGGTACGGCGGCTATCGCCTGACCGCCGACTACTATCACGGCGATCGCGCCATGCGCGAATCAGGCTTCGATACCAATTTCCACTACGGCCCGTTCGCCGGATCGACGCATCACTACGCCGATGTGAGCTTGAACAGTCTGCTTTATCGCTACGAAATGGATCTGCACGATTTTGCCCAGCAACTGGGCAAAACCGCCGATGCCGAACATTGGGCGCAAGCCGCCGCCGCGCGCAAGCAAGCGATGGACAAATATCTGTGGCGCGCCGATGCAGGGATGTACCGCGATTACGATTTCGTGGCGGGCAAACCTTCCCAGTACCCCTACCTCACCACGTTCTATCCGTTGTGGGCAGGCGCGGCGTCGCCGCAGCAAGCGGCTTCCGTACGCAGCAAGCTTTCCGTCTTCGAACTGCAGGGCGGCTTGACGATGGACGATCGTCCCAGCGGCGCGCAATGGGACAATCCGTTCGGCTGGGCTCCCACTAATTGGCTTGCGGTGGCCGGACTGGATGCCTACGGTTTCCATGACGATGCACACCGCATTGCTGGCAAGTTCAGCAGCACTGTGGATCGCAGCCTCGCCGCGGACGGCACCATCCGCGAGAAATACAACATGGCCAGCGGGAACGCGAACGTAAAGATCAGCGCCGGCTATACCGCCAATGTGATCGGTTTTGGTTGGACCAACGGCGTGTATTTGATGATGCAGGAAATCCTGAGCGGCACGAAGACGAAGGCCGCCGTTCCCGCAGGATCGGCGACCCCTTGAGATGTCCGCCCGTCGCTCCGGCACGCGCCGGGACGGCGGGTTCGACATTCCATCCGCAACATAGCCTTGAGGAAAAGCATCATGCGCGCACTGCGTTTCTCACTCGTCATCTCGGCGCTTCTGATGGTTTGCGGCATGACAAGCATGGTGGCTTACGCGCAAAACAAAGCTCCCGGCTTCGAACCCGACGGCAGCGTAACCTCGCCCGCGTTTTCCGTTCCGTATTCCGCGTTTGCATCGCCCGAGGCGCGCGCATTCTTTCCCAAAATGCTTGCCGCCGGCAGCAAGGCGCCGCCGATCACGGCGCCCATTGCGCAGAGCCGCCGTTTTTACGATCGCATGAACAGCGATCGCGCAGCGCTCATGGAAAAGATGTACGCGGTCCACATTCATAGCGAGACGATCGCCGGCGTCGGCACGGATATCGTGCTGCCTGCGCAAGGCATCTCGGTGGCGAATCGTCACCGCGTATTGATCAATCTGCATGGGGGTGCCTTTTTATGGGGCGCGCACAGCGGGGGCCTGGTGGAATCCATTCCGATCGCGAGCCTGGGCCGTATCGAGGTGATCACGGTCGACTATCGTCAGGGGCCTGAACACACCTTCCCCGCCGCCAGCGATGACGTGGAAGCGGTGTACCGCGCACTGCTGAAGCAGTACAAGCCCGATGAAATCGGCATCTACGGTTGCTCGGCCGGCGGCATTCTCACCGCCGAAGCCACCGCCCGCTTGATTACCGACAAGCTGCCCGCGCCCGCCGCCATCGGCACCTTCTGCGGTTCGCTGTTGGATATCGATGGCGATTCGGCTTACATCGGGCCGGTATTGAACGGGCAAGGCGTGCCCGAGCATCGCCTCACATTCGCGGACCTGCCCTACTTCCACGACGCCAATCCTCGCGACCCGCTGGTACAACCGGGCGTGTCGCCAAGCCTGCTGGCCAAATTTCCACCCACCTTGCTCATCACCGGCACCCGTGACGGAACGATGAGTTCGGTGCTGGCCAGCCAGCAATTGCTCGACAGAGCCGGCGTACCGACCGAGCTGCATGTGTGGGAGGGTATGTGGCACTCCTTCTTTTCCGACCCGCAGATGCCGGAATCTCAAGAGGCCTATCGGGTGATTGTGAGGTTTTTCCTCAATCATCTTGCCCATTGACGCACAGGACCGCACAACGCTTTGCCACTTGCTTGTGCGGCGAGTATCCTGAACGACAACCCACCCTCGCCTCCGAATCATGAGCCAACAGACCGTACTGGTCATCGACGACGAACGCGACATCCGTGAGCTCCTGACGATTACCTTGGGCCGCATGGACCTGAAGGTCGATGCGGTCGGCACGGTTGCCGAAGCACGTCAGGCGCTTTCCGAGCGCACTTACGATCTTTGTTTTACCGACATGCGCCTGCCTGACGGCAGCGGCCAGGAAATCGTGGAACTGATCGCGGCCGACTACGACGAAACGCCCGTGGCCATGATCACCGCCTACGGCAACGTTGACGCGGCCGTCACGGCACTGAAGGCGGGCGCGTTCGACTTCGTGTCCAAGCCCGTCGACATCCAGATGCTGCGCCGCCTGGTGCGTACCGCGCTAAAGCTGGCCGAAGAGAAGCGCAGCGGCACCGGTGCCAGCAGCGCTTCGGCCGGTTCGAGCGAGCGCCTGATCGGCGATTCGACGGCGATGCAGCAAGTCCGCAACACCATCGTCAAGCTGGCGCGCAATCAGGCGCCGGTGTACATCGCCGGCGAATCCGGCGTGGGCAAGGAATTGGTCGCACGCTTGATCCATGAGCAGGGGCCGCGCGCGACGGGGCCGTTCATACCGGTCAACTGCGGCGCCATTCCCTCGGAGCTGATGGAAAGCGAATTTTTCGGTCACCGCAAAGGCAGTTTCACCGGCGCGGTCGCCGACAAGGAAGGCCTGTTCCAGGCCGCGCACGGCGGTACGCTGTTTCTGGACGAGGTGGCCGAGCTTCCCTTGCATATGCAGGTGAAGCTGCTGCGCGCGATCCAGGAAAAAGCCGTACGCCCGATCGGCGCCCGCGAGGAAATCGCAGTGGACGTGCGCATCCTGTCCGCCACGCACAAGAATCTCGCCGCCCTGGTCGAACAAGGCCAGTTCCGTCAGGACTTGTTCTACCGCATCAACGTCATCGAACTGCGCGTACCGCCCCTGCGCGAGCGACGCGGCGACGTGCCCTTGCTCGCCGATTTCGTGTTGCGCCAATTGGCGAACAAAAGCGGAGCCAGCGCGCCGGTGCGTCTGTTGCCCGAAGCGCGCCAGGCGCTGGAGGAATACGGATTCCCGGGCAACGTGCGCGAGCTGGAAAACATTCTGGAACGCGCGGTGGCCATGTGCGACGGCGATCGCATCGACGCCAGCGACCTGATGCTGCCGCAGCGCCCGCAAAGCCACGGTGCGGATGCAGGCGCCCCGATGCACGCCACGCATCACGCGCCTTCTGCGTTTTCGCCGAGTCACGGGCCCGCGTCGTCGCACAGCGCGAATACGCCTTCGAGCGAGCTGCCGCTGGACGACTACATCAGCAACCTCGAGCGCACCGCGATCATGAAGGCGCTGGAAGAATCCCGCTACAACAAGACGGCGGCGGCGAGGAAATTGGGCATTACGTTCCGCGCGCTGCGCTACAAGCTCAAGAAGCTCGGCATCGATTGACGTAAAGCCGTTTCCTCCGTCACGGGAAACGTCGCGTTACTGTCGCGACTTTTCGTGACCACCCGCGTGCAACGTATGGCGCACCGCCTGGAGCAGCGTTCGCGTATTCACGGGCTTGTTCAAGCGGTGCACGCGATTGCCGGGCATTTGAAGGTTGGTCGAACCGACCGGGCTGTTCGCGCGGCACAGCACCAAGACACCGTTGCGATAGCCGTACTTGCTGAGCGCCGCCAGCGTGCGCTCGCTGGTGAACAGGCTCATATCCGCATCCAGCACCACCAGATCGGGCAACCCGCAAGCTTCGATCCATTGCAGCGCCGCCGTACCGCTCTGGCTCCCGTGCACCTCGTAACCCCAGGCGTCGAGCGTGTCGCTCAGCAGGGTGAGCTGGCCGGCTTCTTCCACCACCAACAGCACATGCTCGGCATTGCCGTGCAGATTCCCGTCGCCTTCGACCAGATCGGAGGTATCGGCGATCGGACGCGACAATGGAATGTACAAGTCGAAGCACGAACCCTCGCCGACGATGCTGTCCATCCGCATCGCGCCGCCATGGCTGTAGACGATGCGGCGGCAGGACAGCAAGCCCAGACCGGTACCGCCTTCTTTGGTGGTGAAGAACGGTTCGAACAACCGGTTGCGCACTTCTTCGGTCATGCCCATGCCGTTGTCGGCCACGGACAAGCGCACAAATTCGCCGGGCTGCGCTTCTTCATGCTCCAGGAAAAAGCTCCGCTCCAACGATGCCTTGCTGGTCGAAACACGCAGCATGCCGCCGTTAGGCATCGCCTGAATCGCATTGAGGCACAGATTGAGCAGGCACTGCTGCAGTTCGGTGTGATTGCCCTCGAAGGTGAGCTGCGGATCGGAGACCTCGATATCCAAGGTCACCGTGCGCGGCACGCTGCCCTGCAGCAGCAGCGAGAGAGCATCGATCAGCGCTTGCACCTTGACCTGCTCGGCGCGGCGAGCACCGCGTGCGAACGACAGCATGGATTGCACCATTTCCAGGCCGCGCCGCCCGCAGTCGCGCACCAGCGCACCCAACCGCGCCAAGCGCGGATCGGATTGGTAATCCTGCAAGCTGTCGCCCGCCAGCAGCAGCGGTTGCAGCAAGTTGCGCAGATCGTGACTCAATCCGCCCGCGAGCATGGCGAGGCTTTCGAAGCGCTGGATGCGGATCAGCTCCGCCTCGGCGCGGGCGCGCGCACGCTGTTCGTCCGCTTCGCGCATGGCGCGGCGCACCGCACTCGCCAATCGGGCGGGATTTTGCTTGAGGATGTAATCGGTCGCGCCTTCGCGCAGCGCCGCAATGGCCGCTTCCTCGCCCAGCGTGGCCGATACGTAAATGAAGGGGATATCCGCGCTGTGTTCGCGCAGCAGTTCCAGCGCACGCTGTCCCGAAAAACCGGGCATGCTGAGGTCCGACAACACGATGTGCGGCCCGAAATCCTTCAAGGTCTGCACGTACGCCGGTTCGTCGTCGACCAGGCGCACCTCGTAATCGATGCCGTCGGCCTGCAGCTCGGTAAGGACCAGCTCCGCGTCGAGCGGGCTGTCCTCGACCTGCAGAATCCGTATCCGCGGCAGCGAACGCTGATGATTGGACTTGTCCGGCATCCAATCATCATATTTCAACGCGCCGGTGCTGGAAGAGGTGTTCTCCCCTTCGGCGGCATTTGGGCCGAAATGGCGCTTCATTCGGGCTCCGGCGACTGGTTGAGCACCGCCCAGAACTGGCCCAGCGTGCGCACGGCCTGAAAAAACTGCTCCACGTCGACCGGCTTGATGACATAGGCGTTCACGCCCAGGTCCCAACTGCGCGCCAGGTCGCTTTCCTCACGCGAGGAGGACAGGATCACGACCGGGGTGCGGCGGAATCGATCGTCCGAACGCATCTGCATGAGCACATCCAGCCCGTTCATGCGCGGCATCTTGATATCGAGCAGCACCACGGCCGGGTCGTCGTCCGGGCGCCCGGCGAAGCTTCCGCGCGCGTAGAGCCAATCCAGGCAATCCACCCCGTCCTCGACGTGCACCACAGGATTGACCAGGTGCGCGTCGCGCAGGGCGTCCATGGTCATTTCCGCATCGACCGGACTATCTTCGACTAGCAAGATGGTGCGCAGTGGACTGTTCATGGCGATGAGGTTGGCGGTTCGATGGCCGATAGCGTGAAGTGAAAGCGGGCGCCGACTCCCGGCTCGCCTTCCGCCCAGACGCGACCTCCGTGACGCATCACGATACGCCGCACGTTGGCCAGACCGATACCGTTGCCCGGAAATTCGCTGGCCTTGTGCAAGCGTTGGAATACACCAAAAAGTTTCTCGATATAGCGCATGTCGAAGCCGGCGCCGTCGTCGGCCACCACAAATTCGTAGTCGCCGCCTTCGCCGCGCTGCACGGACACGTTGATATGCGCGATCTCGCGCTGTCCGGTGTACTTCACGGCGTTCCCGATCAGATTCTGCCAGACCGTGCGCAGCATGTTTTCGTCGCCCACCACCACCGGCAGCGATTCGATCTGCCAGACGATGTGCCGGCCGGGCGCTTCGGATTCGGCCAACGCACAGGCCTCCTCGACCAACGCTTGCATATCGACAGCCTGCAAGCGCAACGCGCCGCGGCCCAGGCGCGAGAACACCAAAAGATCTTCGATCAGCTGCGCCATGCGATGCGAGGCTTCGCGAATGACAGTGAGATAGTGATGCGCGGTGTTGTCGGCACCCTCGCCCAGATGCGTTTCCAGTTTCTGTGCGAAAGCGGTGATATGCCGCAGCGGCGCGCGCAAATCGTGCGAAACGGAATAGCTGAAGGCTTCCAGCTCGCGGTTCACGTCGGAAATCTGCACGACCTTGCTTTCGAGCTGATGATTGAGCTCCATCACCTGCTGCTCGACCAGCGCGCGCGCGGTAACATCGCTGACCGTCAGCAGCAGTGCGGGGTCGTCCCTACCCTGCTGTTGCAGGCGGCGCGCGTTGATCACGACGTGGCGCTCCACGCCGTCGATAGTGCGCTGGGTGAGTTCGAAGTCCCACAGCTCCCGGTCGCGCGACAGCACATCGCGCAGGCGCTGCAGCAGCACTTCGTCGGCCCATGCACCCTGGCCGATCTCCTCCAGATATTCCTCGCGACTTTCCTCGGGCACGCCGTACAACTCGCTGAAGGCCGCATTCACCAGCAGGGTGTGAAGGTTGCTGTCGAGCAAAGCGATGGGTTCGCGCACCGCCTGCAGGATCATCTGCGAACGTTGTACCGCTTCGCGCTCGCGTACCTCCGCCTGCAGGCGCCGCCCGATCTGGCGTTCGGACACGACCACCACGATCAGCAGCATCAGAAGCTGCGCCGCGGCGGTCAGCGTCACCACAAGGCGGCTGTTGTAGGACTGTTTTTTGGCGGCTTCGCGGCGTTGCTCAAGCGTCTGCTCCGCGTTGGCCACGATCTTGTCGGTAATGTCGTCGATATGAAACAGCGCGTCGGCATCGCGCAAGGCTTGCGTGGCGCCGGTACGATCATTCTGACGGTAGCGTTGAACGGCCTGGTGCAGCAGTGCCAGGCGGCCGTTTTCCACCGCGCCGAGTTGTTCCACCAGGCGTTGCTGCTCGGCGCTGTCGGCGGCCGTGCGACGCAATTCATCCAATAAACCCGGCACGGTGTTTTCGGCGCCTAGTGCCGCCGTTTCCGCATGTCCGACGGGATCATCCGCCAGCAAATGCTGCAGCGCCGATTCGGCGCCGTGGGTTTGATCGGCAATGCGATAGGCCAGCGCTTTGACTTCCGCGGAACGGGTCACCAGTTCGCCGGCCTCGAAGGATTGCTGCGAACTGCCGCGCGTGATCATGTATGGCAGGGCCACGATCACGAGCACCGCAAGCAGCAGGCCGCCGGTGCGCCATGGCATCGCCGCTACTTGTCGCACTCCCCCTGGAATCATCAACCGCCCTTGACCGGTAAGCGCTACGGCACAGTGCATGCATTCTGCGCATGTTTGCAGTCACTGACCAGTGCGATAGTGCTTCACTTACAAAAAAGTCCTGTTAGAGCGCGTTAACTCGCTGTTTCGGCGGTTTGGACGCCCTCTCCCCTGCGGGAAAGGGCGTCGATGCGCGTCGATTATCGCGAATAGGCACTCATGGAAGTGGGGCGCGCCGAGATCGCCTGGCCCCACGTCTTGTTCGGCTGCGCCTGCATGGTGAAGTGCAGTTCCCCGCCGGCAAGGATGTCCGAGTGCTTCAGATAGACGCGATCCAGCGGCTTGCCGTTGAGGGTGACCTGGCCTACGAACGGGTGCGCGCCGTCCATCGGCGAGGCCGTAATCGTGAAGGTGCGGCCGTTGCTCAAATGAATCGCCGCGCGCGGCACAAACGGCCGGCCAATGGCGTATTCGTCGCTGGCCGGGGTGACCGGATAGAAACCCAGCGCGGTGAAGATGTACCAGGCGGACATCTGGCCCAGGTCGTCGTTACCGATCAGGCCCGCCGGACCCGGACCGTATTCGTTGTCCATGATCTGCTTGAGGCGCTGCTGCGTCTTCCAGGGCTCGCCGGCGTAGTCGTACAGGTAGGCGATGTGGTGGCTCGGCTCGTTGCCGTGCGCATACCAACCGATCAAACCTGTGATGTCCTCCACATTTTTGAAGATCGACGGATCGACTTTGGCGTCGAAGAGCTGATCGAGCTTGTTCGTGAAGGCCTGATCGCCGCCCATGGCCGTAATCAGACCGGCCACGTCCTGCGGCACGTACCAGGAGTACTGCCAGGCGTTGGCTTCGGTGTAGTCGTCGCCATAGCCGGCGCTGGTGGGATCGAACGGCTCGCGGAATTTGCCGTCGGTGAGCCTTGCGCGCATGAAACCGGTCTTGGGATCCCAGACATTGCGCCAATAGGTGGCGCGTTTGTCGAACGTGCTGAAAATGTCGTGCTTGCCCATCGCCTTGGCCATCTGCGCGATCGCCCAGTCGTCGTACGCATACTCCTGCGTCTTGGAACCGCCCTCCACTTCCTTGTCGATAGGGACGTAGCCGAGCTTCATGTAATCGGCCAGATCGCCGTAATCGCCGTAGGTGGCGGTGGACACCATGGCCTTCATCGCCTTGTCGGCATCGAAGCCACGAATGCCCTTGACGTAGGCATCGGCAATGATGGCGACCGCGTGATAGCCGGTCATGCACCAGGTTTCCAGACCCTGATAGGCCCACACCGGCAGCATGTGGAATGGGCTGGCTTCCTGTGCGGCGATCAGCGAACGCACGAAGTCCACGGTGCGATCGGGATGCAGCAGGATCATCAACGGTTGCTGCGCGCGATACACATCCCACATCGACCAGCTGGAATAGAAATCGAAGCCGTCGGCGTGATGTACCTGGTAATCGGGCCCGCGGTATTCACCGTTGACGTCCATGCTCAGGCTCGGCGAGATCATGGCGTGATAAAGCGCGGTGTAGAACTGCGTGCGCAATGCCTTGGAGCCGTCCACATCGATCCCCGCCAGCGCCTTGTTCCACGCGGCCGCCGCATCGCTGCGGTGCGCATCGAAGTTCCATCCCTGGCCGTCCTGATCGAGATTGGCGATCGCGTTGGCCTCGCTCACGGACGAAATCGCCGTTTTCACCAGCAGCGGCTGTGTGAGCGCGCCGAAGTCGAACACGCCCACGAGCGCGCGTCCGTTCTGCGCATTGGCGTCCTGCGCCTGGTAGCCGGGACCCTTGAAGCCTTTGTAAAGCACGTCGGTTTCGCGGTCGTAGAGCTCGCGCGAAGTCATCGGTTGATTGAAGCGCATCGCAAAACACAATTCGCGCCCTGGCGCCCAGCCGCGCGTGGTGCGGCAGCCGGTGACGGTGCCGTCCGCGCGAACCTGCAGGTTCGACCACAGCACTTTGCCGGGGTAGTCGTAGATGCTTGGACGAAGATCCAGCAGCAGATGCGCCGGCTTGCCGGTTGGGAAGGTGTAGCGATGCCAGCCCACCCGGCGGCTGGCGGTCAGTTCCGCGCGAACGCCGTAGTCGCTCAGCGTAACGGCGTAGTAGCCGGCCTGCTCCACCTCGGTGCTGTGGTCGAAGCGCGAGCGGTAACCGCTGCCGGGTACTTTCTCGTCGCCCGGATCGAGTTTCACATCGCCTGCGATCGGCATCACCAGCACGTCGCCCAGATCCGAATGACCGGAGCCGGAGAAATGCGTATGGGAGAAGCCCATGATGGTGGGATCGTTGTACTGATATCCCGCCGCCCACTTGTAGGCGTGTTTGAAGTCCGGCATGGCGGTGTCGGGCGACAGCTGGATCATCCCAAAGGGCACCGTGGCCCCCGGGAACACATGGCCGTCGCCGCCAGTGCCAATGCGGGGATCGACGTCGGCGGCATGTTGCTCACCTGCTTGGGCTGCTGAAAACGCCCCCAGCGATGTCATCATGAGCAGGGAAAGACAAGAGCGGATCAGGCGATGGTTCATGGGGATAGGGGCCTGTTAATGTCTTCGGATGGGATGGGTCGGACAATCCATGGAATCTCGAACCCGGCGTTTTGTCTCTTTCGAGACGAGGCCAGTCGAGGAGCTCGCTGGTTTGGATCGTTCCAAACGGCGCAAACTAGCATTGGGGGAAGAACTTGGTCATGTTGCAGTGCGTGATCACAAAAATGTCAGTTCGGGTAAATTTAGATCGTTCTAAAAGCAAGGACCTGGCATAAATGGGGAACACACCGCCGGTCGGCCGCAAGGTCACCCTTAGCGATATTGCCGCGGGCTGCGACGTCTCCCGGGCGACGGTGTCGCTTGTCCTGCGGGGTAGCCCGCTGGTCAACAAGCACACCCGCGCACGCGTGGAAGAAGAACTCCGGCGCCAGGGCTATGTATACAACCGTGCGGCGGCGAATTTGCGCCGGCGCACATCATCGAGCATCGCGCTGGTGCTCAACGATCTGGCCAACCCGTTCTTCGCGGAGTTCGCGGCGGGTGTCGACGAAATTTTGGGCGGCACCGGTTTTGTCACCTTGCTGGGCAGCACCGGCGAGTCGACGGAACGCGAATTGGCCGTGCTCGGTTCGCTGATGGAACACGGGCCTGCCGGCATCATTCTTTCGCCCGCCGAAGGCAGCGACGCGCAACAGCTGCTCTCCGCCGTAGGCTCGCAGACGCCATTGCTGCTGTTCAACCGCGAAGTGAGCGGCGATGTTGCCGCATGCGACCACTGGGATCGTCTGTTTCTGGACAACCAGCGCGGCGCACGCCTCGCCACCGAACACCTGATCGCGCAAGGACATAAGCGCATCGCGTTCTACGGCGGACATCAGGGTTCAAGCTCATGCCGCCAGCGTCGCGCCGGATACGCCGAAGCGATGCAGTCGGCCGGCCTGTCGGTGGAAACCAACTGGGTGGTGGAATGCATTCCCAATCGCCTGGATGCCGTCGCGCAGAGCGATCAGCTGTTCCAAGGCAAGCATGCGCCCACCGCGGCCGTTTGCTACAACGATGCCGTCGCGCTGGGTTTGATGCTCGGCTTGCATCAACGCGGATTGCAGCCCGGCAGCGACTTCGCACTCACCGGTTTCGATGACATCGCCGAAGCCGCCGTCAGCGCACCGCCGCTGACGACGCTGGCGGTGACGCCGCGCGATCGCGGCAGGCAGGCGGCGGAATTGATTCTGCAACGCGTACGCGATCCTTCCGCACCGCCACACCAAACCGTCGCGCCCGTGCATTTGCTCGTGCGCGACAGCAGCAGTCCGCCTCACGCCTGATTATCCGGAAACCATCCATGGCTTTTACCGCACCCACTGCGCCGTCTTCCGGATCGTCGACGGCCTCAAGCGACACTCGCTACACGTACTACCCCATGGCACTCACCGTGATTACGGCGGTGTTTTTCATGTGGGGTTTCCTGACGTGCCTGAACGACATTCTGATTCCGCATCTCAAAGCGGTGTTCGAGTTGAATTACGCGCGCGTGATGCTGGTGCAATTCACCTTCTTCGGCGCGTACTTTTTGATGTCGTTGCCGGCAGGACGGCTGGTCGCCCACCTGGGTTACAAGAAGAGCATCGTGACAGGCCTGGTGATTGCCGGAATCGGTGCACTGGGTTTCTGGCCGGCGGCGGGATTGCGTTTGTATCCCGCATTTCTCGGCGCGTTGTTCGTGCTCGCCACGGGCATCACGGTGCTGCAGGTGGCAGCCAATCCTTACGTTGCATTGCTTGGGCCTGAAAAAACCAGCTCCAGCCGACTCACCTTGGCGCAAGCGCTCAATTCGCTGGGCACCGCGATCGCACCCGTATTCGGCAGCATGCTGATCCTTTCCACCAAGGTGAAAAGCGCCACGGAAATTGCCGGCCTCTCCGCCACGCAACAAATGCTTTATCGCACGCAGGAAGCACAGGCCGTGCAAACGCCTTATATCGGTCTTGCCCTGGTGCTAATTCTGTTGGCGGTGTTCGTGTGGATATTCCGTCTTCCCATGTTGGAAGAGAGCACCGAAAAGGCCGATACCAGCCATCACACTTTGCTGGACGCACTGCGCTACTCGCATGTGCTTTTCGGCGTGCTGGGCATCTTCTTCTACGTCGGCGCCGAAGTCTCGATCGGCAGCTTCATGGTCAATTACCTTGCCGAGCCGACGATTGGGCATATGTCCGAACAAGACGCCGCGCACTACGTATCGCTCTATTGGGGCGGTGCGATGGTGGGCCGCTTTATCGGTTCGGTACTGCTGGCCAAACTCTCGCCGCGCAAGTTGCTGGGCATCTTTGCGGTGGTGAACGTGCTGCTGCTGCTCACTACCATATCGACGAGCGGCCAAGCGGCGGTGTACAGCATCGTGGCCATCGGCTTGTTCAATTCGATCATGTTCCCGACCATCTTCTCGCTCGGCATCGAACGCATGGGGCCGCTCACCGGCAAAGCGTCGAGCTTGCTGATCATGGCGATCGTCGGCGGCGCGGTCATTCCGCCATTGCAAGGCGTTCTGGCCGATCACTTCGGGATACAGCACGCGCTGCTGCTGCCACTGCTGTGCTACGCGTACATCGTTTTTTACGGATGGAGCGGCTCGAACATTCGCAGCGCGCCGGTCAATCCGGAATAACCATTTGTTTTCTCTCCTCGTCGGAAGATAGGCGATCTGAACGGCAAGCGCATCACGGCCACGACCCGAAGCGCATCGCAGTCCCGATACATTGCACGATTGCTTTTCACTTCCCCTCGTTCCGACGCAGCAAGGAAGAAAGACCACGATTCGTTTTCAATTTGGGGTTCTTGATGAAACGTTCCATCCTCTGCTTCGGCGAGGCTTTGATCGACATGCACGGCGAGGGCGGCGACGGCCACGGTTTTGCACGTCACTTCATTCCTTTCGCCGGAGGCGCGCCTGCCAATGTGGCGGTAGCAGTCGCCAAGTTAGGTAGTCACGCACGCTTTGCGGGCATGTTGGGGCTCGACCGTTTCGGCGACTTTCTGCTGCATAGCCTGCAGCAGGCCGGCGTGGATACGGCCGATGTGGCGCGCACCGGCGAGGCGAACACAGCCTTGGCGTTTGTCACCCTCGACGGACGCGGCGAACGCAGCTTCGCCTTCTACCGCCCGCCGTCCGCCGACCTGCTGTTTCGCGCTGAACACTTCCGCCCACAGACGTTCGAGAACACGGCCGTGTTCCACATCTGCTCCAACAGCATGACCGATCCCGATCTGGCCGACGTCACGCTCATGGGCATGCGACGCGCGCGACAAGCCGGCGCGTTGGTGAGTTTCGATCTCAATCTGCGCCCCGCCTTGTGGCCGCGCGGTTCCGAGCCGCGGCCCCACGTCTGGCCCGCCTTGTTGCAAGCCGATGTGGTGAAACTCAGCGCCGAAGAGCTCGATTGGCTGGCGGACGAAGGTGAGGAGGCGTTGCTCGATCGCTTGTGGACCGGTACCGCGCGCCTTTTGATCGTGACGGACGGCCCGCAGCCCTTGCGCTGGTTCCACCCCGATGCGCAGGGCGAACTGCCTTGCTACGACGTGCCCATGGTCGATAGCACCGGTGCCGGCGACGCCTTTGTCGGCGGCCTGCTGTATCAGTTCGCTCACCAGAACATCACCGCCGAAAATCTTGACGCATGGGTTGCCACGTTGCCCCGACTGCACGCCGCTCTGCGCTTCGCCAGCGCCTGCGGTGCGGTGGCGGTGACCAGGCACGGCTCCTTCGCCGCCATGCCGCACGCCAGCGAGGTAGAACAGTTTATGGAGACTTACGCATGACCACGCCGGCTCATCCGGATTTTCGTTCCGAAGCGTTTCTGCGCGACCACATCGCGCAAACCATGGCCTTCTACCATCCGCGCGCGATCGATCCGGCCGGCGGCTTTTTCCATTACTTCCGCGACGACAGCACGGTGTACGACACCAGCCATCGCCACCTGGTGAGCAGCACCCGCTTCGTTTTCAACTATGCGATGGCGGCGATCGAGTTCGGCCGCCAGGAATATCTGGACGCCGCGCATCACGGCTTGCGCTACCTGCGCGAGGTGCATCGCGATGCATCCACCGGCGGATACGCCTGGACCCTTCGCGACGGCAAACCGGAAGACCGCACCTACCACTGCTACGGCGTGGCTTTCGTACTGCTCGCCTACTCCACCGCACTGAAGGCGGGCATCGCAGAAGCCGCTGCATGGATGGACGAAACCTGGCAGCTGCTGGAAAAGCATTTTTGGGATGCGCAAGCAAACCTTTACCGCGACGAAGCCGACCCGCATTGGAACTTCAGCACCTATCGCGGCCAGAACGCGAACATGCATATGTGCGAGGCCATGCTCGCCGCCTATCAAGCCAGCGACGATCCGCGCTATCTGGATCGCGCGCTGACGCTTGCGCACACCATGACGCAGCGTCAAGCCAAACTTGCCAACGGCCTGGTGTGGGAACACTACCACCTCGATTGGACCATCGACTGGGATTACCACCGCGACGATCCCAAGCATCTGTTCCGTCCCTGGGGTTTTCAGCCGGGGCATCAGACCGAATGGGCAAAACTGTTGATGATTCTCGAACCGCTGCTGCTGGAACGCGGTCGCGAAGAATCGTGGATTCTTCCCACGGCTCAGCACCTGTTCGACACCGCACTGGCTCACTCGTGGGATTCCGCCAATGGCGGCATGTGCTACGGCTTCGCGCCGGACGGCAGCGTGTGCGACGGCGACAAGTATTTCTGGGTACAAGCCGAATCGTTGGCCGCGGCCGCCTTGCTGCACGCGCGCACGAATGATGCGAAATACGACGAGTGGTACGGCAAACTGTGGGCCTATGCGTGGGATCACTTCATCGATCACACCTACGGTGCGTGGTATCGCATCCTTACCCAGGACAACAAGAAATACAGCGACGAAAAGAGCCCCGCTGGCAAGGTCGATTACCACACCATGGGCGCCTGCTATGAGGTGATGGCATTGATCCGCAGCGGCGGCAAGCCCTGAGCCAGCACGGCAAGCGATAACCATGCGAAAGCCCCTCCAAAAGGGGCTTTCGTGCGTCTATGGCCCGCTATCGCCACCGGGCTCCGGCGGCGTACGAATGGCGTGGGAAAAATCGTCGCCTGGCTTTGTGGACCGCGCGCGCATCGTAATGTCACCCCGCTCGGTCAGCACACTGAGCGGATAGTGCTTATCCAATGCACCGACTTGGTAGAGATAGCTCGGCAAATAAGCCGTAAGCAGCAAGCGGTAATCGTAGGGCAGCCCAGGATCGATCTGCTTGGCCATGTCATACACGATGCTCACGCAGTTCGATGTCGCGGTGTTGTAGTAAGCCGGCTTTACCGCCAGCTCGTTGGCCTCGCGCACGTAAGACAAGAATAACGCGCGCATCGCCTCCTTGCTCATCTGCAAGCGGTAGAGATGAGCGGTCTCGCCGCGCACATTGGTGCGCACGCGTATCACATCGCGTTCGTCGGCAGCGACGATCGTTCGCTCGAAGTACTTGAAAAAACCGCCAATCGACGAAAATGACTGATTCCTCCGTCGACGCACCTCCACCGAAAACACGACATGCGAACCGTCGTCGAAACCGAAAGACATCAGCGCGTGCGCGATGCCCGGCATGCCCCAGGAGGACAGAATCAAATCGGTGGCGACCAGATGATCCAGATCATACTGGCGCGTCTCCCAACGGATGCCGTAATCGTCGTCCGATCGCCAATCGAAGTTGCGCACGTTGTATAACCTGACGCGGCTCCCCTCGACGCGACCCGTCAACGAACGCGCCACATCATCGGCCCAATCGCGATGATTCGATGGCACGATGGTGCTCCACCACGCCAACAGCAACATGAAAGCCAGCGCATAGACACCGATAGGCAAGCCAGACCGGCGCCCCCATCCCATCACAACCAGGGCCAGCACGAATGCCACCCAGAGCACGCTGGCGATCCAGCGAGATGCCGTTTCGCCCGGGAACTGATACCAGATGGCCAGAGCACCCCAGCCTCCGGAGAACACGGCGGCGACAACGAGAAGCACGTTTAATGTCGACCGTACAAGCATCCGTCTTCTCCACGTCGCCAATGCATGGATAATAGAACGGCAACGACCGCTCATCCTGCTTCCATGCCCGAGAAGAACCGATGAAAGGCCGCAAGCCAAACTGGATCCTGCGCGTCGTTGCCATGGCGCCCCTGTTGCTATCCGCCGGCTGCGCCATGGTGGGCATTCACCACGTTGCGCAGAAAGACTACACCGCGCAACGGCGCAGCGACGTTCTGAGTACGCGCGCCCTGAGCGACAGCACCATCCAGTCGCTCAACGTGGTGGCGCTCAATCGCGACGAATGTGCCGCCAATTTTCCCCGCTGCGCGCACACGCTGCTGTACTCCGACGGTTTGAACGACGAACGGAGGCTGTCCGCACTCTCGGAATTGTGGCTGTCATTCGCCATCCAGACGGATCGGTCCGGCCGAGGCGAGCCGATCAGCGACACAGCGCTCGATGCGTATCTGCAGTCGGCGCGTTACGCCTATGCTTACTTGTTCTATACCGCACGCCATCCTGGAGAGCGCGTATTCGAAACACGCCAATCGCAGGTGTTGAGTTTTTACAACTACGCCACGCAGCGCGCCGTGATGAGTTTCTTCAAACTCCTTCCTACGCTGGGCACCGATTGGACGCGTGCCCCGGTCGCGGGATGGCAACTGCTCAAGCCCGATTCGGATGTTTATCTGGGTTCGGGCGAGCGCATACCGCGTAAATTGATTCCCGCCGAAGGATTGCGCTTCAGCGGACTGCGAAACATTTATCGCCGCGACGGTTTCGGTTCGGAATTCGTCGCTATCGGCGCGACGCCTCCCGATACGGGTCCGTGGCGCGAATCCAATTACGTTCCGCTGACCGCCGTACTGGAATTTCCCGGCGACACGTTGCAAAGCGTGCTCGATACGCACGACGTGCGCGTCTATGCAAAAAACCCCTATCTGGACAGCAGTATCTTGCTCGACGGGCAAACCATTCCGCTCGCCGCCAACTTCACCGCGGCTTACGGCGTCTGGCTTGCGCAATCGGGGTTCGCGAAAGAATCGCTGCGCGCGCTGTTTGGTCGCGGCGGCATAAGCAAGCCGGAAGTGCTGCTCATGCAGCCCTACGATCCCAACCGGCTCACCGTCGTCATGCTGCACGGACTTGCCAGCAGTCCGGAGGCGTGGATCAACGTCGTCAACGAAGTGATGGGCGACGAACAACTGCGGCACACCTATCAAGTGTGGGAGGTGTATTACCCCACCAACGCGCCGGTTGCAGCCAATCTGATGCAAATACGCAAGGCGCTCGACGAAACCTTGCAACACTTCGACCCTGCCGGACGTGCGGTAGCCTCCAACCACATTGTGTTGATCGGTCACAGCATGGGCGGTGTGATCGCACGCTTGTTGGTCTCATCGAGCGACGACAAGTTATGGGGCATAGTCCCCGAACGTCCCGGCTTGTCGGACGAACAGCGCAAAGTGCTGCGGCAACGTCTCGCACCCTATTTGCAATTCGAACCGATGCCGCAGGCCTCGCGCGCCGTATTCCTGGCCGCCCCGCATCGCGGCACTCCGGTCGCGCAATGGAAGGTGGCTCGCTGGATCGGAGGTCTGATCCGACTGCCATTGACGCTGCTGGAGGAAGGTAAAAACATGACCGACGCGATGCAAGGCAAGAACGCCGAACCCGGTACGCCCGCGCGCATACCCAACAGCATCGACAATCTCAGCAACGAGGATCCTTTCATCAAAGCGTCGAGCACGCTGCCGATCTCGCCGGCCGTGCACTACCACACCATCGTGGGCATCTATAAATCGAAGGGGCCGCTGACCGAGTCCGACGATGGCGTGGTGCCTTACGCGAGCGCTCATCTGGGCGGCGCGGACTCCGAACTTTCCGTCCCTTCCTGGCACGATGTGCAGGAGACGCCGCAAGCCATTATCGAGCTGCGCCGCATCCTGCGCTTGCATGCAAGCGAGCTGCATTGCTTATGGCAAGGAGACGCCGCCCGGATCGCGTCAACGTCCCCGTTATGCGCATCAGAACGCGCAAGTCCGTCCCAATAAAAAGCCCGCCATGTCGGCGGGCTTCTTTCAGCGCGATACGGTACCCCATTTAGAACGGAATATCGTCATCGTCGAACTGGTTGCCCATCTCCGGTGGCGGAGCGGA
This sequence comes from Dyella sp., assembly GCA_035508595.1. Lineage (GTDB taxonomy): Bacteria > Pseudomonadota > Gammaproteobacteria > Xanthomonadales > Rhodanobacteraceae > Dyella_B. Next base: position 25,143 of record DATJMR010000323.1, read on the forward strand.
CTGACGGGGCGCTGCATTGGCGTATTCACCGCCGCCTTGGCGCGGGCCGCTGTTCTGCGAGCGCTCCCGATAACCGCCGGCGCCGCCGCCCATGCCGCCACCCTCGCCACCGCCGCCGAGCATCTGCAGGTCGCTGGCGATGACGTCGGTGGAGTAGCGCTCGACACCGTCCTTGCCAGTGTATTTGTCGGTACGCAGCGAACCTTCGACATAGACCTGGCGACCCTTCTTCAGGTATTCGCCGGCGATCTCCGCCAGACGGCCGAACAGCTTGACGCGATGCCACTCGGTGCGCTCCTGCTTCTGGCCGCTCTGCTTGTCGGTCCACTGCTCGGAGGTCGCGATGCTCAGACTGGCGACCGCGGTGCCACCGGTGGTGTAGCGGACTTCCGGGTCTGCGCCAAGGTTGCCGACCAGAATGACTTTATTGATGCCGCGGGCCATGAGATCCTCGAAAACGATGCCTTATCAGGGCTGATCGAGCATGCTATCACAGGGTCGGGGACCGCATCTGGCAGCCTTTTTGCCGCGCTGGTGTCGGCTACCGCTCGTATGCATGTAAAAATCCGGCAAGATCACACGTAAAGCGATTGTGACCTCTATAATTGGGGTTCTATGTCCAGCCCCAGCCGCATGAACACCTCCGTTCTCCAGACCATCGATCCCGCACGCGATTTTGCAGGGGTTCGCGCCCTCGCCGAAGGCGACATGCAGCGTATCGATGCCCTGGTCCGACAGCGGCTGGCCTCCGATGTGGTGCTGATCAACCAGATCGCCGATCACATTATCGCCGGCGGTGGCAAGCGGCTGCGGCCGATGCTGCACGCCTTGGCCGCCCGTGCGGCCGGTTACGGCGGCGACAGGCACATCAAGCTGGCGGCGGTGATCGAGTTCATCCACACCTCCACCCTGCTGCACGACGATGTGGTGGATGAGTCGGACTTGCGCCGTGGACGTAAGACGGCCAACGCGCTATGGGGTAACGCGGCCAGCGTGCTGGTGGGCGACTTCCTGTATTCCCGTTCGTTCCAGCTGATGGTGGAACTGGACGACATGCGCATCATGCGCATCCTGGCCGATACCACCAATACCATCGCCGAGGGCGAGGTGCTGCAGCTGCTCAACATCGGCAACGCCGACGTGGACGAGGCGGCTTATCTGGCGGTGATCGAACGCAAGACCGCGGTGCTGTTCGCGGCGGCCACGGAGCTTGGCGGGTTGCTGGGCGGACTGCCCGAGGCCCAGGTAGCCGCGCTGCGTCGCTATGGCATGCAGCTCGGTTATGCGTTCCAGATCGCGGACGACTTGCTCGACTACGTCAGCGACGCTCGCACGCTCGGCAAGAACATCGGCGACGACCTGGCCGAAGGCAAACCCACGCTGCCACTCATTTATGCCTTGCAACGCGTCGGCGCAGAACAAGCATGCGAAATGCGTCACGCCATCGAGCATGGTGGGCTGGAATCGCTCGATCACATTCTTATTGCCATTCGCGAGTCGGGCGCGATCGAACGCACGCGCGAGTGTGCGCTCAGGCATGCACGCGCCGCGCGCGATGCATTGATGTCCTTGCCGGCATCGTCCTATCGGGACGCACTGACGACGCTCGCCGATTACTCGGTGCAACGCACGTTCTGATTCAGCCGCGCCGGACGGCTCGCCGATACACCTTTACTTCGCGCTTCAAAAAAAGCCCCGAGCTCGCGCCCGGGGCTTGGGCAACCGTTCAACCATCACTGGCCCTGGGCATGGTCGGGCGCGTTTCGATGCGCCGCAGGATGTGCGATTTCTCCGATACCAACAGGTAATCGTTATCCTCGCCATGCACCCATATGTAGCCTTCGGTCGGCTGGCTCAGATGGTAATGGTGGTAGTTGTGGATGATGTTGCTGTCGGCCATATATTGATCGGGAACGGGCCGCCCCGTGGAATACATGATCATGCCGTTGTGACGGGACGACGATGGAAACGCCATCGCCGCTCCGATCGACGAGCTCAGAACCAGGCAAGCCAGCAGTGCTTTGGAACGCATCTTCATATATGAATCTCCCTCATTCACTCCATGATTGAACGCGACTGCGCATAGAGGCCTTCAAAAACGAAGGTCTGCCGCACCCATCCAAGTACGCTACCCCTATCTTTGCCGCGCCGGCCCGCGAAGAAGGCCGGCGATCAGGGTACGCCGTTGAACGCGGCGCGCAACCAGTCGTGCATCAACCGGTAACTGCGTGCGGCCGCACGCGCGTCGTATTTGCAGCCCGGCGCGTTTTCTTCCGTTTCGGTGAAGCAATGCACGGCGTTACCCAACACCACAAACTGCCAGTCGGCGGGACTGCCCCGCATCTCATCCATGAATTTATCGGCATCGGGCATGGTGCCCTTGTCGTTGGCGCCGTTCATCACCAGGACGCGAGCTTTGATATTTTTGGCCAAAGCCGGGTTGTCGGTAGTCAGACCGCCGTGGAATGACACGACGGCGGCGACATCCGCGCCGCTGCGCGCCAGGTCGAGCACGGCCGTGCCGCCGAAACAGAAGCCGATCGCGGCAAGTTTGCCGGTGTCGATCGGTGCATTCGGCGCCTGCGCCTTCAGTTGCGCAAGGGCTTCGTCGATGCGTTTGCGCATCAGCGCACGGTCGCCATAGAGCGGCTTGGTCGCCGCCTGCGCCTGATCGGCATGTCCTTCTTGCGGGCGGACATTTTCGCCGTACATGTCGGTGAGCAGGATCACGTAATCCTTGCCTGCAATCATCTGGGCCTTCTGGATGGCGGTATCGTTGATGCCATACCAATTGGGCACCATCACCAGGCCCGGACGCTTGGCGTGGCTGGCATCGTCATACACCAGCACGCTCTTGAAATGGGTTCCGTCCAGGGTCCATTCCACCGGGCGATGCACCATCTTGGCCTGCGCGGCGAAGCTCAGGCTGGCGAGTAACGCAAGACAAATCCCTCGAGCGAAGCGCATGATGTGATCCCTCTGTTTGATTAAAAGAAGCTGAAAAAACACGCCCGCCCAGCCGCAGGCGCGTGAATCAAAGACCGGCGGCGTGCGTTGCCAACCGCCGTTTCAGTGGCAGCAAACGATCGACGATACGGACACCCAGACCGCGCGCCGCCACCCACGGCGCACTTTGCCAGGTATAGATGCGCGCGAGCGCATCGAAACCGTAGGCATCGAGCGTGTCGGCGCTGCGACGACGGCGCGCATAACGGCGAAGCACATGCGGGGCCGCAAAATCGCGCCCGTGATCGCGAGCGGCAACCAGCGTGTCGCGCAGTTCGGCGACGTCCCTCAAACCAAGATTGACCCCCTGCCCCGCCAGCGGATGCACCACATGAGCGGCATCGCCGAGCAGCACGAACCGTTCGGCCTGATAGGAGCGAGCAAGCTGCAATTTCAATGGAAACGCTGCGCGCGCCGTCGTGCCGGTGACGCGCCCGAGGCGGAAGTCGCTGGCCATGCCAAGCTCTTGCATGAAAGCCTCCTCGTCCAGTGCGAGCACGCGCTGCGCTTCGCTTTCCGGCAGCGACCACACGATGGAACTGCGGCCATCCCCAAGCGGCAGCATGGCGAGCGGCCCGGCGGCGAGAAAGCGCTGCCAACAAGTGTGCGCATGCGGGCGCTCGGTGGTGACGTTAGCCACGACCGCGCGCTGCGTGTAATCCCGTCCGTGCGTGACGATGCCTGCACGTTGGCGCAATGGCGAGTTGCCACCGTCGGCAGCCACCAACAGCCGCACGCCGACGCTTTCTTGGTCTGCCAAATCCAGCACGATGCGATCGGATCGCGTCTCGAAGTCGTTGACGGTGGCCGGGCACAACCGCTGTACGCCGGCGGCTTCCAGCGCTTGCCAAAGCGTCCACTGCACCAGGCTGTTTTCGACGATGTAACCGAGTTGATCGCGCCCTTCGTCCGCCGCATCGAAATCGATGGACGCACCGCTCTGGGCGTCCCACACGTGCATGCGCGCATAAGGGCAGGCACGCGCCTGGCGAATGGACGTCCAAACGCCCAGCTCGTCCAACAGGGCAACGGAGGATGGCGCCAAGCCGACCACGCGCAGATCCACGTCATCCCCGGACTGCCATGGCGACGGCGCACGCGCCTCCAGCAAGGCGGTATTGAAGCCTGCACGGCTTAGCGCGAGTGCCGCCGCGGCACCCACCATGCCGCCGCCGACGACGGCGATATCCAAGGCGGGTGCGCGACGCTGTCCTGCGGGTACGGTTCTCATGGCAAGCGCTCCAACACGGCGCGCGGCGGTTCACCGCGAAAACCCATACCCCGTTTGGCCAACGCTTGCTGCAGCGGCGGCACACGGTCATAGGCGAGCAAAGCGAGCGAACGCAACGGTGCCAGCCATGGCTGCGGCATGCAGGCAAAACGAACCAGATCGTGACTCATCGCCATGGTGCCCTCACGGTCCGGCGCGCGGCGCGCGGCGTATCGTTCCAGCACCGAATCGGTACCGGGATCGGTGGTTTGGGCAATCAACTCCGACAGCGTCAGCGCATCGCGCAATCCGAGATTGAAACCTTGCGCCCCGATGGGATGCACCGTCTGCGCCGCGTTGCCTACCAGCACGGCACGCGGCGCAATCAAACTGCGCGCGGCAACGCGGCGAATGCCATACGGATGGCGCTTACCAGGACGGCTCAACCGACCCAGCCGCCAACCGAAACGCCGCTGCGCCAAGGCGATGAAATCCGCGTCGTTCAACGCGGCCACTTCGGCGGCCCTATCCGAAGCGACGGTCAGCACCAGACCGCAGCGCCGTTCCGCCAAAGGCAACATGGCGATGGGGCCTTCATCGGAAAAACGTTCCCATGCGCGGTTTGCCGGATCGCGCTCCGGAGTGAGGGTGCTGACGAACAAGGTTTGCTCGTAGTCGTGCACATCGGCGTCGATGCGCAGCTGGGCGCGCACGAACGAATCGGTGCCATCTGCGCCGACCAGCAACGCGGCATCGATGTGCCGCATGCCTTCCGGTGTCTTGATGTCGGCGCGCCAGCCGTCGGCGAACTTGGTCAACCCCGTGAGGCTGGCCGGCGCAAGGCGGGTCAGATGCTGGCAATGGTCCAATCGTCGCAGCAGGGCGGCACCCAATTCGCGCGCCGGCAAGGTCCAGCCAAGCGCGTCGACACCTTGCTTGGCGGCATCCAGTCGCGCGCTACCGAACTCGCCCGCGCGACTGACGTGAATGTGACGGATCGGCGTCGCCTGCGCGGCGGCAAGCGACCATACGCCGATGGCCTCCAGACCGTTCACCGTGGCGCGCGCCAATGCGAGGTTGCGCTCGTCGTAGCTGGGCTGCGCATCGGTGCGCGGCGCGGCAGCTTCGACCAGGGTGACGCGGCATCCCGCCGCATCCAGCGCGATCGCCAGACTGGCACCGACCAGACCGCCACCGACAACCAGCACGTTGCCTTCAGGTGAAAAGGGGGGAGAGATAGTCATTGATGAATGATACGCGGTGCCTGTGTCACTTCGCATTGGGCTAAACTGGGCGTCTTCCTACGGGCCGTCTGCTTTTCTACGGAGTTCTTCATGGCTACAACACAGACCCAGCGCCTTGGCATCTTCGCAGCGCTCGCCTTGGTAATGGCGGCGACCCGCGTACATTTGTCGTTGTTTCATCACGACATTTGGGACGCGTCGTGGGGCGTGTTCTTCCTCGCCGGCTTCTGGCTGAGCGGTTCCGCTCGTTGGGCCTTCCCGTTGCTGATGGCCGAAGCGGTGCTGGTCGACTACCTCGTCATTACGCATATGGGCATCAATTTCTGGAGCCATTACTGCGTGTCGCTGGGTTACTGGTTCCTCGTTCCGGCTTATGGCGCGCTGTGGGTGGGCGGCAGCTGGCTGGCGAAGCATCAGCGCGGACTGAAGCTTTCCACCCTAGGCTGGGCGATCGCCGCACTGCTGGTGAGCGAGAACGCCTGCTACATCATTTCCAACGGCAGCTTCTACTGGTTGAGCAGCCATGTGCCGGCACCGAAGACCTTCGGCGCGTGGTTCGAAAATCTCGGCGACTGGTACCTGCCGTTCCTGCAAACCACGGCGCTGTACGTGGGTTTGGGCGCGGTACTGCATGTACTGACGGTGCAGCTGTCCCGTCTGTCGCAGCACAGCGGCCAGGCACAGCACTGAGCTGACGCCTAAGACATGGGCAATCGGCTTTCGAAGATCTACACCCGCACCGGCGACGATGGCACGACCGGTCTGGGCGACGGTTCGCGCGTGGCGAAAGATTCGGCGCGCGTCGGGGCGTATGGCACCGTCGACGAGCTCAACAGCACCATCG
>DATJMR010000324.1:0-34400 GCA_035508595.1 Dyella sp.
GTAAGTGCAGCAATCCTTGGTCCAACCGGATGGTGCGCTGGTAGTGAGTGTCCAGGCGGGTGCCGCGCCGTCGGCGAGACCATGTGCTTGGACCATCGCATCGGGTTTCGCCGCCATGGCCGAGCCTGCGCACAGCACCAGGCTCGCCAGCATCCAACGCCATAACGTCACGGACGCCACCGATAACCCACACCATGCACGGTTTCGATAGCATCGAAATCCTCCGCCACCGCGATGAATTTTTTGCGGATGCGCTTGATGTGCGAAGTGATGGTGGCGTCGTCCACCACCAGCTCCGCTTCGCGCATCAGCTGATCGCGGTTTTTCACGTGGCCGGGGAAACGCACCAAGGTGTGCACCATCCAGAATTCGGTCACGGTGAGCGGCACTTCCGCATCGTTCCAGGTGACGCGCATGCGTTCGGATTCGAGCTTGAGCGGACCATGCCCGATCACCGTTTCGCTGGAAGCCGGCGCCTTGAGCGATTCGATGCGGCGGAACAATGCGGCGATGCGCGCGGCCAGCTGATGCAGGCTGGTGTCTTTGCTGAGGTAATCGTCGGCGCCCAGACGCAACCCGGAAATCACATCGAAATCCGAATCGCGCGCGGTAAGAAAAATGATCGGCAACGTGGCGGATTTGGCGCGCAACTCGCGGCACAAATCGAAACCGCCTTCGGGTTCGTCGCCCAGACCGATATCGATGATGACCAGTTCTGGAAGTCGTATGGCAAAGGCGCTGGATGCCTCTTGCCGCGAACCGTAGCCGCGCGTGTCGTAGCCGAAGCGGTTCAAGGCCTCGACATAGTTGGCGCGAATCAGGGGTTCATCTTCGACGATGGCGATGTTGCGTCCCATGTGGATTCCTCGTGACGATGGCGCGCAGGTTGCTATGCGACCGCCGCTTACGCAAGCCGGCAGCGATGTTTGCCCGCGTTCTGCCAGATTCCGTCGCTCGATCGCCCTTGAGGTGCCGGTAGCGGGGCCCCGGCGAGGTGTTTGATATCTCCAACGCCCGGATCACGAGTCTCATTCATGCGCGCCGACCCCTCCATCGATCCCAATGCCGAGCTTCGCAGCTTCGAACCGCTGCGCGTAGCGCTGGCCCTGGGCTCCTTGTTGCTTGCCGCCTTGATGAGCTTGCACTGAGTTTTGGGTGGAACTGCCGTGGAAGGCATGGGCGCGACCGGTGCGCAGGGACGCTCGCCGGTCGCGCATCCGGCAAGCCGACCCAACCCAGCGACGACAAACGGCAGCATCCAGCCATTTTTCCGACGATCCCCCAGTCCTAGCGTTCCTTCCCCTTCCTGGTCCGAAGGGGATTTTTTTGTCTGAAGAAAATAATTGCGCGAGACGGGAACCATTCGAAGAGAGCCCGGTCCGATTAGGTGGCAGGCGCATAGTCCATTGCCGTGGAACTCGCCGAGGTTTGATTGACGGCCGAGCCTCCCGTCTTTCGAGCCGCGCGCAGGATGCAACTGCCTATGGTGTCTCCTCTAGCGTCTTTCAGACGCCCCTCCGCCCGGCACAGACTTCCCCCTGTGCCGGGTTTCTCTTTTTTCTGAGATTGCCGCGGCGAGCATCAGCCAATGCTGGCACGCATCTTTCCGATCACGGTTCGATAGTCGGACGCGCCAAAGATGGCCGAGCCGGCCACGAACGTATCGGCGCCCGCGGCGGCGATGTCGCCGATGTTCTCCGCGGTGACGCCCCCATCGACTTCCAGGCGAATCGAGCGGCCGCTCTCGTCGATCAAGCGGCGCACGCGGCGGAGTTTTTCCAGCGCCTCGGGAATGAATTTCTGCCCGCCAAAACCGGGATTCACCGACATGATCAGCACCAGATCGAGCTTATCCAGCACATGATCGAGCCAGTTCAGCGGTGTGGCCGGATTGAACACCAACCCTGCCTGACAACCGGAATCTTTGATCAATCCGATGGTGCGATCGACGTGCTCGGACGCTTCGGGATGAAAACTGATCAGCGTGGCGCCGGCCTTGGCGAAATCCGGCACGATGCGATCCACCGGCTTCACCATCAAATGCACGTCGATCGGTGCGGTGACGCCGTAGTTGCGCAGCGCTTTGAGCACCATCGGCCCGATGGTGAGGTTGGGTACGTAGTGGTTGTCCATCACATCGAAATGCACCCAGTCGCCGCCGGCGGCCAGCACATTGGCGGTGTCCTCGCCCAGCCGCGCGAAATCGGCGGAGAGAATGGACGGGGCGATGATCGGGGATTGTTTGCTCATGACGGGGCCAGGTAAGAAAGCGGCGAAGGCGAAGCCGCCATTTTACCGGGAGGCGGGCGCGTTCGGCTTGCGCCCTATTTGATGCCCCGCTCCGCCTTGATCCGCTCGTACGCGGCGTTGATGTCGCTGGCGCGCGCTTCGGCTCGCTTGCGCATGTCTTCGGGCAGATCGCCCAGGCGATCGGGGTGATGCTCGGAAATCAGCTTGCGGTAGGCGCGTTTGATGGCGCGTTCGTCGGCGTCCCGGGTGATGCCCAGCACGGCATACGGATCGGGCCCCTGCGTGTTCCGCTGCGGCGGCACATAGCCAGGACCCGCACCCGGACCGCGCCCATATCCACCCGCGGCGCCCTGCCAGACGAAACCCTTCATCGCCATCAAGGCCATCAGCTCCATATCGCTGACGCGCAGGGCGAAAGCAAGCTGGCGCAAGATCGCCATTTTCTCGGGTGACGGATTGCCTTCGGCCAATACCGTTTCGATCACCACATCGAGCAAGGGAAACGCATGATCGCGGCGCAAACCGACCCACTGGCGCAGGGCATTGATCGGACCGGTAACGTCGAACTCCGGCTGCTTGCCGCGATTGAACGCCTGGATGGCGACTTGGCGCGCGTTCGCATCCAGGCCCATGCGCGTCATGATGCGTTCGGCAATGGCGATTTCCGCTTCGGAAACGCGGCCGTCGGATTTCGCGATCGCCCCCAGCAATGCAAACAGTGGCGAAACGTACCCCCCCGATTCGGGAATGGCGCTGCGCCGCTGGCTGAAGCGCAGATTGTCGAGCACGAAGCCGACGATCGCGCCGACCCCCATGCCGACAAAACCATGACCAAGCAGCAGGCCCGCCATCGCGAACCAGAACGTATAGGTGTAGCTCATGGGCGCGCGGCGGCCTGCGGCTGGGGTGTCTGGGCGCTGTACCAGCGTGCGAGTTGATCCAGCTCCGCATCGTTGAGCGGGCCGATGGCTGTGCGCATCAGCGGCACATTGCGCGTGCGGTCGCGGTATTCGCCGAGTGCCTTGCGCAAGTAATCCAGGCGCTGCCCGGCCAGATTGGGTGCGCCGGGGATTTGCGCCATGCCGGTTTCCCCGTGGCACGCCGCACACAGCCCCAGCCGGACCGGCTTGGCGGGCATATCGGCGGCAAACGCTGGCAGGGCACAAGTCAAAGCGAGTGCCACGAGTACGATTCGCATCGGAACACACAGGCAGGAAAGCGACCGATTCTAGCAGCGTCCCGTGGCTCGACCGGTACAATAGACAACTTGTCTCACCCCCTTTTGGAGCGCGCTGTGCCTACCACCCTGCTGCAATCGAACCTGCCCGGTCTTGAGCTTATCCATCGCGGCAAGGTGCGCGACGTGTATGCGCTGGCCGGCAATCGCTTGCTGATCGTCGCCTCGGATCGCTTGTCCGCCTTCGACGTGGTGCTGCCCGATCCGATTCCCGGCAAGGGCGAGATGCTGACGCAGATTTCCAACTTCTGGTTCGGCAAGACCGCGCACATCGTGCCCAATCATTTGTTGCATACGCCGCTGGAAGAAGTGCTGCCATCGGGCACGGATGTGGCGCTGTACAAAAAGCGCGCCGTTGTCACGCGCCGTCTGAAACCCGTCCCGGTGGAGGCGATTGCGCGCGGTTACCTCATCGGCTCGGGCTGGAAGGATTACCAAGCCACCGGTTCGCTGTGCGGCATCAAGCTTCCTGCCGGCCTGCGCCAAGCCGAGCAATTGCCCGAACCGATCTTTACGCCCTCGACCAAGGCGGCCGTGGGCGACCACGACGAAAATGTGAGTTTCGATGCGGTCGTTGCTGCCGTCGGCCAAGACCTCGCCGAACAAGTGCGCGAGGCGACGCTCGCCATCTACAGGTGGGCCGCGGCATTCGCGGCCGAACGCGGCGTCATCATCGCTGACACCAAGTTCGAATTCGGCACCGACGAAAACGGCACGCTGTATGTCATGGATGAGATGCTTACACCGGATTCGTCGCGCTTCTGGCCGGCCGACGAATACAAAGTCGGCATCAGCCCGCCGAGCTACGACAAACAGTTCGTGCGCGATTACCTGGAAACGCTGGGCTGGAACAAGAAAGCACCGGGCCCGAAGGTGCCTGCCGAAGTCATCGCGGCCACGTCAGCGAAATACGCCGAAGCCTTGCAACGCCTGGCTGGCATCGCACTGGATTGACCGGATGAACGCGTGGCTTAGCCTGGGCCTCGCGATTCTTGCCGAGGTCGTCGCAACCAGTGCGCTGAAGGCCTCCAACGGCTTCAGCCAGCTGCTGCCGAGCGCGATCGTTGTCGTCGGTTACGGCGTGGCGTTCTATTGCCTCAGTCTCACGCTGCGACAGATTCCGCTCGGCATCGCTTATGCGGTGTGGTCGGGTGCGGGCACGGCTTTGATCGCACTGATCGGCGTGGTGGTATATCGACAGAAACTAGACCTAGCCGCCGTGCTTGGCATCGGCCTGATCGTGGCCGGCGTGCTGGTGCTCAACCTTTTCTCCAAGAGCAACGCCCATTGATGACGACCGACGACTCTCCGCAAGACGTACGCAGCATGCGCGACTGGCTCGACAGTTACAGTCGTGATCACCAACACCCGACCAATCGGATCTTGCACTGGATCTGCGTACCGCTGATCGTGTGGAGCGCCGTTGCGATGCTGTGGACGATACCGGTGCCCGAATCGTTGCTGCATCCTGGTGCATGGTCGGTGTTTGCGATCGTGCTGGCGTTTACGTGGTATTGGAAGCGCTCGCATCGGCTTGGTGGAGCGCTGCTCGTGGTGTTGAGCGTATTTGCGCTGAGCTGTTTCTGGCTGTTCCAGCAGCTCGGTCCGGCGCATTTGCTCCAGCTTGGCATCGCCGTGTTCGTGGTCGCGTGGATCGGCCAATTCATCGGCCATATCTTTGAAGGACACCGCCCGAGTTTCTTCACCGATCTGGCTTATCTGCTTGTCGGACCGGCGTGGCTGATGGATAAATTTCTGCGTCGCATCGGCTTCAAGGAAACCGCATGACAAGCGTGCTCACGCTGCTAAGCAGCTTGATCTGGTGGGTGTTGTTCAGTAGTGCTGGCGCCATTGTGCCCGCGGTCATCGCGTGGATCGTGCTTCGCTGGAGCGAACGTGTACCGGTGGTGTTCAACCGCGTTTATCTGGCGTGCCTGATCTGGTGCCTGCTTACGCTGCTGATCGGCGCGATGGCCGCTGCGCATGTGGGCGTAACGCGGCCGCCTTTTGGCCCCTTGATTGCGAGCGGAGCGTTTCGTGTGTCGCTGGTGCTGTCGATGCTGATCGGCGTGACGGCGCTATGGCGATTGATTCCGCGCATCGATGCGCGGCGTATTCGCGTGGGCAGCGCGTGTGTTGCAGTTGCCGTGGTGATGGCGATTGCGTTTGGCGTCGCGACTACATTGGTTAGCACTTGATAGCGCGAACCCATCTCAATTGACGAACACTTCAATCTGAACGCACCGTCATTCCGGCGCAGGCCGGAATCCAGTGGCGATAACACATCAAGACTGAGACACGAACGTAGCTCGTGGATACTGGATTCCGGCCTGCGCCGGAATGACGGTGAGGGATCAGAACGGCTTTCGCCAGAGCGCCCCTCACGTTAACCCTCTCCCCAAAAGGGAGAGGGTATAGCGCGCGGCATTAGCCGACGACGCGCTTCACCGTGTCGACCACATGGCTGACGGTGAAACCGAAGTACTCGAACAAGGCCGGCGCCGGCGCGGAAGCACCGAACGTGGTCATGCCGACCACCGCGCCATCCAGGCCCACGTACTTGCCCCAGAAATCGACGCTCGCCGCTTCCACCGCGACGCGTGCGCGGCACCAGCCCGGCAGAATCGCTTCACGATATTCCATCGGCTGCGCGTCGAATTCCTCAGTACACGGCATCGACACTACGCGCACTGGCACATTCTGTTGCGCCAGCGTACGGGCGGCTTCCATCGCCAGCTCCACTTCCGAACCGGTGGCAATGATGATCGCCTTGAACTTGGTGTCCGCCGGATCGGAAAGCACGTAAGCGCCGCGTGTGATGTCAGCCACCTGCTGCGCGGTGCGCTGCTGATGCTTGAGCGTCTGACGCGAGAAAATGAGGCACGAAGGTGCGCCCTTGCGTTCGATCGCGACCTTCCACGACACCGCCGATTCCACCGCATCGCATGGACGCCATACGCGGTTGTTGGGAATCAAACGCAGCGAGCCGAGATGTTCGACCGGCTGATGCGTCGGGCCGTCTTCGCCCAAGCCGATCGAATCGTGGGTGTACACGTGCACGACGTGCGACGGAATCAGGCAGCTCATGCGCACGGCGTTGCGCGCGTAATCGGAAAACACCAGGAAGGTGCCGTCGTAGGGCAGGAACCCACCGTGCAAGGCGAGGCCCGTGGCGATCGCGCTCATGCCGAACTCGCGCACGCCGTAGTGCACGTAGTTGCCGTCGGGACCGGTGATGTTCTTGCTGCCCTTCCACATGGTGAGGTTGGAACCGGCAAGATCCGCCGAGCCGCCCACCAATTCCGGCAGCAGCGGGCCGAAAGCATCGAGCGTCATCTGCGACGCTTTGCGCGATGCGACGTCCGGACCTTCGACCTGCAGCTTGTCGATGTATGCCTGCGACTTGCTCGCCCAATCGGCCGGCAATTCGCCTGCCGTGCGGCGACGAAATTCGGCGGCAAGTTCGGGATATGCGGCTTCGTACTTAGCGAAGACCTCGTTCCACTGCTGCTCGCGTTCGGCACCGACTTTCTTCTTGTCCCAGCCTGCATAAATCTCGGCGGGAATTTCGAAGGGCGGCGAGCGCCAGTCGAGTTCGTCGCGTGCGGCGGCGACTTCGTCTTTGCCCAGCGCCGCGCCATGCGCTTCTTCTTTGCCCTGCTTATGCGGCGCGCCGAAACCGATGATGGTTTTGCAGCAGATCAGCGTGGGCTTTTCGCTTTGCGCGGTGGCGGCGGCGAAGGCCTTTTGCACAGCTTCCGAGTTATGGCCATCGACGCCACGGATCACGTTCCAACCATAGGCTTCGAAGCGCTTGGGTGTGTCGTCGGTGAACCAGCCTTCCACTTCGCCGTCGATGGAGATGTTGTTGTCGTCGTACACCGCGATCAGCTTGCCGAGTTTCCACGTACCGGCGAGCGAAGCGGCTTCATGCGAAACGCCTTCCATCAGGCAGCCGTCGCCCACGAACACGTAGGTGTGATGGTCGACGATGGTGTGATCGGGGCGATTGAAGTGCGCGGCAAGCACTTTCTCCGCCAGCGCGAAACCTACCGAGTTGGCCAGACCCTGGCCCAGCGGACCGGTCGTGGTTTCCACGCCTGGCGTTTCGCTGGCTTCCGGATGGCCGGCGGTCTTGGAATGCAGCTGGCGGAAGCGCTTGAGCTGATCCATGGGCAAGTCGTAGCCGGTCAGGTGCAGTAGCGCGTACTGCAGCATCGAGCCGTGGCCGTTGGAGAGCACGAAACGGTCGCGGTTGGGCCACTTCGGGTTGGTCGGATTGAACTTCAGGTAGTCGTTCCACAGGACTTCGGCAATGTCGGCCATGCCCATGGGCATGCCGGGATGTCCGGAATTGGCTGCCTGTACGGCATCCATAGCCAAAGCGCGGATGGCGTTGGCGAGTTCACGGCGGGACGTCATCAGTTCTATCTCCGAAGGCAGGCGCAAAAGAGGCTATTGTCGCCGATCGGCTGCGGTCTGTCGTCCGCTTGCGCACATTCCAATGCCTCATGAGCCGCGCCCATGAGCCAGCCGCGCGGCTGTAAGCGTTCACCGCACTTTCCCGCAGTCTTAATGCCTCCTTAATACTGTACTGATCGGTATTGAATCATCCTGCCCCGCCCCTATCTCACTGTCACGCGCCGCTCAAGCGGGCGTACGGGGCCTCGGCTTTCCCCCTTCGCGCCGACCGTCCCGATCAATGCATAACAAGGAGTACTCCATGAAAAAGACGCTGTTTGCTGTTGCCCTCGCTGCCGTGAGTTTTGCCACCGTTCCCGCCGCTTTCGCGCAGAGCGCCCCCGCTCAAACGGCGCAGCAAGGTTGGTACCTGGGTGCGGAAGCCGGTTACGGCCAGATCAACAAGGGTCCCTACGACTCCAATGGCGATGCCATCGGCGGCATCAAAGGCGGTTATCGCTTCGCGATCAGTCCGAACACGTCGGTCGGCGTAGAGGCCGGTTATCAGTACCTCGGCCGCATCGATGCGCGCTATTCGAATGATTCCTCGCTCCGCTCCAAGCTGTATGGTCCGACGCTCGGCGCCAATCTGCGCTACAACTTCACCCCCAATTGGTACGGCGAAGTGCGTGGCGGCGCGTTCTATGCGCAGGGTCAGGGTCTGACCGACAGCGTCGACTCGAACTATCGGCGCTTCGATCGCACGCGTTACTACGCCGGTGTGGGCGTGGGTTACAACCTCACGCAGAACTGGAGCGTGGGTGTGAACTACAACTACTACGACGGTTCCAACCGCAATCATGGTGTGCAGCTGGACACCAATGCGGTTACAGCATCGGTCGAATACCGCTTCTAAGAAAAAAACCAGCACGCGGTTGTTGTATCGACGGGCGCCATCAAGGCGCCCGTTCTTTGTTGAAAAAAAGAGCGCCCTGAGGCGCTCTTTTTTGATTTCTGTCGATGTAGCGGGCTATCAGCCTTTCCACTGACCCAATGCGGCAAGACCGTTGTCTTTCGCCCGTGCGTGGACAACTTTCTGCGCTTCGACGTAGTTGGCCTTCATATCCTTCGACCACAGCTTCAAGGCCGCCTGCTGCATGGCCCGGCCGTAGGAGAAGGACAGCGGCCACGGATGCGGGCCCATGCGGTTCATAGCATTGAGGTGCGCGGTGGACTGTTCGTCGGTCTGACCGCCGGAGAGGAACACGATGCCCGGCAAGGTGGCCGGCACGGTGGTCTTGAGCACACGCACGGTGGCTTCGGCCACTTCTTCGACACTGGCCTGCTCGTCGGCGTCCTTACCCGGGATGACCATGCTGACTTTGAGGATGGTGCCTTCGAGCAGCACGTTCTGTTCGTACAGCGCGTTGAAGAGGCTGCGCAGCACGGCTTCGTGCACTTCATAGCTGACTTCGATGCTGTGATCGCCGTCCATGATCACTTCCGGCTCGACCATCGGCACCAGGCCAGCTTCCTGGCACAGTGCGGCGTAGCGGGCCAGCGCATGGCAGTTGGCTTCGATGGCGGTGGAGCTGGGGTTGTCTTCGCTGATGTTGATCACGGCGCGCCACTTGGCGAACTGCGCGCCGAGCTTCACGTATTCGGCGAGGCGCTCGCGCAGGCCATCGAGGCCTTCGGTAACCACGTCGCCCGGGAAGCCGGCGAGCGGCACGGTGCCCTTGTCCACCTTGATGCCGGGGATGATGCCGTTCTTCTTCATGATCTGCGTGAAGGGAACACCATCCTTGGTGGATTGGCGGATCGTTTCGTCGTACAGGATCGCACCGGAGATATGTTCGGAGAGGTTCGGCGCGGTCAGCAGCAGCTCGCGGTAGGCCCGGCGGTTCTCTTCCGTGTTCTCGATGCCGACCGACTCGAAACGCTTTTTGATGGTGTTGGTCGACTCATCGATGGCGATGATGCCCTTGCCGGGCGCGACCATCGCCAGGGCGACGCTCTCGAGATCTTCAATGCTCATGGACGACTCCGTAAAACTTTGGCGGCGCGGGGCCGCAAGGATGGGGCCACCCGTACGGGCGGACAGGCGGAAACGCGCGATTATAGCCCCATCCTGTGAAGGGCGAGCTCCGGCCCTCCGGCGTGCCCTCAGCTCTGGGCGTAGCCGGGCAGCTTGCAGGGAGCCATGATCTGGGCCTGCTGCGCGGGGGTGTCGGCATTGAAAGGCACGATGTAATACGTCGACACCGGCTCGTGGTTCTTGTTGCTCAGCGAAGGGCCGTAGCGGAAGTTGGATACGGCGCTCACCGCCGGCTTGGTGAGATCGCTCGCTGGAACCACTTTCACGGCCTGCACGTTCATCGGAACACCGTCGCTGCCGATGGTGTAGGTCACCGCCACGCATCCGGGCTTGTAGATGTTCACGCCGCTATTGGGTACGTCGACCGATACGTCGCGGTTGAGCAAGACCCATTCGTTGGACAGCTGCTCCGGCGCAACCTTGCGCGCCTGCTGCGCCATGGCGGGGACGCTGGCCGCCAGCACGGCGGCGACGAGCAGAAATTGGCCGAAACGATTCGTCGTGCGCATGGCATATCTCCGATGCAAGGCTGTGGGGACGGCACTAAGTCTAGCCAACCTGCGGCAGCCGATGCTGCAGGTTGGCTATGCCGCGCGCGCCGCGGACGGAGCGCAAGCAGGGCGGCCTGCTTAGAGGTCGCGCAAGCTCTCGACCATGCCATCGGCGCCTACCGACAGCAATTTCACGGTGTTGGTGCCGCCGCCGCGACCGATGTGGTCGCCGTGCGTAAGCACGACGCGATCGCCCTCGGCAAGCTTGCCCATGACGAACAACTGACGCACCGCCTCGCGCGCGGACACCGCCGGATTGAGGGTGTCGTGCGTAAAGGCCACCGGATGCACGTCGCACAGCATCAGCATGCGACGGCGCGCATCGGCAAACGGCGAAAGCGCATAGATCGGCACCGCGTTGCGATAGCGGGACAGCCACTGCGCCGTGGCGCCGGATTCGGTCAACGCAACAATGGCACGCACGCCTACCTCGTTCGACAGCACCATGGCTGCCAGGGCAATGGCTTGATCGGTGCGATCCAATCGGTGGCCGCCTTTGACGAAATCCTCTTTCGGCTCGAACTGGCTTTCGGCACCCAGGCAGATGCGGCGCATGGCGGCCACCGCCTTGTCCGGGTGGGCGCCCGCGGCGGATTCTTCCGACAGCATCACCGCGTCGGTACCGTCGATCACCGCATTGGCCACGTCGAGCACTTCGGCACGGGTGGGGATCGGCGAGCGCACCATCGATTGCAACATTTGCGTGGCGGTGATGACAGCGCGGTTGCGCTGCACCGTCTCGCGGATGATTTTCTTCTGCAGACCGGGCAATTCGGCATCGCCGATTTCCACACCGAGGTCGCCGCGCGCCACCATCACCACGTCGGAGGCGTCGATGATTTCGCCGAGCACGGGAATCGCATCCGCGCGCTCGATCTTCGCGACCAGCGACGCGTTGCCGCCGGCCTCTTTAAGCAAGCGGCGCGCCTGCTCCATGTCTTCGGCGGAGCGCACGAACGACACGGCAAGGAAATCCGCGCCGATCTCGGCGGCGAGTTTGATATCGGCCTTGTCCTTATCGGACAACGCATTCACCGACAAGCCGCCGCCTTGGCGATTCAGCCCTTTGCGATCCGACAGGCGACCGCCGATCAACACCCGGCAACGCACTTCGGTGCCGACGACGTCGAGCACAGTCAGCGCGACAAGACCGTCGTCCAGCAGCAGCACATCGCCGGCTTTCACATCTTGCGGCAGCCCCAGATAGCTCACGCCCACACGCGTGTTGTCGCCGGGCGGCACATCGGTACGGCAATCGAGCACAAAAGGATCGCCTTCGCGCAATTCGATCGGACCGTTGGCGAAACGCTCGACGCGGATCTTCGGTCCTTGCAAGTCGGCGAGAATGCCGACTTCGCGGCCCACTTTCTCCGCGGCCTTGCGCACTGCGGCGGCTCGGGCGCGGTGATCGTCGGACTGTCCGTGCGAAAGATTGAGGCGTACGACGTCGACGCCTTCGGTGATGATGCGTTCGAGCATGCCCGGTGCGTCGGTGGCAGGCCCCAGGGTGGCGACGATCTTGGTGCGGCGGGAGGGAGCTTCGGTAGTCATGTTCACGTTTTCACTGTAGTCGGTGGAGCCTAACAGAACTGCACGCAGACTCCGCAACATCTGGCCATGCAATCGTATGCATCCTCGTGTCGCATTGCGACAAAGCGTGCATGTCGATTGGACGGATAAACGTAAATCGGGCTCTTTCGTCTGCACCCATTTCTTTGGTTGGAGGTGCAACGACGCATCAGCGCGACGCCCAATACCGCCGCGCATGGTTTGCCGTTTCGTTGATGGCGGTCGCTTCGCGGCGTGAACGTCAACCGTTTTGGAGCGCGAGATTCAACACCTCGGCCAAGCGCCTGCCCGCTTCGCGCAGGCGGCTGTCGGCGACCGGCAATTCGGCGTCGATGTATGCCTGATCGATCTTGTGTCCCGCCGGATAAATGTCGCGGGTGATCTGGCAGGACTCCTGTGCCCATTGCGCCACCGGCTGGTTCAACGGAGCGAGGGCCGGCGGCAGCGGCGCAATGCCTTCGGCATCCAGTCGCTTGGCATAGGCTTTCCAATCCAGACCGCGCGTGCCGAGCAGGCCCGAATCCCACACGCGGTGCAGATTCATGCCCTGCCCCTGGAATTGCACCTGATAGGCATTGCCGCCGGCATCATCGCGATAACCGGCATGCAGCGGTTGGTGAATATCGCCCACGAAGTGCACAACGAACTTGAGCGCCTGCAACCGCGCGGCATCCGGTTGGGTTCGGTCGCTCAATACGGCAATGTAGTGCGGAATAGCTTCGACCACGCACTGGCCGTTCTTGCAATCGCGCGGCGGCACGTAATGACAGGAATCGCTACGGATATCCACGTAGTGCAACGGCCGCGTTTGTGTCCACAGGGCTTGCTGCGAGGGATCGTTGCGGATTTCGTCCGGCCAGCTTGCGATTTCCGCCAACGACTTGGTGTGGTCCAGCGCCAGCAAGTGTTCTACTTCTGCTTCCGCCGCAGGGCTCAAATGCCGCTGCGCGAGCTCCGCCACCACGCTGTGCCCAAGCGGCCCCCATGCATAAGCGACAGGAGACATAGCCAGCGCGGCAAAGCAGGCAGCGGCGGTGCGACGTATGGAAAGCATGTCGGAAACCCAAGCGTGACAAGCCCGCGATGATGCCACACGCGTTATGACAATCCGGCGCCGCTGGTATGTACCACCGCGCCCGTGGCATCGCGCACGCTGACATCCACCGTCACACCCTCCCGCACGCTCTGGGTCACGACGCAAAAATCTTCGAACTGCAACAGCGCGCGGTCGGCGTGTTCAAGCGCCGGCACCGCGTCGGCCAGCTGCACATCGACCTTGATGCGCGTGACACGCCACCGGCCGTGTTCGTTGCGTTCCAGCGTCGCCCGTGCCTTGGTGGCGAGCTTGCCCGGCGCGTTCTTGAACTTGCGCAGCGCGAACAACAGGCTGGCGGACAGGCAATTGGCTACCGAGACCACCAGCAAGCGCGCCGGGTTAGGGCCTGCATCGCCGCCGAGCGGTGTGGCTTCGTCGGTCGTGATGTCCGGCATCGACGTGCCGTCGAAGCGCACCCGGAACTCGTAATCGCCGGTCTGTTCCAGGCTCAATTCGATCTGTTGTTCGTCGCTCATGACACATCTTCATGTACGGATGGCGGGACTCATCATGCACGATGTGCACCCCGGCCCGAACGCTCCAACCCGCCCCCGGATGAGGGGTGCGGCCAATTCGGGCTAAAATGCGGGTTTCGGCGGTCCCATGGGCCGCCGCTTCGCTGCCCCATCATCCTTTGGAGGACGCTGTCTCATGGCCATCAAGGTCGCCATCAATGGTTACGGTCGTATCGGCCGCAATACGCTGCGTGCGCTGTACGAAGCTCATCGTACGAACGAAATCCAGATCGTCGCGGTCAACGACCTCGGCAACGCCGAAACCAATGCGCACCTGACGCAGTACGACACGGCCCACGGCAGGTTCCCGGGCGAGGTGTCGGTGGACGGCAGCGAGCTCGTCGTCAACGGCGACCGCATCAAGGTCTGCGCCGAGCGCGATCCGTCCAAACTGCCCTGGGGCGACCTGGGCATCGACGTGGTGCTGGAGTGCACGGGCCTGTTCACCTCCAAGGCCAAGGCAGGCGCACACCTCGCGGCGGGCGCCAAGAAGGTGATCATTTCGGCCCCGGGCGACAAGGACGTGGACGGCACCTTCGTCTACGGCGTGAACCACGACAAGATCACCGCCGCGCATCAAGTCATCTCCAACGCGTCGTGCACCACCAACTGCCTGGCGCCGCTGGCCAAAGTGCTGCACGAGAAGATCGGCATCGTGCACGGCCTGATGACCACCATCCACGCCTATACCAACGACCAGGTGCTGACGGACGTCTACCACTCCGATCTGCGCCGCGCCCGTTCGGCCACGCACTCGCAGATCCCGACCAAGACCGGCGCCGCCGCCGCGGTGGGCCTGGTGCTGCCGGAACTCAACGGCAAGCTCGACGGTTTCGCGATGCGCGTGCCGACCATCAACGTGTCGGTGGTCGATCTCTCCTTTGTGGCCGCGCGCAACACCACCAAGGAAGAAATCGACGCTGCCCTCCATGACGCCGCGAACGGCGCGCTGAAGGGCATCCTGGGCGTGAACAGCAAGCCGCTGGTGTCGATCGACTTCAACCACAACGCGCACTCCTCCATCTACGACTCCACGCAGACCCGCGTCATGGGTGGCACGCTGGTGAAGGTGCTGAGCTGGTACGACAACGAGTGGGGTTTCTCCAACCGTATGTTGGATATGACCAAGGCGTTGATGGCGGCGAAATAATCCTCGCCATCGCACTAAAAAAAGCCGGGCAAAGCCCGGCTTTTTTATGCCAGCGTCCTCTTGCCGCAGACCCCCCGATGGCGTTGCCACTATCATTGACGGCATGCAGGACCCTACGTTCAACGAAACCCAGATCGCCCAGCTGGTCGATCGCTTTTACGAGAAAGTGCGTGTCGATCCGTTGCTAGGCCCGGTGTTCAACGCCGCGGTGCACGATTGGGACGAGCACAAGCGCACCCTTACCTCCTTTTGGTCGTCGGTGGCGCTGCGTGCCGCGAGCTATCGCGGCAACCCCATGGCCATGCACCGCGCGCACCCGATTCGCGTGGAGCATTTCGCGCGATGGTTGGCGCTGTGGCGCGAAACCACGCCCGAAGTTCTCGACGAAGCCGGCACGGCGCAAATGATCGAATATGCCGAACGCATCGGACGCAGCCTGCGTTTGGGGCTCGGTTTGCCCGAGCATATGGAAACGCGCGGGCTCGGCATTGCCATCGTAAGCAAAGGTTGAACCCTCGATGGGTTGCTCGGATCGGCTCGCGACACGGTGAGCTACGGTTACCTCTTTCGCCTGGGCCTAAACGCACGCGATACTCGCGTTCGAGCTTAGCCAGGGGAAGCTTCGAATGAATCGCACGAGAATCGGCGCACGGCTGATAAGCACGCTGTGCCTGTTGTTGGTCTGTGCAGCAACCGTCGCGTCTGCGGCAGACGACCGTCCACAAGCGAGCGACAGCGCGACAACACACACGCATCTGTCGGATGCCGACTGGATTGCATTATTCGATCAACACACACCGCTTGTGGATCGGCAGCGCGCGCTCGCAACGATCGAACAATCCCCGAATCTGGATGATCCGCAGACGTTGTACATGCTCGGATCGATCTACCACATGGGCAAGGATGCACCCGGTGCGCCGGTCGATGCCGATCCCGCCAAGGCCGTCGTGTATCTGGGCAACGCCGCCATTCACGGCAGCGTGCTGGCGATGGCGAAAATGGCGGAAATCAAACTGGCTGCCGGCCAATATCGCGAGGCCATGAACTGGGCGCAGATCTACGCCCACTACGCACCCATCGCCAAACAGAGTGGCAAAATAGAGGACAGCTATCTCGCCGAACTGATCCATCGCATCAAGGATGGCCTGGATGCTTCGGCCATGGACGGCATCATGAAAGACGTCAGAGGCTTTGTCTTTGTGTACGACACCAGCATCCGCACCGGCATCGACGGCGAAAGGCTGACCAACCATCTCGACATGCACAGCCGTACGCACTACTTCCAGCCCGTGATCAACCACGAACGTTATGTCACCGCCGGCATGGCCGACTACTTATTAGCGTTCGGGCCCGACGGCACCGTCATCAACGCGCAACCGGTGGATTCCGAACCGCTCCCCAGCGTGGCTATCACGCTGCTGCCCTCGGCACGCCAGATGACTACGGATAAATCCAGCGGCCACGCACTGCGTTACGCGTGGGTGCCGATGTTGCTGGGGGACATGGAATATCATCTCAAAGACCGCCACTGATGGCACAAAAAAGCCGGGAAACCCGGCTTTTTTTGACTAGCTTGAGGTATTTTTGCCTACGGCAATATCAGGTCAACGCAGCAAGCGCGGCATCGTAATTGGGTTCGTTGGCAATTTCGCCCACCAGTTCCGTATGCAGCACTTTGTCGTGCTCGTCCAAAACAACCACCGCGCGCGCAGCAAGGCCGGACAACGGGCCGGATGCCAACGCGACGCCGTAATTCTTCAGAAAGTCATGCCCGCGCATGGTCGATAACGTCACCACGTTGCTCAAGCCTTCCGCACCGCAGAAGCGCGCCTGTGCGAACGGGAGATCGGCGGAAATGCACAACACGACAGCATTGTCGAGCTGACTGGCCTTTTCGTTGAAACGACGCACTGATGTGGCGCACGTCGGGGTGTCGATGCTCGGAAAGATATTCAGCACTTTGCGCTTGCCGTTGAAGCTGGCGAGCGTGACGTCGGACAGGTCTTTGGCAACCAGGCTGAAAGCGGGTGCTTTGTCGCCGGCGGTAGGCAGATGACCGTCGACGTTGACCGGGTTGCCTTTCAGAGTGACGTGGGACATGGGGAACTCCTGGCGTCTGTGAGAGAGCGATCGGGCCAAGATAGCGCCGATGCTTCGGCGCGTCACCTGTTCTATCCATCCGCGCGCATCCCCGGCGAAGCGCAGACGGCCATCACTTCAACGGAGCGATCACCTGCTCGATAGCGCCGAAGATCGACGCACCATGCTTGTCGGTGACATCGATGCGCAGGGTATCGCCAAATTTGAGGAAGGGCGTACTGGGCTTGCCATCGCGCAATGTTTCCACCGTGCGCTGCTCGGCCAGACAGGATGCACCCTTGCCGGTGTCTTCGTTGGCGATGGTGCCGGAGCCCACGATGGTGCCCGCGGTAAGCGGTCGCGTCTTGGCGGCGTGCGCCACCAGTTGCGCGAAGTTGAACTGCATATCCACGCCGCATTCGGCTTCGCCGAACCACTTGCCGTTGAGCCATGTACGCATCGGCAAGTGCAGTTTTTCGTCTTGCCACACGTCGTCGAGTTCATCCGGCGTCACCAACACCGGCGACAAGGCCGAACGCGGTTTCGATTGCAGAAAACCGAAGCCCTTGGCAAGTTCGGCAGGGATGAGGCCGCGCAGACTCACATCGTTGACCAGTCCGACGAGCTGGATATGTTCGGCGGCCTGTGCGGCGGTCACCGCCATCGGCACGTCGTCGGTGATCACGACTACTTCCGCCTCCAGATCGATGCCGTAGTCTTCGCTAGGCACCACGACCGGATCGCGCGGCCCCAGAAAACCGGCGCTGGTGGCCTGGTACATCAGCGGATCGACGTAGAACGATTCGGGCACTTCAGCGCCGCGTGCACGACGCACGCGTTCGACGTGCGGCAGATACGCGCTGCCGTCCACAAATTCATAGGCGCGCGGCAGCGGCGCGGCAAGCTTGGTCGTGTCCAGTGCAAAAGCACCGGAAGCCTTGCCCGCATTGAGCTCGTCCGACAACGCATTCAAGCGCGGAGCGACGTTGGACCAATCATCGAGCGCCGCTTGCAGCGTCGCCGCAATGCCTGAGGCCTTGACCGCGTGCGTGAGATCGCGACTCACCACGATCAACGTACCGTCGCGACCGCCTTCCTTGAGACTGCCCAGTTTCATGTCATCACTCCGTCGGCCGCGCTGACGCACGGCCTTTCACATAGTCGATTTGCAGCAATGCGCAGGTCACGCACGCTCCGGGTTAAAGTGCTTTTTGATGCCTTGCCAGCAGGTGTAGTAGTCGCGCTGCAGCAGCGGCGTATCGAGCGCCTGCATCGTCGGGTGAATGACTTTGCGCGTTTCGAACATAAACGCCATCGTGCCAGTGAGATGATCGGGCTTGCTAATGTCCGCCACCGTCGCCTTCTCGAAGCTCGCCGCATCCGGGCCGTGCCCGCTCATGCAGTTGTGCAGACTCGCGCCGCCCGGCGCAAAACCGCCCGCCTTCGCGTCGTACACGCCTTCGATCAATCCCATGAATTCGCTGGCGACGTTGCGATGAAAATACGGCGGACGGAACGTATGCTCGGCTACCAACCAACGCGGCGGAAAAATCACGAAATCCACATTGGCGGTACCAGGCGTATCGCTCGGTGAGGTCAGCACGGTGAAGATCGACGGATCCGGATGATCCACGCTGATCGAACCGACCGTGTTGAAGTGCGTGAGATCGTATTTGTAAGGCGCGTAATTGCCATGCCAGGCCACCACGTCCAACGGCGAATGGTCGATGCTCGCCGTCCACAAGGCACCTTGGAACTTGGCGATCAATTCGAAGTTGCCTTCCACATCCTCATACGCCGCGTGCGGTGTGAGGAAGTCACGCGGCAAGGCCATGGAGTTCGCGCCGATCGGACCGTTATCGGGCAAGCGCAGCAAACTGCCGAAATTTTCGGCGACGTAGCCGCGCGCTTGCGCATCCGCCAATTCCACACGAAAACGCACGCCACGCGGAATCACGGCGATTTCCAGTGGCTTGACCTCAAGCACCCCCAACTCGGTGGCAATGCGCAAACGCCCCAGTTGCGGCACGATCAACAATTCGCCGTCGGCGTTATAGAAGAAACGTCCCTGCATGGAACGATTGGCGGCGTAAATGTGGATGCCGCAACCGGCCTGCTCGGCGGGACCACCGTTGCCGGCGACCGTCACCATCCCGTCGACGAAATCCGTCGGCGGACCCGGTATCGGCCACGGATCCCAACGCAGCTGATTGGGCGTTGCGGGCGCTTCATCGAACCGGTTGTGAAACGTGGCGTGCGGACGCGGCTCGAACGGCTTGTGCATGGCCGCGGGGCGAATGCGGTACAGCCAGCTGCGCCGATTGCTATGCCGTGGCGCGGTAAACGCGCTGCCGGAGAGCTGCTCGGCATACAAACCATGCGCCACGCGCTGCGGGGAATTCTGTCCGGCCGGAAGAACGCCCGGAATCGCTTCGCTGGCAAATTCGTTGCCGAAGCCGCTTTGGTAGGAATTGGACTTGCCTGTACTCATGAAGCACTCCGCAATCATGACCGCATCGGGTCCTTCGCCCCGGGCGCCACCCCGAAGACCAAACTGCTGTTACCTTAATCTCGCCGCAGGACCATGCGCGGCGCACACCAGACAAAGGGGAAAATCATGTCGTCACAGTACGCCCCGCCTCCGTATGGCGGTCCGGCCGCCGATGTTTCCGAATTGGCCCTGCCGCTCGCCGAAGGTACCGGCTGGATCAAATTCCTCGCCATCGTGCAGATCGTTTTTTCCGGCATCTATGTGCTTTTTTCGTTCGGGTTGGGCCTGATCGTCGCTTGGCTGCCGATCTGGCTGAGCGTCATCCTGTTGCAAACGGCGACCGCCATCCAGACGGCCCAGCAACAAGGTGACGCCGATGCATTGAAGCTGTCCCTGAGGAAATTGAAGCTCTACTTCATGATTCAAGCGATCGCCATGATCGTCGGATTCTGCCTGGCTCTCATCGGCATTTTCGCCGCCGCTTCCTTGGGATGGAATCTGCACAACCTGGGACGCTTGCCGCACTGAGCGCATCGAAGGGGAGCATCATGCTCCCCTTCCCTTTTCGATCAAAGCACGCCGCGCTTCATCTGATCGCGTTCGATCGATTCGAACAGCGCCTGGAAGTTGCCTTCGCCGAAACCCTCGTTGCCTTTGCGCTGGATGATTTCGAAGAAGATCGGGCCGATATTGTTCTGCGTGAAGATCTGCAACAGCTTACGCTGTTTGGTCTCCGGATCGGCGTCGATCAGTATCTTGTTCTTGGCCAGCCGCGGCACGTCTTCGCCATGGTTGGGAATGCGCATGTCGATGACGTCGAAATACGTGTCGGGCGTATCCAAAAACGCTACACCCTTGGCGCGCATCGCTTCCACGGTTTCGTAGATGTTGTCGGTGAAGCACGCGATATGTTGAATGCCTTCGCCGTGATAAGCGTCCAGGTATTCGTTGATCTGGCTTTTCGGATCGCTCGATTCGTTGAGCGGAATGCGCACGATGCCGTCCGGTGCCGTCATCGCCTTGGAGACCAGGCCGGTCTTGGCGCCCTTGATGTCGAAATAGCGAATCTCGCGGAAGTTGAACAGGCGTTCGTAGTAATCGGACCACTTCTGCATGTTGCCGAAATACAGGTTGTGCGTGAGGTGATCGATAAAGGTCAGTCCGAAACCGGCGGGATGCGGGTCGGCGCCGGGTACGGGTTCGTAATCGCCGTCGTAAATCGAGCCGGCGTCGCCGTAACGATCGATCAGATAAAGCATGCAATCGCCGATGCCCTTCACCACCGGGGCTTGTACGGCCTTGCTTTGGGCCTTGTGCGTCAGCG
The DNA here is from genome assembly GCA_035508595.1 of Dyella sp. Lineage (GTDB taxonomy): Bacteria > Pseudomonadota > Gammaproteobacteria > Xanthomonadales > Rhodanobacteraceae > Dyella_B. The sequence continues at coordinate 20,762 of DATJMR010000324.1, forward strand.
CCTCGCCACCGTTGCCCAACACAACATTCAGCACCTCCGCCGCGGGCTTCTTGAATCGAATCGCGAAGCCGCACGCGCAAGGTCCGTGCTCGGCGGCGAAGTCGGCCGCGAAGGAATCGGGGTCTTCGTTGATCAGGAAGTTCACGCCGCCCTGGCGATAAACCGTAATGGGCCGGCTTTTGTGCTTGAGCACCGCCGAAAAGCCCATGTTCTGGAATAACCTATGCAGCTCGCCGCCTCGGCCCGCCGGTGCGGCAAACTCAACGAATTCGAATCCGTTGATGCCCATGGGGTTCTCGAAGGTGGTCACGTGCATGCCAAGGTTGGGCTGGGCGTTCATGGCGCTCTCCTGATGAAAGTCGACGCGCGACGGAGGCTGCGACAGCGTGCCACCATCGGGATCAGGTCACCGTTATAGTTACAATTGAAACTAATTGCAAGGAACACTGCCGCATGTCCCATTCGCGTAAGCCTGCCCCCGCCGGAGCCGAGCACGCTCCTTTGGAGCTGGAGCACTTCCTGCCTTATCGGCTATCGATTCTTTCGAACACGGTGAGCCAGGCCATCGCGAACGACTATCAGCGACGTTACGACCTCAGCATGACGGAATGGCGCGTGATGGCGGTGCTGGCGCGCTTTCACGGCCTTTCCGCACGCGAAGTGGCCGAACGCACCGCGATGGACAAGGTCGCCGTGAGCCGCGCGCTCGCCCGGTTGGTCGAGGCCGGCCGCGTGCACCGCCAGACGCATGGCGGCGACAAGCGCCGCTCCGTGCTGAACCTGTCCGAGGCGGGTTGGCTCATCCACGACGACATCGCTCCCATGGCGCGCGCGCGCGAACGCGATGTGCTGGCGAAGCTGGACGCTGAGGAGCGGCAATGGCTCACGCGAATTCTGGACAAGCTCCTCGGGGCGCCCCAAAACGAAAACGGCGAGCGATAGAAATCGCTCGCCGCTTTTTGCCGTTTCGTGACCCGAGCCGCTCTATTTCACACCATGCATCAACCGGTTGATCAACGGCGAGACTAGCAACAACAACACACCCGCGCCCACCAGCAGCCAGAAGCCGAAGGTGAACCCGCCTAGCGCGGAGGCGGCGGTCATGCCATTCGTGCCGCTGATGTAGCTGGCCACCATGCCGGACAAATTGCCGCCCACCGCCAACGACAAAAACCATCCGCCCATCGCCACCCCGACCAGCCGCGGCGGTGCCAGCTTGGTGACCATCGACAAGCCGATCGGCGACAAACACAGCTCGCCCACCGTCTGCAGCACGTAACACAGCGCCAGCGGCCAGAACGGAATCAGGTTGCCGCCCTCGCCGATCAATCGCGACAGCGCAAACATCAGACCGGCAAATCCAAGCCCGTTGAAAATAAGGCCAAGGCCGAACTTGCGTGGAATCGATGGCTCCATATGCCGCTTGCTGAGCAGCCCCCAGGCCAGCGACACCACCGGCGCCAACACGATGATCGCCAGCGGGCTGACCGACTGGAACCAGGCCGTCGGAAATACCCAGCCGCCCGGCATCTGCCGATCGACGAGATTTTCCGCGAGAAAATTGAACGAGGTGCCCAGCTGGTAATAGAAGGTCCAGAACAAAATGTTGAACGCGAAAATAATCAGCATCGCGAATACGCGATCCAACTGCACTTTGTCGTGACGCTTCGCCTCGACGATCAACAAAGCAGCGACGATGACAAACAGCGGCGCCAGCACCAGCGAGAGACGTTCCGCGCCGAACTTCAACAGCAGATACACCAGCGGCACCGCAATCACGACGCCCACCAGCACCCACACCACACGCATCAAACTTTCCGCGCCTGCCGCGGGACGTCCTACGCCGCGAAGGCCGCGCCGCCCGAACCAGAACCAGAACAGACTTAAAATCATGCCGACGCCGGCTGCCGCGAACACCACCTTGTAGTTTTGTTGCATCGGTGTGCCGGTAAAATACGCGGCCATCCATCCCGTCAGCAGCGGTGCGATCAAGGCGCCAAAGTTGATGCCCATGTAGAACAGCGTAAAGCCGCGATCGCGCCGCTCGTCGCCGATCCCATACAGCTGTCCAACCATCGACGAAATATTCGGCTTGAACAAGCCGTTGCCCACGATCACCAAGGCCAGTCCGAACAACAGCAAATTCTTGTCGGGCAGCGTCATCACGAACAGGCCCAGGCCCATCACTGCCGCGCCGACGAGAATTGAGCGCTGATACCCGATGACCTTGTCGGCCACGTAACCACCGAAAATGCCGCTGGCGTACACCAGGGCCGTGTACGCGCTGAAAATGACGCTGGCCCAGGCCTGGCCGGACGGATCGCCGTGATAGAACTGCGCCACGATGTAAAGCGCCAGCGCCCAGCTCACGCTGTAGAACGCGAAACGCTCCCAGAACTCGGTCATGAACAACATCCACAACGGACGCGGATGGCCAAGCATCTGCGGAAAGTCGGGCGCATTGCCCACGCCGGCTTCGGAACTCTGGCTCACGGATTTTCCCCTGGGCTTCAAAAGCAACAGATGTAACGAGCTGAGCGCACTTGCGTCAAATGCAATGCAGCAACTTTAGCCAGTCGCCATTCTGGCGAAGGCCGGAATCCAGCTGAAATACGTGGTGCGGAACACGCGAAATCGTGTTGTTCCGAGTGCTTCGCACGACGTTCCAACTGGATTCCGGCCTTCGCCGGGATGACGCTGCGACGGACATTCAAGTCCCGATCACCGTGCGCACGTCCAGCAATTCGGGGAAGAACTCCAGATCCAGCGCTTTTTTCAAGAACGCCACTCCCGAGGAACCACCGGTACCGCGACGGTGTCCGATGATGCGCTCGACGACTTTCATATGGCGGAAACGCCAAAGTTGGAAACTCTCTTCGATATCCACCAGCTGCTCGCACATGTGGTACTCCGGCCAGAACTCGGTCGGTGACTCGTAGATGCGCTTGAACACCGGCAACAAACCTTCATGACGCTGATAAGGCTCGGTCCAGTCGCGCTCCACCCGCTCCGCCGGCACCGCATGGCCGCGACGCGCCAGATAACGCAAAAATTCGTCGTACAGCCCCGGGGCTTCCAGCGCCTCGCGCAGCGTTGCCTGCGCCGCCGGGTCGTAGTCGAACACCTTCAGCATCTGCGCATTCTTGTTGCCCAGCGCGAATTCGATCACCCGGTATTGCAGCGACTGAAAACCCGAGGACGAACCCAACACATCGCGAAATTCCAGGTATTCCGACGGCGTAAGCGTTTCCAGCACGGCCCATTGTTCGAACAGCTGGCGTTGAATGTGCTTCACCCGCGCGAGGTCTTTGAGGCAGGTATTCAAGTCGTCGGTACGCAGGTGTGCGACGGCCGACTTCAGCTCGTGGATCATCAGCTTCATCCACAGCTCGGCCACCTGATGCATCAGGATGAAGAGCGTTTCATTGTGAAGCGGGGGTTGACTGAGGGGCTGCTGGGCGCTGAGCAGCTGGTCCAGACGCAGGTAGCCGCTGTAGGTCATTCGGCCGTTCAGGTCGAGCTCGATGCCCGCCTCGAGGTCACGCTTGTTGTCGGTCATGGATGCCCGCAAACCCGCAAAAAGACTCATGTTACCCGCTACGGCAAGTGCCGGTGCGCGGGCTCTCATGCTGCAGTGTACCTTGCGACGCAACATGCCGGCCTGCTAAAAAATGCCGTTTGTCTGGGTCAAAAGGGACGCTCTGACTACACACATTGCGTGGTGACGCCCACGTAAAATAAGTCAAAGCATCCTCAGCGCGTTCGGCCCCACTGGATGGGCCGCGCCTCCCCCGCAGCGTTTCCCCTTACCCTCATACGGGAGCGAGTCGTGTCCATCGCCGCCAAGTTTGAAATCGAATATCTGCAATATCTCGACGCCGAAGGCAAGCAGGTCCGTGACGATCTGCCTGAATTCGCCAAAGATCTCGACCATATGGTCGAGCTGTACAAGTTGATGATGTCCACCCGCGTGTTCGACGCGAAGTCGGTGGCACTGCAACGTACCGGCAAGCTGGGCACCTATGCAAGCTGCTTAGGTCACGAAGCCGCGCACGTCGGCATCGGCAGTTCCATGAAGCCCGAAGACGTGTTGGCGCCGAGTTATCGCGAGTACGGCGCGCAACTCTATCGCGGCGTACAACCCCGCGAGGTGTACATGTATTGGGGTGGCGACGAACGCGGCAACGATTATCAAAAGGAACCTGCACGCCACGACTTCGCCTGGTCGGTACCGATCGCCACGCAATGTTTGCACGCCGCCGGTTCCGCGCTGGCTTTCAAGATTCGCAATGAGAAGCGCGTCGCCGTGTGCACGATCGGCGACGGCGGTTCGTCGAAGGGCGATTTTTACGGCGCCATCAATATCGCCGGCGCGCAAAACCTGCCGATGGTCGCCGTGATCGTCAACAACCAGTGGGCGATTTCGGTGCCGCGCAAGATCCAGTCCGGCGCGCCGACGCTGGCGCAGAAAGGCATTGCCGCCGGTCTGTACAGCATCCAGGTCGACGGCAACGACATCATCGCCGTGCGCAAAGCCATGGAAGATGCGCTCGAACGCGCACGTTCCGGCAAGGGCGGCAGCGTGTTGGAACTGGTCACCTATCGCTTGAGCGACCACACCACCGCGGACGACGCACGTCGTTATCGCGGCGAGCAAGAAGTGAAAGACGCCTGGGCGAAAGAACCCATGAAGCGCCTGCGCAACTGGCTGGTTGCCAAGAAAGTGTGGGACGACAAAAAAGAAGAAGCCTGGAAAGCCGAGTGCGACGACTGGATGGACAACGAGGTGAACGCCTACCTCGAAACCAAAACCCAGCCGGTCACGGCGATGTTCGATTACACCTTCGCCGAAGTTCCGGCAGATCTCGCCAAGCAACGCGATCTCGCAATCTCGCTCGACAAGAAGGCGCACTAAGTCATGGCACAAATCACTCTTATCGAAGCCGTTACCCAGGCGCTTGCTTATGAAATGGCCCACGACGAAAGCGTCGTGGTGCTGGGCGAAGACGTCGGCGTGAACGGCGGCGTGTTCCGCGCCACGCAAGGTCTGCAGGAAAAATTCGGCGAGCTGCGCGTGCTCGACACGCCGCTGGACGAAACCACCATCGCCGGCGTCACCGTGGGCCTGGCCGCGCAGGGCATGAAGCCCGTGGCCGAGGCGCAGTTCGAAGGTTTCATCTATCCGATGATGGAACAGATCGCCTGCCACGCCGCGCGCCTGCGCAATCGCACGCGCGGCCGCATCACCGTGCCGGCCGTCTGGCGCGCGCCGTGGGGTGGCGGCATTCGTGCGCCGGAGCATCACTCCGAGGCGAACGAGCATCTGTTCACCAACATTCCGGGCCTGCGTGTGGTGATGCCGTCGTCGCCGGCACGCGCTTACGGTCTGCTGCTCGCTGCGATTCGCGATCCGGATCCGGTGATGTTCTTCGAACCCAAGCGCATCTACCGCCAGTACAAAGAAGAAGTGCCCGATGACGGCGAAGCGCTGCCGCTCGACGTGTGCTTCGTACTGCGCGACGGCACCGACGTCACCATCGTGACGTGGGGCGCGCAAGTGAAAGAAGCGCTGGAAGCCGCCGACGCGCTCGCCGAAGAAGGCATCAGCGCCGAAGTGATCGATGTGGCCACGCTTACGCCGCTGGACTTCGACACGATCGCCGAATCGGTGCAGAAAACCGGCCGCTGCGTGATCGTGCACGAAGCACCCAAGACGGCTGGCTTCGGAGCCGAAATCGCTGCGCGCGTCGCCGAGGAATGTCTGTACGACCTGTTGGCGCCGGTCGAGCGCGTTACCGGCTACGACACGCACATTCCGCTGTTCCGCCTCGAGATGAAATATCTGCCGAGCACGGAACGCGTGGTGGAAGCGGCCAAGCGTGCGCTTGCCGCGTCCTGACCTCATAACGAAGCGTCATTCCGGCGAAAGTCGGAATCCAGTCACAATACGCCGTGCGAAGCACACTACTTCTTTGTTCGGCGTAAAAACCCAAGGCACTGGAACCCGGCCTGCGCCGGGATGACGGCAAGAAAGAACATCAAGACTGATTACGGGAACCCACTCATGGCCGACATCAAGACGTTCTACCTGCCGGACCTCGGCGAAGGCTTGCCCGACGCAACCGTCGTCGAATGGCATGTGAAGGAAGGCGACTCCATCAAGCTCGACGCACCGCTCGTGTCGATGGAAACCGCCAAGGCCGTCGTCGACGTGCCCTCTCCTTACACCGGCAAGGTCACCAAGCTGCACGGCGCTGCCGGCGACGTGATCGAAACCGGCGCGGCGCTGGCCGAGTTCGAGCCCGACCCGAACGCCAAGCAGCGTGCGGAAGCGGAATCCACCGGCCATCATCACGGCCCTAAGAAAACCGCCGCCGAACCGAAAAAAGTGGTCGCTTCCGATGAAGGTGGCGAAATCGAAACCAGCGGCCAGGCCGATCGCGAAGACGAAGGCACCGTGGTCGGCGCCATGGTCAGCGGCAGCCACGTGCATGTCGAACAGACCTCCAGCGCCGGTGGCGTCAAAGCCGTGCCGGCCGTACGCGCGCTGGCGAAGAAGCTCAAAGTCGACATCACACGCGTGCGTGGCACGGGCGCCGATGGCGTCGTGACCATGCAAGACGTGAAAAACGCGGCCGCCAACGGTACCGCCGCCCTGGGCTCGGCACCGGCACGCGCTGTACCTGCTTCCGCGGGTCGTCACCTCGCGCCCGAACTCCCGCAGCCGGAACCCGCACGCACGGCGGTATCGCTGGCCGGCAAGCCGGTGCGCACCGCACCGCCGAGCGTGAAGGCGAGCGGCCAGCCAGAACAACTCAAAGGCGTTCGCCGCAACATGGCCCGCGTGATGGCCGATGCGCACGCCAATGTGGTTCCCACCACGCTGGTAGACGATGCCGACTTGCATGCCTGGATCGGCAAACAGGACATCACCGCACGCTTGATCCGTGCCATCGTGGCAGCATGCAAAACGGTGCCCGCGCTCAACGCATGGTTCGACGGCAAAAACCTCACCCGCACCATGCATCCGCACGTCGATATCGGCATCGCGGTCGATACGGAAGACGGCCTGTTTGTACCCGCCTTGCGTAATGCCGACATGCTCGACGGCGCCGGCGTCCGCGCCGGTATCCAGCGCCTGCGTGCGCAGGTGGAAGATCGCACCATCCCGTCCTCGGAGCTGAGCGGCTACACCATCAGCTTGTCGAACTTCGGCATGTTCGCCGGCCGTTATGCGACACCTGTCGTCGTGCCACCCTGCGTCGCGATCATCGGCGCCGGCAAGCTCAGTCACGATGTCGTGGCGGTGATGGGCGGCATCGAAGTGCATCGCCGCATGCCGATCAGCCTCACCTTCGATCATCGCGCGGCTACCGGCGGCGAAGCGGCGCGCTTCCTGAAAGCGTTGCTGGACGATTTGTCGGCACCGAACTGATCGATCGGCGAAGCAAAACAAAAAGCGCCCCTCGCGGGCGCTTTTTTTCGAGGGCAACGGAACCGATGAAGTGCGGCGTTTCTCCGCAGCAACTAAGCGTCGGCACCCGTTTTCAGCACCGGCAGACGCATCGTCACTTCCAGACCGCCGTCTTGCATGTTTCGTGCAGTCACTTCGCCGCCGTGCGCCTGCATCACGCGTTGCACGATGGCCAACCCGAGCCCATGACCGTTAGCTTGCGCGGCGTTCGTACCGCGAAAGAACGGACGGAACAGCAAATCGAGCTCCGCTTCGGGAGCGCCGGGCCCGTGATCGCGAATGCGCACCTCGACATGCTGCGACTGCGTTTTCACGCTTAGCTTTACGATAGCGTCCGCAGGGCTGAACTTGATGGCGTTGGCGATGACGTTGTCCAGCGCGCGCTCCAACAGGATGCCGCTGCCCTGTACCGTTGCCGAGCCTTCATCGGACATGTCCAATTGAATGCCACGAGCGGATGCATCAATGCGTGCCGTCGCGATGCGGTCCTTGGCAAGCTCCACCAGATCGACCGAATCGCGCACCATGCCAGGCAGATCGCCTTCCAACCGCGACAACGCGAGCATCTCCGTCGTCATGCGATCCATGCGTGTAATTTCCTGCTCCGCGCGCCGAAAGTGCGCGGCAGCGTCCTGCGGATCGACACTGTGTTGCGCCAGATCGAGAATCAGGTGCAGCCGCGCCAGCGGCGAGCGCAGCTCATGCGAAAGATCCTGCAGCACTCCGCGATCGTGGGCCACCAGCGTTTCGATGCGTTCGGCCATGCCGTTGAAATCGCGCGCAAGTTGGCCCAATTCGTCGTGCGCCCTGCTCCAGCGTTGATCGACGCGCGTTGCAAACTCGCCCGTCGCCATCTTGCGCGTAGCCGCGCGCATGGCCTCCACCGGTCGCGACACGCTGCGCGCCACCCACCAGCCGATGATGCCGATCGTCAACAACGAGAGCACGAGCTGCACGGCCAGCAATATTTTCTCGCGCGTGCGCGGCGGAATCCGCGTGCGCGAACTGCTGACAGCCACCAGCTGCCGTGCCTGGCCATCCGTACCGGTAATGTTCTGCACGGCGATATAGAAACCCGGCCATGGGCGCAGCGCAACGTCGTGCCCGGACGAGAGCCAGTCGGGAAGCATGTGGCGAATGGTGGATGGGAAACGCACCTCCCGCAGCGGCACGCCGTTCTGATACAGCGTGGCATCCACGCCCTCCTCGCGCTTTTGCCTTATCCAGTCGTCCAGACCGTTGTTTCCTCCCTTCTCGAAAGCGTCGTTGGCCGATTGCGCCAACGCGGGCCAATCGAAATCCTGTTGCATGGAAAAATCGATGAAGCTGCGCGTGAGCAAACTTCCCAGCATCAGCACCAGCAAGTTGGCGATGCAAACGGAGATCAGCAAACGCCAGAACAACGGGCTGCGGAAAGGACTTTTAAAAGTCGTCATGCTTGCGTCCCGCTATAGGGGATGAGCACGTAGCCGGCACCGCGAACCGAATCGATGCGCGGCGTTTGCGCAGAAGCTTCGCTAAGCTTGTGGCGAAGGCGGCTGACATGCACGTCGATGCTGCGATCGAAACGCTCCAATTCGCGGCCCAGCGCCACGCGCGTCAGCGAGGTCTTGTCGATCACCTCGCCGGCACGTTGCACCAGCATCAGCAACAACGCGAATTCGGCACCCGTAAGATTGAGTTCGTGCTCCCCTGCGAACGCGCGCCGCTCGCCGGGAAGCAAGCGAAGTACGCCCGTTGTCAATTCGCCAACGCTTTCTACCGTGTGCCGGCGCAGTTGCGCGCGCACGCGCGCAAGCAGTTCGCGCGGCAAGCACGGTTTGGAGAGATAGTCGTCCGCCCCCAGCTCCAGTCCGACGACGCGATCCACCGGCTCGCCACGACCGGACAGCATGATCACCGGCAAGCGATATTGGGCGCGCAATTCGCGCAATGTATCCAATCCGTTGCGGCCGGGCATCATCACGTCGAGTATCAGCAAATCCGGTCGCAACGCCGGATCGCGCAAGCGTGTCAGCACGGCTTCGCCGTCGTGCACTACCTCTACATGCAAACCTTCCCGGAGCAAATACTCCGAAAGCAGGGCGCACAGTTCGCGGTCGTCGTCACCAATCAATATTCGAGACATACAGCAAACGCATCTTCAACATGGACATAACTACTATCGCATGACAGCCGCCGTGGGCCTTGCATTGCTTAGTCGAACCCAGCTTTACCCTTCTTTACATACCGGCAAAGATCTTAAACGCGCCCCTGCTTTCCAATAGTCACCAACACCCTCACCCAAGCAGGAGCTTGATATGCGTAAGACTATGACCCTGTCGCTCGTCCTTGCCGCAGCCCTTGGCTGCTCCGCGCTGGCCCTCGCCGGCCCGGGTGGACAGGAAGGCGGCTTTGGCCACCATCGCGGCGCGGAAGCGGGCATGGCGTTCCATGGCTTGAACCTCACCGATGCCCAGAAAGCCCAGATCAAACAGATCGTGCAGCAGAGCCGCACCTCTCTGAAGTCGCAGGCCCAGGCTGTGCATCAGCAGCGCGAAGCGTTCGAACAGTTGTCGCCGAGCTCGTCCGGTTATCAGGCCGCCGCCGCCAGCCTGGCCCAGGCTGAAGCCAACTTCACCAGCGCTCGCATCACGGCTCGCGCCGCTGCCACGGCGCAGATCTACAGCTCCGTGCTGACCGGCGCGCAGCAAAGCCAGTACACCAGCAACAAGGCTGCGTTCGAAGCACGCAAAGCGCAGTGGCAGCAGTTCAAGGCACAGCACCCGGTGTCGAGCACGACTAGCGCTGCACAGTAAGGCATAACAAGAAGACCGGTTAGTCGACTCTTAGCGGACGTTCTAACTGGAAACTCAAGCGATCGCCGCTGCAACCGGCGATCGCTTTTTTCATGCCCGCCGGAGGCATTACCGTGCCCCATCGCGGCGGCGACAGCTACTGTCACGCATTTGTCTTGCATAGCGCTTAGCTTCGTGATGCTGATCACAAAGGGGCACGCTCATGCAGACGGAAGCCACCGTTGCCAGTACCGCAACACCCGCCACGCAGGGGGCCGGACGCATATTCGGCATTTTGTTCGGCGTGATATTGGTGGTAGGCGCGATTTATGCGGGCATGCACCTCATCAGCGACCTCTCCATCGTTCGCACGCATTCCTCAGCGCCTTTCATCCTGCTTGGCGTAGCGCTGCTGATCGCGCTGGGCTTCGAGTTCGTCAACGGCTTTCACGACACCGCCAACGCCGTGGCGACGGTGATTTATACCCATTCCCTGCCGGCCAATCTGGCGGTGATCTGGTCTGGTGTCTTCAATTTTCTGGGCGTGCTGAATTCTTCCGGCGCGGTGGCGTTTACGGTGGTGTCGTTGCTTCCGGTGGAACTGATCCTGCAAGTGGGCAACAGTGCCGGTTTCGCGATGGTGTTCGCCTTGCTGCTTGCCGCCATCGTTTGGAATCTCGGCACATGGTATTTCGGCTTGCCCAATTCCTCTTCGCACACCTTGATCGGATCGATCATCGGCGTGGGTCTGGCCAATCAGCTCACCGCGGTGAAATCGGGCACGAGCGGCGTGGATTGGACTCAGGCGATGGGTGTGCTGCGTGGCTTGATCTTCTCGCCTATCGCCGGCTTTCTGCTCGCGGGCTTGTTGATGCTGTTGCTGAAATCGCTGGTCAAGATTCCTGCGCTTTATCGCGCGCCGGAAGGCAATAAGCCGCCGCCGTGGCCGATCCGTATGCTGTTGATACTGACCTGCACCGGCGTAAGTTTCAGCCACGGCTCCAACGACGGTCAAAAAGGCATGGGTCTGATCATGCTGATACTGATCGGCACCGTGCCCACGGCTTATGCTTTGAATGGTGCCGTGGCCGGCAATCAGGTGAGCGCATTTCACCAAGTTTCCATACAAGCTCAACAAGTGTTGAGCGTCATCGACCATGGCGCGACAGCGAGCGGCAATCCGCGCGACATCGTGACGACAACGCTGCAACAGCGCAAACTGCTGCCCGATACCGTGCCTGCGCTGTCGGCGCTGATTGCCGATATCGACCATCAAGTTGCCAATCGCGCATCGCTCAGTGCCGTGCCGCAGGATCAGATGAGCAACGTGCGCAACGATATCTACCTCGCCAACTCGGCCATTCCGCTCGTGCTGGCACAACCTGGACTGCCCCAGGATCAAGCCAAAACGCTCAAGGCGTGGCAGGACATCGGCAAGAAAGCGACGCAATTCATTCCGCCTTGGGTAAAAGTCGCGGTGGCGCTGGCGCTCGGCCTGGGCACGATGGTGGGTTGGAAGCGCATCGTTGTCACCGTGGGCGAACGTATCGGCAAGCAACATCTGACCTACGCGCAGGGCGCATCCGCCGAATTCGTGGCCATGGGCCTGATTCAAGCCGCCGACATGTATCACCTGCCCGTCAGCACCACGCATGTGTTGACGTCCGGCGTCGCCGGTACGATGGCGGCGAATGGGTCGGGCCTGCAGTGGGCAACCGTGCGCAATCTGCTGATGGCGTGGGTGTTGACGTTGCCGGCATCGATTCTGCTGGCAGGCGCGCTTTTCGTGGCGCTCAAGCATCTGTTCTGAGCGCGTAACGATTCGTTGTGCCCGGCGCCTGCAGCGGTCGGGCACAACCGTAGAACGCCGCATTGGCGATACAACCACATCACTGAACAAACGCAACCGTCCTTGACGTTTTGCAATGCTGTTTTTCACGCGGCATCTGCTGCCATACAGCGGCGGATCGATAGCGATGCGCCTGCCTGCCGGCGGTTGCATTGATGGCGGGCAGTCCGAAGCTCTTCAAGGAGATTGCCCAATGCGTAACCTGTCTTTTCTGCGCAAATCCCTCGCCACTGGTGTGATGATGGCCTTTGCGGCGGCGCCATTCGGCCTGATGGCGCAGAGCTCATCGCCATCGAGCATGCAGCAGCAACAACCGTCGACGATGCAACAGCAACAACCCTCAACGATGCAGCAGCAACCGTCGTCGATGTCGCCGTCCTCGACCTCCGATCAATCCAGTAGCAGCAGTTCGAGCAACGAAACGGTTCCCGGTAAAGTGGACGACACCTGGATCACGACCAAGGTGAAATCCAAGTTCGCCGCTGCCAAGGGCGTGAAAGCGTCCGATATCACCGTCAATACCTCCGACGGCGCCGTAACGTTGACCGGCACCGCTACGTCTAAAGCGGAGAAGAACCGCGCGATCCGCCTTGCTAAAGGCGTGAAAGGCGTCAAAAGCGTGGACGCATCGGGCCTGACTGTGGGCAGCAGCAGTAGCGGCGCCGCAAGCAGCAGCCAACCCAGCGGCGGTGGCGGTTAAACGCTAAACGAGCCGGCCAGGTTAGATATCTTGGCTAGGCCGGGCCGGAGGGCGTTTTGCAACATCCGGCCCGGCGGAGGGTATCTCGCCAACGCGCGAGGTTTATTCGCCTTTTTCCTGCGCGGCGAGCACGTCGAGTGCCTCGCGCAAATAGGCGAGCGCGTCGTCGCGCGCCATGTCGCCCGGATAATCCGGCGCGGTGGCAACCGGCTCGCCATCGAGTTCGAGCACCAGCGAATTGGGGAGGGTATGCACCGCTGCCGCCGCACCGCCGAGCGTTTTCAATCGCTTCTGTACGGCGCCGGCTTCTTTGGGATCTTTGAACGGCTTCGATAGCAGCAGCTCTTCGCCATCGGAGGAGAACAGGCGAAAGCGGAAACTGCCATCGGCATCGCGGAAACTCGCAAAGCGTGGCGCTCGCACCGCTTTGGAAGTGTGTTGGGACTTGCCCGTTGCAACAGTCGCCAACGACATGTGGCGCAAACCGATCGCGTCGCGCAGCTCGGCGATTTTCGGCGAGGCAATGGCGCGTGCTTTGCGCGCACCCTCGCGCAGTTTGTCTTCGATATCGGCGGGACGCGCGATCAGGCTTTCATAGCGTTCGCGCATGGGTGCGATATCGGTTTCGATGCGTTCGAACAAAACCTGCTTGGCTTCGCCCCAGCCGATGCCTTCCTCCAGCGCGCGGCGAAACGCGGCACTTTCGGTTTCGCTGGCAAACGCGCGGAAGATGGTGAACAGCGAAGAACTATCCGGATCTTTCGGTTCGCCCGGCATGCGCGAATCGGTCACGATGCGAAGAATGGTTTCGCGCAATTGCTTGGCACCACCCGCAAACA
>DATJMR010000325.1:0-11455 GCA_035508595.1 Dyella sp.
AAGGCGCGGATGCCAAGCGTAACGACAGGGTGATCGTCCGCCATGACGATTCGCGTTATCTCACCGTTTGAGGACATGCCAGCGATGTTCGAATTCCCGATCCGGCAGCCCATGCAGCTGCGCTTGGACAGATTCTAACCAAAGAATGCGTCGTCCCTCGCCCCGGGATGCTCTGATCGATGCGGCGTAGATGTCACCGGTTCGATCCGTTCGCCGTCCGCAGGATCATCGGCGAAGGCACACTCGCCGGCTGTCCGGACGAGGGGCCGAAGGAATGCGGGGCGTCCCAGGCGCTGTCGATTGATCTTGCTCGGCAAACAGGCATGATGAGGGCACAGCCGCCAATGGGGGCTGGCTTGTTCAGGGACCTGACCTCTTCGACACCTTGCCGTGACCCTTGCCATGCTTATCAGCGACGCGGACAGCTGGTTCGACACCAGTCCGGTATCGTTGGCGGTCGTCGTGCTGGCCGGCCTGCTTTGCCTGACCGCCTTGCTCGCCTTGGCGGTACTTCGCATGGTGTTTGTGCAACGGCAAAAGCTGGCGCAGGCGAATCGGACGTTGCGGCAACAAGCCGCGGCCATGCAGTCGCAGTTGGACGCGGTGCCCTTTCCGATACTGATGAAGGACGCATCCGGCATCTATCTGGCACTCAATCATGCCTGCCAGCGCCGACTCGGTATCGATCCGGCCCAGGCCGTGGGCCGGACCAGTCTCGAACTCGCCGGCGATCGCTGGCTGCCGCTCGCCGATGGCACGCCGGTCGTCCAGCGCCTGCACCAGCTCGGCCAGACTGCCGCGCACGAGGACAAAGTGCAGCGTTGCGAGGTGAGCTACCTCAGCAGCGATGGAAAGCCGCGCACCGGCTTGTTTCTCGAATCGCCGACGCACGGCTCAGACGGTGCCGTGAATGGCACGGTCGGGGTGTTGCTGGATATCACCGAGTATCGCCAGATCGAATTGAGCGCACGCGCTACCGAGCAAAGCCTGCGCGATATTACGCAACGCATTCCCGTGGCCGTGTTCGCCGTACGCCGCGGCAGCGACCGGTTGCAGCGATTGACGTTTATCGCCGGCAATCTGCACGCACTGTTCGGCCTGGAGCACGCCGATTTGCTGGAGCGCGACAACGTCGTGCGCGATTGGCCGTTCCACGATCGCATTCATCCGGAAGATGCTCCCGCGTTGCGCCGTGTGCTTGAACGCGCCACGCGCCATCGCGGCACCGTCACGTTGGATTTTCGCGCTTACGGTGCGGAAGGCCTGCGCTGGATTCATCTGGTGATGGGCACACGCCGCCTGCCGGATCGAAAGATGGAATGGATCGGCTATTTCATCGATACCACCAGCATCAACGCGCAGAACCAAACCTTGCTGGCCGCACGCGATGCGGCCGAGCGCGCCTCCAAGGCCAAGGCGGATTTTCTCGCTACGATGAGTCACGAAATACGCACGCCGATGAATGGTGTGATCGGCATGCTCGAACTCCTGGGCCGCACCTCGCTCGACGAAGAACAACGCGAGCTGGTGCACGCAGTCGAAGATTCGGCCGGCGTGTTGATGCAGGTGCTCAACGACGTATTGGATTTCTCCAAGCTTGAAGCCGGCAACGTGCGTTTGGACGATGCGCCGTTCGATCCGCGCACGTTGATCGACAACGTCGTGGGCATGATGACCGGCTCGATGCACAAGAAAAACCTGCAGATCGATGTGGGTGCGGACGCGACGCTCGCCGGCAAGCTGATGGGCGACAGCGTGCGCATCCGGCAGATTCTGCTGAACCTGCTCAACAATGCCGCGAAGTTCACCGAACGCGGCAGCGTGTCGGTCGGCGTGCATGTAACGGGAGACGATGGTCAGGCGCAACGCGTGCGCATCAGCATCACCGACACCGGCATCGGCATTGCGGCGGACAAACAAGCCAACCTGTTCACCCCGTTCTCGCAGGCCGAATCGTGGACCACGCGCCGCTACGGCGGCACCGGACTGGGCTTGGCGATCTGCCGGCATTTGGTGCATTTGATGGACGGCACCATCGAACTGAGCAGCCGGCTCGGCGAAGGCACCAAGGTAACGCTGGAGCTGCGCTTGCCGATCGCTCAGCGCGATGTCGAACGGCCGCAGGCATTGATGGGACGACATGCCATCGTGCGACTCGCCTCGCTCGGCACGGCCAAGGCGCTGGCCGCGCATCTCACGGCGCTGGGCCTGACGGTGGAGGAGATTTCGCCATCGGAGCCGATGCGTCGCGGCGCCGCGGCCAATCTGCTTTTCATCGACGCCGACGACCAAGACAGCGCCGCAACCATCGCCGCGCAACCCGTGCTGCTCGATACCAGCCTCGACGGCAACAGCGGCGTGCGCGACAACGATGAGCAAATCCGGCTTCACGCCAATCCTTTGAAATGGCAGACGGTAACGCGCGTTTGCGTGCAAGCGCTCAAACCCTTGGCCCATCCGGCACGCGACATCACGCCATCGGCGGTGGCCTCTTCGGCTGTGTCGGCGCCGATGACCGGACATATGCTGGTGGCCGAAGATCATCCGATCAGCCAGTCGCTGATTCGCCGGCAGCTCGATCTGCTGGGATGGACCTGCGACATCGTGGCCGATGGACGCGCCGCTTACGACGCGTTGCGTCAGCGCGATTACGCCATGGTGTTGACCGACTGCCACATGCCGCGGATGAACGGCTACGAATTGGCGACCGCATGGCGGCAGTTCGAATCGGCCGCAACGCAACGCCCTCGGCTCCCCATCATCGCCATGACCGCCAATGCACTCGACGGCGAGATCGAACGCTGCCGCGAGGCCGGCATGGACGACTATCTGAGCAAGCCCGTGCAACTGCGTCAGCTAGAAGAAAAACTGCGCGCCTGGGCGCCCCGCACCGCAACGGCTTTTGCGGCCGAACCCGAGCCGCCGCTCTACGAAGATGTCTTCGCCGAACCCGGCATGGAGGATCTGCGCAAGGAAATGCTGCAGGTATTGATCAAAACCGGCGACGCGGATCTGCAAAAGCTCGAGCAAGCCCTTGCCCAGGGCGATAGCGATCAGGCCCAGCGCACCCTGCACCGCACGCTGGGCGCACTGCAGCTTTTCACCAACGGGCGCGTGATCGCCGAAGGACGCGACTTGATGGCTGGCCTGAGCGGCCCGGATGCCGGACGCTCATGGCAACGGTTACCCGGTTACCTCAAAAACCTGCGAGCGGCGCTCTCCCAACTTGCTGAGCCGGCGCGCCGTGCATGAATGACCGCCGGCCGGAAACCGTGCGCGGATTGGCATTCGCGCATCCGTGCCGCAGAATGATCCTCAGCTCGGCGCTGATGACGACCCCCGGACCAAGGTCGCTACCCAGCCGCCGGTCCGTAGCGTGGGGGGCGTTTCGTTAAGTGCGGCATGCATGCCGCACGAGGTTGTCAGGGGGAACGATGCATCCCACTTTTCTTAGGCTGCTGCCACGGCTGGCCGCCCTGTTTCTGGTGTTCTCGATGGTTCCGACGGTGTCCGCCGCCGATTGGACCTACCGAGTGCGTCCGCACGACAACATCTGGGATCTTTCCGGCCGTTATCTCAAACCCGACGTACCCTGGCAGAAGCTGCAGGCGTACAACCAGGTCGCCGACCCCTATCACCTGCCGCCGGGCATGATGCTGCGCGTACCTATCGCGTGGCTGCGCTTGCAGCCGGCGAATGCCACCGTGGTGGCTGTGACGGGTAGCGCGCATGCGCAACGACCCGGCCAGGCGCCGTCGGAAACCGTCACCGCCGGCATGACGCTCGGCTACGGCGTGCACGTCAGCACGGACGCCAACGCCAGCCTTACCTTGCAGTTCGCCGACGGCTCGCGCGTGCTGATGGAAGAAAACAGCGCGCTGGATCTGGACCAGATGAGTGCTTACGGCCGCACCGGCATGGTCGATACGCGGCTTCGCCTGCAACATGGCCGCGTTACCAGCGCGGTGACGCCCATGACCGGCGTGGCCGCGCACTTCAGCGTGGAAACGCCGGGAACGATTTCGAGCGTGCGCGGCACGCATTTCCGCGTTGCGGCCGACGAAGGCCGTTCGCAAACCGAGGTGCTTACCGGACGCGTGGATGTAGCCGGCGATCGCGCACACGTACTGGTAGCCAAAGGGCTCGGCGTGGCGGTATCCGACGGTTCCCAACCGGTCTTGGCGCAACCGTTGCAACCGGCGCCAACGTTGCACTGCCCCGGACAACCGGTCGATCAACTGCCTTATGCGTTCGCATGGACGCCGCTCGAGGGCGCCACGCACTACCGCGTGCAGATGGCCAACAACGAGCGCTTCGAAACCTTGTTGCTCAACCAAGTCACCACGGCCACGCAGATCAACTTGCCGGACGTACCCGACGGCGACTACGCCGTGCGCGTGCGCGGCATCGATGCGCAAAGGCTCGAAGGCGAAGACGGCGTCTGCACGTTGCACATCAGCGGACATCCGCAACCGCCGCTGGTGATGGAACCGTTGCCGGGCGGCAAGGTGCGCGACGTTCGACCGCGCTTTCATTGGACGCAAAGCCTGGAAGCCGGCTCATACCTTTGGCAGCTCGCCAGCGACGCGTCGTTCACGCAACCGCTGGCGAACGAGACGCAACTCACCCGCGACAACGTACGCGCGCCGAACGCGCTGCCTTACGGCCGCTATTACTGGCGCATCGCCAGTCGCGATCGCCACGGCAAAGTGGGTCCCTTCAGTCCGGCGATGCCATTCGATCTGGTGCCGCAACCGCCTGCGCCGGAAGTGGGCAAGCCGCAATCCTCGCATCGCCAGGTGAGCATCGGCTGGCAGATGGGTACACCCGGCCAGCATTACCGCGTTCAGATGGATCGTCATCCCGACTTTACGCATCCGCCGATCGACCAGACGTTGGACGAGCCTGTGCTGCACATGGACAAACCCGGCGCCGGCGCGTGGTACGTGCGCGTGCGGACCATCGATACCGACGGCTATGCCGGCCCCTGGGGTGCCGTGCAGAAAATACGCCTGGGCTGCCTGGCTTGCCGTGTCGTCGCGATCGCCGGCGGCGGCGGACTGGTGCTGTGGCTCCTGCTATAAAGATGACGCATGAGTTCCCTCTCCTGGCGAAGGAGAGGGACAGGATCGGGGGAACATGGCGACCATGCCGCAAACGCTCAGCATCCCAAGCCACGGTCGACGGCGCCCTGGCCTCGCGAGAAAACACTCATGCCTGAATCGCTGACACCCGGCGGCTCCTTCGCATGGCTGGTTCGCGGCATGATCTGGATGGCCAGCATCGGCTTGCTGGTGTTGCTGATCGTCAGCGGCATCACCGTGCCGCTCGACAACGGCCTTTACGATTTGCACGCGCGCCACTGGCGATACACGCCGGACGGCAGTGTCGTCATTGTCGCCATCGATCCCAAGAGCCTGGACGACATCGGGCAATTTCCGTGGCCACGATCCGTGTACGCGCAATTGATCGATCGCCTCAGCGCCGACGGCGTGCGCGGCATCGGCATGGACGTCACCATGTCCGCACCCTCCATCGATCCGACGAACGACCAACGCGTCGCCGATGCCATGCAACGCAATGGCAAAGTCGTGCTGCCGGTGTTCGCCGAAGCCGTCACGCTGGGTGGCCCGCTGCAGGAAGCGCTTCCCGTCTCGGTCATTGCAAAAAGCGTGGCGGCGTTCGGGCAGGTAGATGTGGCCAAGGACGACGATCAGCTCGTTCGCGGCGCGTATCTCAAAGCAGGACTGGGCAGCCCCTACTGGCCATCGCTGGCGCTAGCCCTGCTTGAGCTCAACCATGCCGCCCCGCCCGGCGCGGCGCTGCCAGGGCTTGAAGACCCCGCCCGTAACGACGCATCGCCCTACCTGTGGATGCGCAACAACTATGTGCTGCTGCGTTACGCGGGCCCGGCGGGCACGTTCGGGCGAGTGTCCTCGGTCGATGTGCTCAACCATCAGATACCCGCCGACCTGCTCAAAAATCGCTGGGTATTGATCGGCGCGACCGCAGCGGGGCTTGGCGACATTTTGCAAACGCCGGATTCGCCCATGCCCGGCGTGGAATACCAGGCGAATGTGCTGGAGTCCCTGGAACGCGGCTTGCTGGTCACGCCGATCGACTTTCTTCGCCAGTTCGCGTTGGCCGCCGTCATGCTGACGCTTCCGCTGCTGCTTTACGGCCTCCCCGGTATCGGACGGAACTGGCCGCTGCTGCTGGTCAGCATGATGCTGGTGCTGGCGGTGTGCATGGCCTTGCTGCGCGTCTACCACCTCTGGTGGCCGCCGGTAAGTTGCTTGTCGGTGATCGCCATCGAGTTTGCGGCCTGGAATCTGTTAATGCGCGATCGTCGTCCGGCACACGCGGAATGACGCCGCGCAGAGCTTGCTGAAGGAAAGCTTCGTGCTTGAGCGCCTTCGCATAATCGTCTGACAATTTCTAAACACTAATTGAACTTCTTTGAGTTCACATTGAAGCCGTAAAGGGGCATCCGCTCAGGCCAAAAGGCGAAACGTCATGCGCGCTGCAAGCTTCTCTCGGCTCGTTCCCATGTCACTGGCACTGATGTGGCTGCTACTGGCTTCGGGACTTGCCCAGGCCGCCGACGCCAACCCGCCGCCAGCCAACAACGATGAACAAGCGTTTCTCGCGCGTGCCAAGTCGGACAACGCCGTGCAGATCGCCATGGCGAAACTGGCGCTAAGCAAATCCGTCAACCCGCGCGTGATCGACCTGGCCAACTCGATCATTCAGGAGCGGACCTCACTGGACATGCGCCTGGCGCAGCTGATGCCGAACCATGACGAAGGCACCGGCGCCGTCCAGTCCGCGTCCGCCACCAGCATGCTCACTCGTCTGCAATCGCTCAGCGGCGATGCCTTCGATAAAACCTTCGCCAGCGCTTCGGTGAAAAATCATTGCCGGATCATTTCGGCCTACGAAGCGATGAAGGTTTCCTCTTCCGACGTGGCGCTGAGAGATCTTGCTCATGACGCCATCCCTGCGCTGCGGACCAATTTGACCGTGGCGATGTCGGTACTGCGCTCTTCCGACTGGACGCCCTCACGTCACCAGGAAGCGCTGTCAGCGGTGGATTCGCATGCAGCGAAAGCACCGGTTTTCTGGGAGCCGATCTCGCTCGTTGCCGCACCGTGGTGACGCTCCGCTAGCCGCTCCGTTCCAAACCAGCCGCCGCGATCGCAAGATCGTGGCGGTTTCTTTTTGCGGACATGGGCGTGCCGCACATGTCATGCGCCGCAACGCAAACGGCATGACAAACACGGTGCGACATGCGTTGCGTGCGCGGAGGCGTGTTTTCCATGTGAAATTCGCCAACGCCATGGCAATGAATACGTATGCATCCCCTGGTTGCTGCATTGCGATGCTTCCTACTATCGCCGCACCAGCTGTCCGCATCGCCATGCATCGCGTTCACTGCAACACGCAATCGATGGGGAGATCGATTCGGCCTTCGGCACGCTGCGGCAACGCAGGCAGTTACGCCTGCATGCACTTCAGGGATTTAAGAGTCGCCGACAAAACGTAGCGCGTGGTCGTGATCACGTCACGGCCGCCTGGAGGATTTGTTTGCCGTTTTGAACGCAAAGCAAGGCTGTTGAACCTGTCTATCCACGAAGCAGGAACGGAGGCATGCCCCAATGAAGTGTTCGAAAATTCTCGCTGCTTTGCTGGTCTTCGCCAGCCTGGCGGCCACGCCATGGATGCCAGCACACGCTGCCATCAACCCCAATACCTTGGGTGCCAGCTACAACGCACAACAAACGCAGATCACCTTCCGCGTTTATTCCGCCAACGCCACCTACATGGTGCTGTATCTGTACAGCGCCGGCTACGGTGTGCAGGAATCGGCAACCTATTCGCTCACCAACGTCGGCAGCGGCGTGTGGCAGGTGGTGGTGCCGGTGTCGTCGATCAAAACCGCCGGCATTACCGGCACGGTGTATTACGGCTATCGTGCCTGGGGCCCCAACTGGCCCTACAACTCAAGCTGGACCAAGGGCTCGTCGGTGGGTTTCGTTTCCGATGTCGACAGCAACGGCAATCGCTTCAATCCGAACAAGTTGCTGATCGATCCCTACGCTCGGGAAATCAGCCAGGATCCGCTCAACGCGAACAATCAAGATGCCGACATCTTCGCATCGGGCGGCACGATCGATTCCGCCTTCGGCGTGGCGTATCGCCAGATCGACAGCGGTACCTACGCGCCCAAAGGCATGGTGCTGGTGCCGAGCACGCAGAGCACGGGCACCAAGCCGACGCGCGCGCAGAAAGACGATGTGATCTACGAAGTGAACGTGCGCGGCCTGACCAAGCAGGATTCGAGCATTGCCTCGCCATATCAGGGCACGTATTACGGCGCGGGACTCAAAGCGAGTTATCTGGCCAGCCTCGGCGTTACCGCCGTTGAATTTCTGCCGATACAGGAAACGCAAAACGACGAGAACGATGTCATCCCCGATTCGACACAAGATCAGAATTACTGGGGCTACATGACCGAAGACTTCTTTGCGCCCGACCGTCGCTACGCCTACAACAAATCGCCGGGCGGACCGACCGCCGAATTCCAGGCGATGGTGCAGGCGTTCCACAACGCCGGCATCAAGGTCTACATGGACGTGGTCTACAACCACACGTCCGAAGGCGGCACCTGGAGCAGTACCGACCCCACCGTCGCCACCATCAACTCGTGGCGCGGCCTGGATAACGCCACGTATTACGAGCTGACCACGGGCAATCAGTATTTCTACGACGACACCGGTATCGGCGCCAACTTCAATACCTACAATCCGGCCGCCTCGCAGATGATCGTCGACTCGCTGTCGTACTGGAGCACTACGATGGGCGTGGACGGCTTCCGCTTCGACGAAGGTCCGATCCTCGGCAACAACTGCCTCAATCAATCCTACGAAGCGGCCGCGCCCAATTGTCCCAACGGCGGTTTCAATTTCGATGCAGCCGATCCCAACGTCGCCGTCAACAAGATCCTCAGCAACCTGACGGTGCGACCGGCGGGCGGCGGCAGCGGTTTGGATCTTTTCGCCGAACCGTGGAGCGCCAGCGGCGGCGATGAACAAGGCAAGTTTCCGGTCGGCTGGTCGGAATGGAACGGCGTGTTCGAAAACACGTTGCGCCAAGCGCAGAACGAACTCGGCAACATGACCATCTCCATCGGTCAAGACGCGCAGGACTTCACCGGCTCGTCCAGCATCTTCCAGGGCAACGGACGCTATCCGTGGAACTCCACCAACTACATCGACGTCCACGACGGATTTACGCTGTTCGACGTGTATTACTGCAACGGCCCCAACAACAGCCAGGCCTGGCCTTACGGTCCATCTTCAGGCGGCAATCAAACCAACTACAGCTGGAACCAGGGCGGCGCTGCGGCGGATCAACGCCGTGCCGCGCGCACAGGGTTAGCCTTCACCATGCTGTCGGCCGGCACGCCCATGATGGCCGGCGGCGACGAATACCTGCGCTCGTTGAACTGCAACAATAATCCGTACAACGTCGACTCCACCGCCAACTGGCTCAATTACTCCTGGACCAGCGACCAATCCAACTTTTACAACTTCGCCCAGCGCGCCATTGCGTTCCGCAAAGCGCATCCCGCGTTGCGTCCGCAAAACTGGTACACCAGCAGCGAAGTTCAATGGTGGGAACCCAGCGGCGTGCAAGCCACGACCAGCTATTGGGACAACACCAGCAACTACGCCATCGCCTACACCGTGAGCGGCACCGACTTCGGCGACAGCAACTCGATGTACATCGCCTATAACGGCTGGTCCGGCCAGGTCACTTTCACGTTGCCCGCACCGCCTACCGGCACCAACTGGTATCGCGTCACGGACACCTGCAACTGGAACGACGGCTCCAACACCTGGGTGACGCCAGGCAATGAAACACTGATCGGCGGTGCGGGTGCCACGTACAACCAATGCGGGCAATCGGTGCTATTGCTGATTTCCAAATAGCCATCCGACGCGAAAAAAATAGGGAGGGGCTGCACCCCCTCCCGCTTCTGCGTCCTGCAGAAAAATACGTCACGCAGCAGAGACATGGCGCGACCCTAGCTTTTATAGACATGCGCGATGACGCATTCATGAAGCGCGGGCTTCTGAAAACATGTCGGTGACGTTACCGATCAAGGCAACTGCGTCGTGCCGAACCATTCCGTTGTCGCATGAAAAAAGAGGGAGCATGCGCTCCCTCTTTTCCTCTGCTTTCTGCAAGACAGCGACCGACTTAGTTCACGCAGCTGGTGACTTCGCCAGTGCTCGGAACGGTGGTCAGGCTGGTATCCAACAACGCCAGGCCCTTGCCCACGCCGAACTGCGTCAGGCTCGAGCTTCCGGTGATGGTGGAGTTGTACGGCGCACCGATCAGGTTGCGGATATTGGTCAGATCCGCCGTCGGATTGCTTGCGGCATTTCCGAGCAGGTAAGAAATGGCCATGATCGGATAGCCGCTGCTGGGGTTGGCATATTGCGACGGATCCACCAGCTCGAGGCATTCATTGCTCGGCGCACCCGAAAGGGTGCTCAACACCGGCTGACCTTGCGTGCCATAGCTGGTGGTGGAGATGACTTCGTTGAACACCACGGAGCTGGCCGGGAGCTGGAACTTCGCACCGAACGTGGCCGGATCCACGCCATCCACCTTGGAGAACTGAATACCCGCCGCCAGCGAATTGGCCATTTCGGCATAGCCGATGCTGCCTGCCGTGCTGGCGATCGCCTTGGTCACCGCCGGATTGCCACTGGAACCCGTCCAGTTGGAGGGGAGTGTCGACAAGAACTGCGATACGGCCGTGGTGAAAGTCTGGTTGGCCAGGAAATGATTGCCGCTAACCGCAGGGCACACCGCCGTCAGGTGGTTCATGAAACTGAAAGTGGTTCCGCTACCGTCGGAGCGATATTGCACCGCGATCGCTGTGGAGGGGATCGAATCGCCAGAGCCCAGCGAAAATGCGCTGGACAGTGAAGGATCGTTCCAGTTGGTGACGGCGCCGGAGAAGATGCTGCACAGCTGTGCATCGCTGAAGTTGGTGTTGGCGGTGCTCAACACTACGCCATTGGCGGTCTTCATGTTCATCGCGATGGTGATCGCGCCAGCTACGGCCGGGAACTGTACCGGGTAGGCGGTGCTGCCATGCACGCTCTGATAGTTGGAAACGTCGGTGGAGTTCAGCGGCGAATCCGCACCGGCAAAGCTGGGTGTCGTCAGATCGGAACGGCCTACACCGGTCGCGGTGGCGCCGAAGCCATGGTCCGTATCGTTGCCGTTGGCAACCGACGGGCAGGTGTACTGCACGTTGTAGACGTCATTGCCCAGACCCGGGCTCTTTGCAATCGTTACGCCGGCGAGGATGTCCTTGCCCGCGCCGCTGCCGGTCTGGCAGTACGACACCGTCGGGTTACCGCGAATCGCGCTG